>JADLKK010000034.1 GCA_016839025.1 Proteiniphilum sp.
AGAAAAAAAGGGACCCGATGGAGTCCCTTTTCATTTGCAAACGATGCTGCTTATTCTTCAGCGATAGCTGGCTTGTAGTATGCCATATCCTCAATTCCCAAGCGGGTGATGAAGTTGTAATTCTTGACAACCTCCACCTCACCATAATGGATATATACCTCGGCGCTGCGGCGGAAGAGGGCGGCATCCTTGTTGGCATCCTGCAGGAGTAGGTGTCCCATCACCAGGTAACCGGCACACTCCACCAGTCTGCGTGCATGGAAATCGAGGTAATCCTCATCCTTTTGGCTGGTAACAAGTTCCACCAGCTTCTCATACATCTCTGCCATCTGTTTGAGCACCTTTTTAAGCTGTTCCAGCTCGGGTGTTACCGGCATCGCCTCATACTCCTTGATGCGCTGCAGGTAGGTGCCGGTGGTGACATGGCGGATGGCAGCCACCACCTGTAGCTGGGTGGTACCTTCATAGATATTGGTGATGCGTGCGTCGCGGTAGAGACGTTCACATTTGTAGTCCTTCATGTAACCCGAGCCGCCATGCACCTGGATGGCATCGTAGGCATTCTGGTTGGCATACTCGCTGCTCATCGCCTTGCCCAGTGGCGTGAAGGCATCGGCCAGACGGGAGTAGCGTTTCATCTCATCCCGCTCCTCGGCTGTCAGCTTTCTTTCGCGAGCGATATCCTCGAGGGTCTTGTACATATCCACCAGACGACAGGTCTCGTAAAGCATGGTACGGGCCGCATCGGTTCTGGCACGCATGTTGGCCAACATCTCATAAACCGGTGGAAACTCGATAATGGCCTTTCCGAATTGGCGACGTTCCAGCGCATAGCTGTGAGCTTCCCGTACGGCAGCCTCACAGAGACCCACCGACTGAGCAATGATGCCGAGACGGGCGCCGTTCATCAATGACATCACATACTTGATCAGTCCCATACGGCGTGTGCCCACCAGCTCTGCTTTTGCGTTTTTGAAGACCAGCTCGCAGGTAGGAGCACCCTTGATCCCCATCTTATTCTCGATGCGACGCACGTTCACTCCGCCGTTTTTCTTGTCATAGACAAACATGGAGAGGCCACGGGCATCCTTGGTTCCCTCCTCAGAGCGGGCCAACACCAGGTGGATGTCGGCATCACCGTTGGTGATGAACCGCTTCACCCCGTTCAGGTACCACTGTTTCTCCTCCTCGTTGTAACTGGCCTTGAGCATCACCGCCTGCAAGTCGGAACCCGCATCCGGCTCAGTGAGGTCCATCGACATGGTCTCTCCCTGCACGATGCGGGGCAGGAAACGCTCTTTTTGTTCCTCGTCGGCAAACTCATAAATGGTTTCGCCGCAGTCCTGCAGCATCCAGATGTTCTGGAAGCTGGCATCGGCACGGCTCACAATATCGGCGCTCATCATGTAGGGCACCATCGGGAAGTTGAGACCGCCATACCTGCGGCTCAGCCCCATACCCATCAGCTCCGCCTTGTTGAGCGCATCGAGGTTCTGTTGTGTAGGGGCAGCATAAGTCACCCTCCCGTTCTCTACGGTGGGCCCGCTATGGTCTACCTCCTCGGCATTGGGTTCGATGATATCGGCACAGATCTCGCCCACCACTTCCAACACCTTGTCGTAGCTGTCCATGGCATCCTCGAAGTCCATCGGGGCGTAGTCATATCTCTCCTTGTCTGCGTAATTTCTCTCTTTCAGCTCCACGATCCTCGTCATCAGCGGATGGGTCAGGTAGTGGCGGAACTGGGGTGTATCGGTATAAAAATTGGCCATAATTGTTTTTTACTTGCTGTTTTTCCTGTAATACTTGATCATCTTGGGAATCACGGTTTCAATATCGCCGGTGATGACATAATCGGCAATGGTGTTGATGGGTGCGTTGGGGTCGTTGTTGATGGAGATGATCAGCGAACTCTCCTGCATACCGGCAATATGCTGAATCTGTCCCGATATGCCACATGCTATGTATAACTTGGGGCGCACGGTGACTCCGGTTTGACCGACTTGCCGTTCATGTCCGGTGAAGCCGGCATCGACAGCCGCACGAGATGCACCTACCTCGGCACCCAGCACATCGGCAAGCTGGTAAAGCAAGTCGAAATTCTCTTTCGATCCCACCCCGTAGCCACCCGAGACGATGACAGGTGCATTTTTGATGTTTACCTTCGACTTTTCGATGTGGCGGTCGATGATGGATACAACGAACGCCTCCTCCGCCACGAAGTCGGATACCTGGTGCTCCACCACCTCACCCTTATAATAGGGGTCCAGTATCTCCTTTTTCATCACCCCCTCACGCACGGTGGCCATCTGTGGCCGGTGGTCGGGGTTGATGATCCAGGCCACGATGTTGCCACCAAATGCTGGACGGATCTGATAAAGCAGGTTTTCATACACCTTACCTGCTTTTTTGTCTTCGTGATCACCAATCTCGAGCGAGGTGCAATCGGCTGTCAGCCCACTGCCCAATGCCGAGGAGACACGCGGTCCCAGATCGCGGCCGATGATGGTGGCACCCATCAGGCAGATCTGTGGCTTCTCCTGTTTGAACAGCTCTACCAGGATGGCGGTATGCGGCAGCGTGGTGTAAGGGGAAAGACGCTGATCGCGGAAGATATGCAGCCGGTCCACACCGTAGGGAAACACCTGTTCCGCTATTCCATCGGCATGAGCCGTGGCAGCGATGGCCTCAAGTCGGCAATTCAACTGTTTGGCCAGTGATTTTCCCTTGGTAAGGAGTTCCTGGCTCACCTCGGCTACCCTACCCTCTTCAATTTCCAGATATACAAATATATTGTTCATGATCAATGTGTAATTGTGTTAACCAATGGTGTGATTTGTGATCAGCTCCCGCATCAGCTCGTCGATCTCCGCATCGCTGCCACTCAACTGCTTGCTCTCCTTGGCCTGAAAAACCACGTTTTCGATCTTCTTCACCTTGGTAGGCGATCCTGACAGACCACATTGCTGAGGATCGGCCGCCACATCGGCAACGCTCCACTCGGTAAGGTTCAGGTAGGGACGGCTGCTATAAATATCAATGTAGTCGATATGCTCCACCTGCCGTTCGGTAACGGTCTTCGCATGCTTGTACTTCTGCAGCAGCTTGGCGTTGCGTGGCCGGCAGGGTGCAGCCGAACCGTTCACTGTGATCACCGCGGGCAGTGGGCACTCCACCACCTCCACACCATGCTCCAGTCGGCGTTTCACGCGGATTGAGCCTGTATTTACCTTCTCAATCGCCTCGGCATAAGTGATCTGGGGGATACCCAATTTCTCTGCGATCTGTGGCCCCACCTGTGCGGTATCACCGTCAATGGCCTGTCGTCCCGAAAGAATGATGTCATAACTGCCGATTTTGCGGACTGCCATCGAGAGAGCATAGGAGGTTGCCAGTGTATCAGCACCTGCAAAAGCCCTATCTGTGAGCAACACCCCGTCATCGGCTCCCCGGAAAAGTCCTTCTCGCAGGATCTCAGCAGCCCTACCCGGCCCCATGGTTAGAAGGGTGATTTTGGTACCGGGATTCTGTTCTTTGATCAGCAGTGCCTGCTCCAGCGCATTCAGGTCCTCAGGATTAAAGATGGCGGGCAGTGCCGCCCTGTTTACTGTTCCGTCGGCTTTCATTGCATCTTTCCCCACGTTGCGTGTATCGGGAACCTGCTTCGCCAACACAATAATGTTAAATACCATGTTCTTCAATTGTTACGATAGTGTTTGTTTCTAAAGGAGGGACAAATATACACAAAAAAAGAGCGATCTCCCCTTTTGCCCACCACAATTTTCCGGGAAACAAAAAAATGTAGCCAGTCATTAAACCAAAGGGAGAGAAAACAGTCACTAATTGGCAAAAGAACCTGTTTCGCAACACATAGCTGACCGATAAATGTTAAATTAGCATCTATGAGACATCTAACACTTTTACCGACCATCACTTCCCTCATGCTGCTTGTCGGCTGTTCGGGAATCAAATACCTGACCGTTGAAACAAGGGAACCGGCTCAGGTAACGCTTCCTTCGAATGTGCTCTCTATAGCCATCGTCAACAACGTAGTCGTACAGCCTGATGAAGTTGGGCATACCCTCCAGCGCATCGGGCATACAACAGATGACAGGGTGAAAGCATCTTCCGACAGCATCGCCGTTTTCTACACGGAGGCACTGGCTCAGTTTCTGGAAGAAGAGGATTACTTTCACAGGATACATTATCTATCCAACAGACTGAGGGATGACCATGACTTCTTCAGTGAAAAACCGCTGACCCCGGAACGGATGAACGAGCTCAGAAGGCAAACAGGAGCCCAGGCTATTGTGTCACTGGACAAATTGATTGTTGAGACCCGTAAAAGGGAACATTACCACCAACAGGGTTACAGCTACTGCGACCTGAAAGGCAGTATCCAGTCATTGATCAGGGTTTATCTACCCACCATGGAGGGCAAGATACCGGTGGTTCATTATAAGGATAGTCTCACATGGGAAGGATTCGACATCCAGGATGAGCGGGCCTATGCTGAGCTGATGATACCCACGCGGGAAGAGGCGATGAAACGGTTGGCCGTTCGTGCCGCGGAGAAGATGTCGTACGTGTTTGCTCCCCACTGGGAAATGCAGGACAGATGGTACTACACATTGCCCGCCTCACTGATGAGAGAGGGAGAAGCTTTTGCAAAGGCGGCAGATTGGTATCGGGCAATTGAGAAATGGGAGGCTTTCTACAACCGGAGTTCCAGGAAAATTGATCAGGCAAAAGCAGCCAACAATATTGCATTGGCCTATGAGATGCTGGATGATATGCAGCAGTCATACCAATGGGCAACCAAGGCACATGAACTCTTTGTGGAAGCAACCAGTACCCATTCACTGGAAAGAAAGAGATCCCGGTTGTACAAGAATGAGATTGCCAGACGAATGGACACACTCAATCAGATCAACATGAATGAGACGTGAGCGGTTAAGGTCGCAGGATAGTTCGAAGAGAGGCATGATCCTCTCTTTTTTGTTTTTTGCAGCCCTCACTAAAAAAAAGAGGGTAAATCGCACTGATTATCAAAAAAAAGATTACCTTTGCAACAGAATCTTCGACAGTACATTGACTCACTACTGTTATTCATTTGCTTTTATTTCAAATAGTATATATCCGGTCGTTTTGCTAAAAAAAATGGTTCATCCGCTTCCATTTGCAAATCTGGCACGATTCTAAACAACATTTCATACAAAAACCATAACGTATTTTTACAGATTTACATGGCTTATAATATCATTGAGCTCAATGAGAAGCTCACAACCGAATTGCGTGTTCTTGCCAAAGAAATGGGCATCAGACGCCCAGACGCATACAAAAAGGAGGAACTGATCTACAAGATCCTCGATGAGCAGGCAATAGCCGAAACCAAGAAGCTAGCTGCAGAACCGGTAACCAAACAGTCTGGTAGCGGACGAAAGCGTTCCGACAACACGAGAAGCCAGCAGAACAGGTCCACGGAGCGAAAATCCGGTTCAGCAGGGAAAGAGAATCTCCCCAAACAAAAGTCACAGGCACCCAAAGAGACAACTGCGCCACAACCCTCCTCCCCGGCTCAGAATAGGCAGACAAAAGCAACAGAGCCAAGCACACAGCCCCGGGCAACATCCCCTCACACACAACCCAAGCCAGTCGAAAAGCCGGTTTCCGCAGAAAAACCATCCCAGTCAGAGAAACCAAGACTGATTAAAAAGGAGGAGGTTGTTGTTCTGAACAAAGGTGAAGAACCCAAAACGGATCGCCAGCCTGTTGCAATCGTCCAAAGCAAAGCACCGGCAGAGGTAGAGGTAGAGGCTACAAACCCTGTAAAGAGAGATGGTGCGGCTGTGCAGGCAGAAAAAAAGAAAGAGGAGGCACCCTCATCCGGAGTGGCAAAAAACCCCGAGAAGCCGATTCAGCTGGTGTTCCGTTCATCCAAACACCGTAATGAAGAGAAGAAGAGTACGCCGGCACCGGTAACGCTACCACCGGTAGTGGCTGAAGACCCAACGGCAGAGACAATTATCCCGGCAGAGGGTAGCTCGCCCGCAGCAGGTGGTAAAGTCTCCCTGCAAGACCTGATTGCCCCCTCACCGCTTCAACCGAAGCACCAGGCAGCACAGGCAAAAGGTCATCCACAGCCACAGGGACAACCCCAACAACAAAAAGAACAAAAAGAGAAGGAGCCGGCCTACGATTTTGACGGTATTCTCAACGCCACCGGAGTACTGGAGATCATGCCCGACGGATACGGTTTTCTTCGTTCCTCCGATTACAACTATATGTCTTCTCCGGATGACATCTATGTATCACAGTCGCAGATCCGCCTTTTCGGTCTGAAAACAGGTGATGTGGTGGAAGGTCCCATCCGCCCTCCCAAAGAGGGTGAGAAATTCTTCCCCCTGGTAAAGGTAGACAATATCAATGGCCGCAAGCCGGATGATGTGCGTGACCGGGTACCGTTCGACCACCTGAAACCACTCTTTCCCAATGAGAAGTTCAACCTCACCAAAGGACACAACGACAACCTCTCCTGCCGCGTGGTGGATATGTTTTCACCTATTGGCAAGGGACAGCGTGGCCTGATCGTGGCGCAGCCGAAAACCGGCAAGACAATGCTTCTGAAGGATATTGCCAATGCCATTGCCGACAACCACCCCGAGGTGTACATGATCATCCTGCTCATTGACGAACGTCCTGAGGAGGTAACCGATATGGAGCGCAGCGTGAACGCCGAGGTGATCGCCTCAACGTTCGATGAGCCTGCCGATCGTCACGTAAAAATCGCCGAGATTGTGCTGAACAAGGCCCGCCGTCTGGTGGAATGTGGTCACGACGTAGTAATCCTGCTCGATTCCATCACCCGTCTGGCACGTGCCTACAACACCGTGCAACCCGCATCAGGAAAAGTACTCTCTGGTGGTGTCGATGCCAATGCCTTGCACAAGCCTAAGCGTTTCTTCGGTGCCGCACGCAACATTGAGCATGGTGGTTCCCTCACCATCATCGCCACGGCGCTCACCGAAACCGGGTCCAAGATGGATGATGTAATCTTCGAGGAGTTCAAGGGTACCGGCAACATGGAGCTGCAGCTCGACCGCAGGCTCTCGAACAAACGAATCTTCCCCTCGGTCGACATCATTGCCTCCAGCACACGTCGTGACGATCTGCTTCTCTCTGAGGAGACGCTCAACCGGATGTGGGTGCTCCGCAACTTCCTCTCCGACATGAACTCGGTGGAGGCTATGGAGTTCCTGTTGAATCGTATGAGACGCACCTCCAGCAACGAGGAATTTCTGATCTCAATGAACGACTGATGCTTCAACACTTCGCATCTCCAGCGAAGAAGAGAGAGACAAACGACAAACGCAGCGAACACTTTACCGTGTCGCTGCGTTTTTGTCACCCAAATACTGTCACAAATTTATCCCATCCATTGGGGCTATTCTCATTTTAAAGCCATATATCATCAGGGTAAGCCACATCCTCAAGAAAAAGAGCATGCCCCGGCACGGAGTCGCCCGCCACGTTACGATTCCTCGCTTCGATGATCCTCCGAAAGCCCCGCTCATCGAGCCTCCCTCTGCCAGCTTCGAGCAATGTACCGGTAATGGCCCGCACCATGTTGCGTAGAAACCGATCGGCAGTGATCGTGAAGGTGAAATGCTCCCCACTCTTCTCCCAGCCCGCATATGCTATCCGGCAGATATTGGTCTTCGCATCGGTGTGCAGTTTGCTGAAACTGGTGAAGTCATCATACTCCATCAACACCTCACAGAGTCGATTCATCCGGTCCATATCCGGAGAGAACGGGATCCTGTAAGTCAGTTCATGCTGAAAAGGATCCTTCTGGGTGGTGAGATGGTAGCTGTAGGTACGTGAAAGGGCACTGAAGCGTGCATGTGCATCAGCAATAACAGGTCGAATCTCCTGTATGGCAATGTCCCGTGGCAGGAAGTTATTCAGTTTTCGCACCAGATCTGTCTCACTGAATGGATTCCCCTCCCAGTCGAAATGAGCAATCATCCTGCGGGCATGCACACCCGCATCGGTTCTGCCGGCACCGGTAATCTCCATCTCTCCGCGCAGAATCACTGAGAGCGACTCTTGCACTACCTGCTGTACACCTGTACCGTTGGGTTGCACCTGCCAGCCCACATAGTTTTTTCCGTTATACGAGAGGGTGATGAAAAAACGAGGCATGGATCGCTTTAGCCTTTTAATCCTCTTAACCGAATCTGCGTAAGCACCTGCTTGGTGTTGAGCGGAAAATCTCCATCCATCATCCAGGCATAGTAGCTGGGTTCTTTGGCGAGTACTTCGGTCACAGGTTTACCCCTGTGTTTTCCGAAGTTGAACACCTCAATCCCTTTCTCGTTGTAGATGATTCTACCGGCAAAGTCGACATTGTTGTTGAAACTGGAGTACTCTTTCGATAATGCCTCGATATCGTTGGTGAGATCGGGATAACGATCCAGCTGGGATTTGAGCACCTCGTAGGTGGCACGGGTATCTGCTTCCGCCGAGTGTGCAGCTTCCAGTTTCTTGTTACAATAGAAAGCATAGGCCGCCTCCAGGGTCCGTTGTTCTTTCTTGTGGAAAATGATCTGCACATCCACAAACTTGCGTTTGCTCATATCAAAATCGACCTCCGCCCGAAGGAATTCCTCTGCCAGCATCGGCACATCGAAGCGACTGGAATTGAAGCCGGCAAGGTCGCATCCCTCCAGCTGCTCAGCCAGTGACCGGGCCACCTGCCTGAAGGTGGGACAATCCTTCACATCCTCGTCGGTGATTCCATGAATGGCCGTTGCCTGTGGAGGTATGGGCATTTCAGGATTGAGACGGCGCGACCTGATCTCTTCTTTTCCGTTGGGATGAACCTTCAGTAAAGAGATCTCCACGATACGATCGTGAGTTACATTGATACC
This sequence comes from Proteiniphilum sp., assembly GCA_016839025.1. Taxonomy (GTDB): domain Bacteria; phylum Bacteroidota; class Bacteroidia; order Bacteroidales; family Dysgonomonadaceae; genus Proteiniphilum. The sequence continues at coordinate 8,934 of JADLKK010000034.1, forward strand.
GGTTGTCTCCAGATCGAAGAAAACCAGTGGATTCTTAAGATTCAATTGCATTCCGACTGGGTTAGTCATTCAACATCATCGGCATCAGGAGCGTCAACATCTCTTCGTTCTCCTCTTTTTCAACCGGAAGAATCAGTCCCGCCCTAGAAGGATCCGAGAGTTCGATCCGCACATCGGCAGAGGGTATATTGTTGAGGATATCAATCAGGAAGGCTGCCTTGAAACCTATATTCATCACGTTCCCTTCGTAGCTGCAGGGGATCATCTCCTCTGCGGCAGTGAGGAAGTCGATATCCTGCGCCGATACCACAATTCTGTCTTCTGAGAGCTGAAGTTTCACAAGGCTGCTGGCTGGGTTGGAAAAGACCGCCACACGCTTGAGTGCATTGAGCAGTGCCAGCCGGTCGAGTGTTACGTTGTTCGGATTGTTTTGCGGAATCACCGAGTTGTAGTTGGGATAACGCCCCTCTACAAAGCGACACACCATCCTGTAATCACTCATGGTGATATAGGCATTGTTCTCGTCGAAACGGATTTCCACGCTGCCACTCTCTTTGGGTAGCAGGGCCTTCAGCAGGTTGGCCGGCTTCTTGGGCAGAATAAAGGAAGAACGCCCTTCTCCTTTTGCCTCGCTGGTGGTAACCCGTACCAGCTTATGCCCGTCGGATGCAACAAAGGTCACATCACTGGCAGTGATATCGAAATAGATACCGTTCATCACAGGTCGGAGTTCATCATCGGCAGTGGCAAAAACGGTACGGTTGATCCCCGAAAAGAGGGTATCTGTCTCCAGGGTCAACGACATGAAATCCTGTTTCAAGGGCTTTGGATCCGGATATTCATCTCCTTTCAGTCCCACGAAATTGTACTTACCGTTGTGGTAATAGATGAATACCTCAAGGGTCTCGTCGTTGATATCGATGGTCAACGGCTGATCAGGTAGTTCACGCAGCGGATCGAGCAGGTTACGGGCATTGATGGCCAGGCTTCCCTCACCCTCGGCACTGCTTACCTCCACGGTTGTCTCCAAACGTGTCTCACTGTCGGCAGCCGTGAGTGACAGCAGGTTGCCCTTGAGGTTCAGTAGAAAACAATCGAGTATGGGCAGGGTATTCTTGGAGTTGATTACCCTGCTAATGGCTTGTAGGTGGTTCAACAGGATGGCACTTGATACTGCAAATTTCATGATGATATCTTTTTTTGAACAAATATAAGCAATAATCTTGGAGAAGAATTCATTTTTCGTAAAAATTAGCCGTCAGGAAACAGCGATCAGCGTCAAACGCCAAACCAAAAGCCAAGCACTCCAGCATGTTTACACCGTTCAACAAATGGGATGGCACACCTTGGGTGTAGTTTCGTACTTTTAAGAGAACCTACCAAGATGATTTTTTGTTGCGTGGATGATGCTCAATAATCTCTTGCCGCAGGAAATTGCGGTCGAGGTGGGTATATATCTCGGTGGTGGTGATCTTTTCGTGTCCCAGCATCTCCTGTATCACCCGGATATTGGCTCCCCTTTCCAGCAGGTGGGTTGCAAAGGAATGGCGAAGCACGTGGGGACTGATTGTTTTTTGCAGGCCAGCCATCTCGGCATACTGCCTCAGATAATGAAACACCGTGACACGCGAAATGGCTTTCCCTCGTGAAGTGACAAAGAGGATATCCTCATGTCCCTTTTTGATATTGATCTGACTGCGATATGGAAGCCAGTTCCGAATCTTCTGCACGGCTATTCCGGAGATGGGTACCAACCTTTGCCGGCTTCCTTTCCCTTCAACACGGATGAAACCCTCATTGGGATAGAGATCTGAAAAACGAAGGTTTGTCAGTTCCGAGATACGGAGTCCACAACTGTAAAGTGTTTCAATAATGGCATAATTGCGGGTACCTTCCACCGTAGAGAGATCAATGACACCCAGGAGACGGTCAATCTCCTCCAGGGTGAGTACAACAGGTAGTTTCAGGCCGATTCTGGGTGTCTCCATCAGCTCGGCGGGGTTATCCTCCCGGTAATGATCCATCAGTAGAAAACGAAAGAAGGACTTCAATGCCGAGATGATGCGTGCCACAGAACGGGGTGATATTCCGCTATCATGCAGTTCTGCGAGAAACATTTCCAAGTGATGCCGCTGAAGGGTGGTGAAACTGAGTTGCTGCTCTTGCGCAAAAGAGGAGAGCTTCTGCAGATCCCCCATGTAGGCGTCAATTGAATGGGGCGATAGACCCTTTTCCAGCAAGAGGTATCTCCTGTAGGATTCAATGATCGTCGGCTGTTTCATGATGAGCTGCCTGATAACTGTCCCACCAGATCAGCAGCTTCGGCAACACTCCCCACGAGCAACTCCATCAGCTCCCCCCTCTCCTTTTCGGAGAGATGCTTCTCCTTCTCCAGCCGTCTCAGCAGAGAAACAGCCGCCCTGTTATCCATCATTCGAAAGAGTGGAAGTATCTTGTGCGAGAGTGCGGCAGTCCCATGCATATCGTTCTCTTGTAGCATCACCCTCATACGGTGGATCTGATCGCTTGTCTCTTCGATGAACGATTGCAGAATGGCTTTCGAGACAACCGGATCCTCTTTTACGAATTCAATCAGTGCGGCAACTCCTTTTACCATGGTAACGGACGGGGTGTCTGTTGAAACAGGCAGATCAGGCAGATGCTTTCGAAGCATTTCACGCAACTCATGCATAGTGAACGGTTTTGCCAGATAACCGGCAAATCCGGCCTCGCGGAGATCGTCGGCTGAAATATCCGACCGTGCAGTAAGTGCAATCAGTGGAACATTGTTCTCCGGAAGGGAGCTCCTTATCTTTTCTGCAAACACCAACCCGTTGGTATGAGGCATCTGGATATCGAGAAGGATCAGGTCGAAGGAGTGAAGTCTCAAGAGTGACAATAGTTTTTCCGGATCGCTCCCGGTGACACAATCCACCCCAATCCGTTGCAGCATTTCGGATGTCATCATTAACTGCACGATATCATCGTCAATCACCAGTACCATTCTTTTCCGGGAGAAAGTTGCAGCCTGTTCGCCGGCTTCTGTTTCATCCAATGCGTCAGGGGTCTTCAGGGGTATTTCAACCACGAAAGTGGAACCCTTCCCTTTTTCAGACAACAGATCTATCTTTCCACCCAGCACCCCAACGAGTCCCTTGGTGATGGCAAGTCCCAGACCACTCCCTTCAACAGGTTCAACCTCTTTTCCCGGCTTGTACAAACGTTGAAACTCCTGAAAGACCAACTGTTGCTCCTCCTCATCCATTCCTTCTCCGGTATCGGATACGCTAAAAATGAACCAGTCGGAATACTCCCTGATCTCCTCCTGCATCTTCACCAATATCTGCCCCTCTTGTGTGTATTTGATTGCATTGGAGAGGAGATTGCTCATGATCTGCCTGATCACATATGGATCCCCTAAACGAATGCTATCCTCGGAGATTCTGTTTTCCAGGCTGTAATCCAGCTCCTTCTGTAAAGCCAGCGGACGAAAGCTTTGTGCTGTTTCTTCCGTAAGCATATGCAGATCGAACCGGGTTTCCTTCAATTGCCAGTTACCCGACTCAATCCGATGATAATCCAATAGCGTAGAAACCAGTCGCAGGATATGATCACCCGAATGTTTCATCTGATTGAGAAAATGTTCCCTCTTGCCAGGAGCATCCTCCTGCTCCATCAATTCAATATAACCAAGTATTGAGCTCATCGGTGCCTTGATATCGTGGGAGATGGTGAGCATCAGTCTTTCACGGGCGGAAAGCAGATCGGAAATCCGTTTGTGTGACTGTTCCAGCTCCATGCGGTAACGCCGGCTTTTGTTGAGATCCATCAGAAAGAGAGATACAAATATCAGTGCAATCAGTATTGCCAGTGTAGAGACGATGAAGAGCGTCTGTTGTGATCCGCTCAACGCCTTTTCACGTGCCATTACCAAATAAAGCGTTTTGGCCAGTTCCTCCTGTTCCACACTTTTCAACAGCTCATCGATCCGTGCTGTAAGCATGCGGTTGGTGTGACTCATCACCTCCAGCTGACGAAGGAAAGCCAGCTCAAACTGTCTCTGCCGTTGCAAGTTTAGCTTTTCAGAGGTACGCACCATATTGATCAGTGTGTCAACCATCACACGGAACTGGTTGTCGGATAGCACCGACCTGTTTTCAATCACCAGCGTAGAATCCTCAGATGCAACAAACACATTACGAACCCTGTCCAGAAAACCTTTTCGTTGACCCTTCACCACACTGGTATCACTTTTCTGGACAACAGAGGGATTCAGGTTTTTCCGTGTGAGATACTCGGTGATCTCACTGTTCAAGGATCGGGGCACATAGGTACTTTCCCGCATGCTTATTACTTCCGGTGCGGAGCGCATCGAATCGAGGAGTGTCGCAACCTGTTCGAGGTTATCCCGTTTCAGGTCGATCAACAACCGGATACTATCCAGTCTGCTGATGCGCAACGGGTCTTCCGTCATATGTTTCAGGGAGTCGAGACAGCGCGTGATTTCCGGAACAATGGAGTCATATTTCCGGAAATAAACACGCGCATTCTCTGCCGTAAAGAGATTCTGATCACTCTCTATCTCATAGAGCCGGGAAAGAGTGTTCCCCACTAACAATAGCTCCCGGTGCTCCTCATTTTTGAGTCTGTTGTCGGAAAATTCTACCAGGTTACGGTAGATAAGATAGAGTCCGGCAGCCATGATCACCACAATCAGCATATAGCCGGCGATCACCTTCGTTTCAATTTTAGAACCCCCTTTTCTTTTCATGGCGAGAGAGTGCTTCAAGGCACGGTTTATGTGGATACATTGTACAGTTTCATCTTGTTGTAAAGCGTTTTCCTGTCGATGTTGAGTATTGAGGCAGCCATGGTTTTGTTCCCTTTGGCAAGCTGAAGTGCTTCCAGTATTTTCTCCTTTTCATAATTCTCTTTCCGCAATTTGTGTATCGCATTGACGGGCTGAAGCTTCTGCTCTTTTGGGGTCTCACTTTTGCCAAAAAGCTCCGGCAGGATTGAAAGAGACACGGGGGATTCTTCGGATAACAACACCGCCTTCAGGATCATGTTCTTCAACTCCTGAATGTTCCCTGGCCAGGCATAATCATAGAACCGTTTCATCAACTCCGGTTCAATTCCCTTTATCTCCTTGTTCAGGATGTAGTTGGAAAATTTCAGAAAATGAGCAGTAAAAGCAGCGATCACCTCCTTCTCTCCTTTCAGTACAGGCAGTTCCACGCAGTTCTTCTCCATGAGGGTATAGAGTTTTGGAATCATCACCCGCTGCAGTTCCTCCTTCTCCTTCACCGTGCTGATCACCACCTGTACAAAACCTTCGTCCTTATTCTGACGAGTCAAAATACCCAGCAACTCATCCTGCAGATTCAGGTCCAGCAGCTCGGCATTGCGCACGTGAAGAATTCCGCCCTGAGCGTCCTTGAATCGCTCTTTCAGCAACGAGGTATCACTGATTCCGTCCGGATGCTGGCGACTCATCTCCCATTCACGATCATACTGTTCCAGGTCAATGGTAACCAGTGGCTTGCTCAGATGATATCCCTTGTCATGCAGATACCTGACAGTGGAAGACTTTCCGGTACCTCGATTCCCGATGATGGTCAGATGTGATTTTTGCTCAATTACCCTGTCCAGTATATCCATCACCCTGGCATAGACTTCTCCGGGTGGCTTGATCATCTGGTTGCACTTGACCTCTTTGCATTTCCTGTTCAGATGAGTCAGGAAGGCTTCGTCGATCTTATGGAAAAGTTGTCCCGGCTCAATCGGTTTAGCGATATAATCGGCTGCACCTGACTTCATGGCGATCACAGCCGACTCAATATCGGCAAAACCAGTCATCATGATCACCAGGATATCAGAGTCATATTTCTTTACCCACGACAAAAAGGTAAATCCGTCAATTTCGGGCATCTTGATATCCGCCAGAATCATATCGAACGGTTGCTCCCGTACCAATTGCTTTGCTTGATAGACGTCAGTGGCGGTTTCGGCATTGTATCCTTTTTTGATCAGCCAGGACTTCAACATCAAACAGACCGTCAGGTTGTCATCAACTACAAGAAAGTTCTTTTTCATCACATCTCTACAAAACGAACGAAACAGATCCCGTGATCTGTTTAAGATCATTCTTTATCATTCTCTTTTTTTGTTTCTCTCTCCAACTCCCGGGGTATCATCACTGCTGCATACAACATGAAAACCGCTCCGCATAACATTACCAGCGCCCATTCGTTGCGCCTCCTGAACATCAGATAGGTTGCCACGATCATCAGAACCGAGGAGAAAACCTGAAAATGAAACAGTCTCTTACCACGGATACTTTTTCCCTGATAGGGTGTAGCAAGCGTGCGTAGCGAAAAAAGGGCTACCGAAAAGGCCATGATCCAGGGTGCCACAGAGGGTACCACCAGATAGAAAGCAGCAGATACCAAAATCAGCAGTGCGGAGATGCGTAGCAAAATATCATTGTTGTGGCGCGTCATACGTTTCAATTAGTATGGTTACCTTTGAATGCTTACAGGCAGATAGCCGCATTTCTAAGGTGAAGGTAGCAGAACTTTTGATTTTCCGAAAAAACCGCTCTGTTACAAAAAAACAAGAAAATGAATCTATTCCTGTATGATAAAAATATCCTCATTCTCTTTTTTCATGAGATAGTTCTCACGGGCAAACTTTTCCAGATCATCATCATTTGACTGGAGTTCGTGTAACTTCTCCCTGTCTGACTCCGTTTGCTGGCGATAATATTCTATCTGTGATTCCAGATCCCTGATCTGTGATTCGTAGCGAATCCGCTTGGTCACGCTGCTGTCGCTCAAAAAAAACAACACGACAACCAGTACTGCAAGCAGTGCAATCTGGTAAGCTGTAAGACCAAAATAGCGTCTTGTGCCCAGCATATTCGCGATCTGTTTCATTTCAGTCGTCCCTAAGATGGCGTTATTATACCAGACAAATGTAACACATATTTTCCATTCATGCGAACCATTTCACGGAAATAAGCGAAAATTAATAAGCTTCCCTGTTTACAGATTGAACAAAAAAAAGTACCTTTACGCTGTGTTGTTTTGTTTTAATAATTGTTCACACTCTGACGTATGAGAAAACTGTTTTTAACCACTCTTCTGGTGGGATGTTGTGCTTTTGTTGCTTCACCCTGTACCAACCTGTTGGTGGGAAAGAAAGCATCTGTCGACGGCTCAACGCTTATTTCGTATGCTGCTGACTCCTATGGTCTCTATGGCGAATTATACCATTGGCCCGCGCAACAATACCGCCCTGGAGAGCAGTTGGATGTCTACGAGTGGGATACCGGTAAGTACCTGGGTAAGATACCACAGGTATTGCAAACATACAACGTGGTGGGCAACATGAACGAACACCAGTTAGCCATTGGTGAGACTACGTTCGGAGGCCGCAGTGAACTGATCGATTCCACCGGGATCATGGACTACGGCAGCCTGATATACATTACGCTTCAGCGTGCCAGAAATGCCCGTGAGGCGATCCGTGTCATGACAGAACTGGTGACAGAGCATGGTTATTACAGTTCGGGTGAATCCTTCTCCATTGCTGATCCCAACGAGGTATGGGTGATGGAGATGATTGGCAAGGGAGCTGGCAACAAGGGAGCTGTATGGGTTGCCGTGCGGATTCCGGACGACTGTGTCTCGGCACACGCCAACCAGGCGCGCATCCAGCAGTTCCGGCTCAACGACCCTGAGAACTGTCTCTACTCTTCCGATGTGATCTCGTTTGCACGGGAGAAGGGTTATTTTTCGGGCAAGGATGCCGATTTCAGCTTCGCACAGGCATACGCACCGATCGATTTTGGTGCGCTCCGTTTTTGTGAAGCCCGTGTCTGGTCGTTCTTCAACAAGGTGAACAGTGAGATGGGACAATATATCTCCTATGCCCAGGGCAGAAGCACCGATCCCATGCCACTGTACATCCAACCTGACAGAAAGCTCAGTGCACAGGATATCCATGAGATGATGCGTGACCACTATGAAGGTACTGAGCTGGACTGGCGATTCGACGTGGGTGCCGGTCCCTTCCACTCACCCTATCGCTGGTCCCCCCTCACCTTTGAGGTAGATTCGGTGGAGTACTGCAACGAACGGCCCATCGCCACGCAACAGACCGGCTTCTCATTCGTGGCCCAGATGCGTTCATGGTTGCCCAATGCGATTGGGGGGATTCTCTGGTTTGGTGTCGACGATGCTGCACAGACAGTCTACTATCCCATCTATTGCGGCCACACCGAAGTGCCACACGAAATGGCACCGGGCAACGGAGACCTGCTCAATTTCTCCTGGACCTCTGCCTTCTGGATCCACAACTGGGTTTCCAATATGGTCTACACCCGTTACAGTGACATGAGCATCGACATGAAAAAGGTACAGGCCCGCCTGGAAGAGCAATTCAGAACTGCACAACCGGCGGTGGAGCAGCAAGTGCTGGCACTTTATGCAAAATCTCAACCCGAAGCGATTCATTACCTCACCCAATACTCCAACAAGCTGGTCAGAGAGGGTGTGGCAGAATGGAAAAAACTGGGAGAGTACCTGATGGTGAAATACATCGACGGAGTAATCAAAAAAGAGGAAAATGGACAGTTTAAGCGAAACGAACATGGCCAGCCCGCATTCCCCTCCCGTCCCGGTTACTCAAACGAGTATTACAGAAAGATCGTCGACCAAACGGGAGACAAGTACAAGGTACAACCGGTTGAGAAATAAGAAATTGTTTATAGTTCCTGGTTTGTGGTTTGTGGTTTGTGGTTTGTGGTTTAAAGTTAACAGGTCAGTAGTTTGTGAACTATGAACTTTGAACTATGAAACAGGAGCCGGGAAAAAAGCTAATAGCTTATAGCTTATAACTTACAGCTTATCACAAGATATCGACACATAACATACAATAAGGATATGGAAGAAGCAATATTACTGGCACAGGTCACCGACAAAGCGATGTCGTGGCTGAATGGAAATTATGATGCAGAAACAAAGGCAGAGGTGGAACACCTGCTTGCCAGCGGGGACAAGAGAGCATTGATCGACGCCTTCTATAAGGATCTGGAATTTGGAACAGGTGGCTTGCGCGGCATTATGGGTGCCGGCAGCAACCGGATGAACAAATATACGGTAGGTGCTGCCACACAGGGTCTCTCCAACTATCTGCGAAAAGAATTTGGCGGACTGGAAGAGATCAGGGTAGTGATCGGCCACGACTGCCGGAACAACAGCCGACGCTTCGCAGAGATCGCTGCCGGCATCTTCAGTGCCAACGGCATCAAGGTATACCTCTTTGAGGATCTGCGACCCACTCCCGAGGTCTCTTACGCCATTCGCAAGCTGGGTTGTCAGAGTGGGATCATGATCACCGCATCGCACAATCCAAAGGAATACAACGGCTACAAGGCATACTGGAACGACGGAGCCCAGGTACTGGCTCCACACGACAAGAACATCATAGCCGAGGTGAATCGCATCTCATCGGTCGATGAGATACGCTTTGAAGGGAACGGTAACCTGATCGAAATCATCGGCAGGGACATGGACAGGGCATTCATTGATGAGGTGAAGAAGCTGGTACTCTCTCCCGAAGCGATTGCCCGTCATCACGACATCAAAATGGTCTACACCCCCATCCATGGTGCCAGCAGCACGCTGGTACCCGATGCACTGAAAGCAGTAGGCTTCACCAACATCATCCGGGTTCCGGAACAGGATGTGATCAGCGGCGACTTTCCCACAGTAGTCTCCCCCAACCCGGAAGAGCCGGCAGCCCTCGACCTGGCGATCAAAAAGGCGATTGAAACAGATGCTGAGCTGGTGATGGCCACCGACCCGGATGGTGACCGCATCGGAACAGCGATTCGCGACAACGACGGCCACTTCATCCTGGTGAACGGTAACCAGACCATGTTGATCTATCTTTACTACATCATGACGCGACGGAAGGAGCTGGGTCTCCTTACCGGAAAAGAGTATGTGGTGAAAACCATTGTCACCACCGAGCTGGTGAAAGAGATCGCTGAGAAAAAGGGGATCGAACTATTCGACTGTTACACCGGATTCAAATGGATTGCCGACATCATCCGCAAAAATGAAGGGGTGAAGAAATACATCGGTGGGGGTGAGGAAAGCTACGGCTTTCTGGCGGGCGATTTTGTTCGCGACAAGGACTCGGTATCTGCCTGCACGCTATTCGGCGAGATCGCCGCATGGGCAAAGGAGAAGGGCAGGAGCATGTACCAGTTGCTAGAGGATATTTACCTTGAGTATGGCTACTCAAAAGAGGTAGGTATCTCACTGGTACGCAAGGGAAAAGAGGGGGCCGATGAGATCGAGGCGATGATGAAGAGATTCCGCAACAATCCCATGGAGACATTGGGCGGCTCACCGATAACCCTGATCAAGGATTTTGCACGGCTGGAGGCCACCGATTTCATGCGGAACGAACGGGTAGCCCTGGAGATGCCCACCACTTCCAATGTGCTGCAATATTTCACCGAAGATGGTAGCAAGTTATCGATCCGGCCTTCCGGTACGGAACCCAAAATCAAATTCTATATTGAAGTAAAAGGATCTGCCAGAACCCGAGAAGAACTCGTTCAGGCAGAAGAGGAGGCGAACGGCAAGATCAATGCCATCCGACAGGAACTGGGGATATAAGTTTACAGGCTAGCAGGTTCGAGGTTCATTGTTCCATGCTTATCATTCTGCTACAATTACAAATATGAAAAGAAAATTGACGATAGCGCTTGTAGCGCATGATCACCGAAAAGCCGACATGGTGGAGTGGGTGATCTACAATTCCGACTTTTTGTCGGGACATCACCTGGTCTGCACCGGTACCACCGGCAGCCTGGTACGTGACGCCCTCAACAATGAAGGAGTGAATCCCGACTTCACCATCATGAACTCCGGTCCCATGGGTGGCGATGCGGAAATCGCCGCCATGGTGGTACGCAAGGAGATTGACCTGGCAGTATTCCTGATCGACGACCTCAATGCGCAACCACATGAGGCGGACATCATGATGCTGCTCCGGCAGTGTCGGGTACACAATGTCCCCATCGCCTGCAATCGGTACAGTGCCGACCTGATGATCACCAGCAATCTGTGGGATGATGAGAGCTACAAGCCCTCACCACCCCGCTACGAGAAATTCGACAGGGAGAAGATGGGTTTCTGACTCGCTCCCTGCAACAGCGAGGAACCCCTCACCGGCAAGATGCTGATAATGAGGGATTCATTTGTTATGGGGTAGCTGCCACCCAATCTTTGCAAGGCTCTATTCGGCAATCAGCAGCTCTTCTACAATGTGGGGGGCACTCATCACCTTGTCGATAACAAACAGAACATAGCGGATATCCACGCTGATCATACGCTGCATGTCGGTCTCAAAGAGAATGTCTCCACTGAGCGATTCCCAGTTGCCGTCGAAAGCAAGTCCGATCAGTTCGGCGTTGCCGTTCAGCACCGGGCTACCTGAATTCCCTCCGGTAATATCGTTGGTGGAGAGAAAATTGATGCGCATGACACCCTCCTGATCTACATAGGGGCCGAAGTCACCGGTGCGGATCCCATCGAGGATTTCCTTCTGTACGTTGAACTCGGGGTCGCCCGGTTTCTGTTTTTCAAGGATTCCCTGTGCCGTGGTATAATAGTCGTACCATACCGCATCACGTGGCCAGTAGCCCTTCACGCTGCCAAAACTCATCCGCTGGGTAAAATTGGCATCCGGATAGAAAGTACGACCGCGCTCCATCTCCATCAGTGCCGCCATAAACTCACGCTCACCCTGAAGCATCTGCTCATAATAAGGCATCATCTGTCCCGAAAGCTCATAGCCCATATCGGTGGTGGAAAGAGACAGTTCCATAGCCGGATCCTTCGTCAGCTCCTGTGTATCGGCACTTTTCAGCAGTTCCAACAGTTTCTCAAGTGAAGTAAATTGCGAATTGGCGAACAACCAGTCGGCATACAACTCGTAATCCCCCCCGAAAAGAGAGTCGATTTTCTGGTAAATGTCGGGATGATACATCACCGGAACACGTTCGGCGTATAGCTTCATCAGAACCGGCAATACCTTCTTGTCCAACGTCGGTTCATAGTTCTTATAGGATTCAATCAGGCGATCATTGATAAAAGCCTGTTTCTCCTCCTCCGTTCCGTCGCTGTCGAAACGAAGGATGGTATTGGCAAAGCGGATCAGCTCAATGCCGTTGTTAAAGGTCTCCAGGAAATAAGTAGTGTAGCGTGCCAGCTCATTGGAAGAGGTATAAGCATCTTTCAGCGTGATCAGCGTACTGTCGTACTTTTGACCCTCTGCCGGATTGTTGCTGATCCACTCAGCCAGTCTCATTTCCAAAGCTTCTTTCTCGGGCAGTACACCCAGACGGGCCAGTGCCTCATTCATCCCCATCGAGTTTTTCCAGTAGTTGGAGCTGCCAGCATACTTGCTGGCATATTGGATGCGAATGGTATCATTCTGGGTCATGGCATCCCACCAGATCGCCTGCTTGACTCCCCGCACTTCGATGCGTGGTTCGTTCTCCGACTCCATGCGTTGCCGAATTCCCCAGGAGGAGAGGTAACGCTGTGTGCTACCCGGATACCCCACGGTCATCGCGTAATCGCCCTCACCCACTCCGGCCAATGATACCGGTACCACATATCTGGGACGATAGGGCTGGTTGTCGCTACTGTAATCGGCTGGACGGTTATCTCTGTCGGCATACACACGGAACACCGAAAAGTCACCCGTATGACGGGGCCACATCCAGTTATCGGTATCACCGCCAAACTTGCCCACCGAAGAGGGGGGAGCCACCACCATGCGTACATCACGGAACACATCGTACAGTACCACATAATACTTGTTACGGGCAAAAAAAGGCACTACCCGCGCACGAGTGAAGGGATCATTCTCATATTCACGGATCAGCTCGTTGGAGATGGAATCGACAGTCAGCTCACGCTGTATTTCGTTCAGCACCGACGGAAGATGGGGCGCGATGCGTTCCGTTACATCCTCCATCGACCGAAGAAAGGAGACGGTAAGGCCGTCAGCATAAAGCTCATCGCTTTTGTTTGCAGCCGCGAAGCCATCACGCAAATAGTCATGCTCCACTGCACTCAGCTTCTGGATAGCTCCGTAGCCGCAATGGTGGTTGGTGAAGACCAACCCCTCCTCCGATACCGCCACGCCAGTACATCCTCCACCGAAGATCACCACGGCATCTTTTAGCGAGGCGTGTTGTTCACTGTACAGCTGGTCAGCCGGAAAAGTGAATCCCAGCTCCTGCATACGGGCTATTGTCTCTCTGTTAAGCTCCTTCAGGAGCCACATTCCTTCATCGGCTCTCGCCATGAATGCCACAGACAGTATTGTGAGTGACAGAAAAAGTTTTTTCATAGGTTTTTGTTAGCTGTTAGCTATCAGCTATAAGCTGTAAGCTTTGTGATTATTGATTGTTAGTGATTCATTGATAATTATGCAAAATATTTCCCGATGAAGGGCCATTGCTTCAGCGGCAGCTCTCTCTTCACCATTACAATGAGATAGAGACCTACCAGCAGGGTGCTGACAGCCAGCCGCAGCGGGAGGCTCTCCAGCTGTATCTGGCTCACCCGGATGCCTGCATAGAGTATCAGCGAGAGCAGGAAGAAGATGGCGGCTGAACGGGTGTTATAAGGGATGGGATAATGCCTCTGTCCCAGACCATAGGAGATCAGCATCATGGCCAGGTTGGCAATGAACGATGCCCAGGCGCAAGCCATGTAGCCGAAGCGCGGGATGAACAGGATGTTGATGAGCAGTGTGATCAGAAGGCCAAAGATCGACATGTAGGCGCCCCAGCGGGTCTGGTCGGTTAGCTTGTACCAGAGTGACAGGTTGAAATAGATACCAAAGAAGAGTTCACCCAGCAGTACGATCGGCACCACCTTCAGTCCCTCATGATACTGCAGCGGGATCAGGAATTTGATGATATCGAGGTAACCGATAGTCAAAAGGAAAATCAGCAGCCCGAAGAGAATAAAATAGCGGGTGGCATCGCTGAACGACTGGCGGTCGTCGGCTGCCTCGCGGTTACGGGCAAAGATAAAGGGTTCAAAAGCGTAGCGGAATGCCTGGGTGAACATCACCATGATGATGGCGATCTTGAAGTTCTGCCCGTAGATGCCCAGCTCATGGAAAGCATTCGCCTTGTCGGGATAGAACCAGGGAAAGAGAATCTTGTCCACCGTCTGGTTGAGGATGCCGGCGATTCCCAGAACCAGTATCGGGAAGGAGTAGCGCAGCATCCTCTTCAGCAGCGCCTTATCGAATGTGAAACGAACCTTCAGTTCCGGTGAGACCATCAGCAACTGCACCACCGAGGAGATGAGGTTGGCGATCAGGATGTAGTCGACGCCCCGGCTCAGGTCGAACCATGCGAAAGCATCGGGGAACCGTTCCTGCAGGAGGGGACAAGCCAGGAAGAAAAAAAGGTTGATCAGGATGGTCAGTCCCACGTTGACCAGCTTGATGGCTGCAAAGCGGATGGGTCTCTTCTTGAAGCGCAGGTTGGCAAAGGGGATAGACCCTACCACGTCGAAGCAGAGGATCAGCACCAT
>JADLKK010000035.1 GCA_016839025.1 Proteiniphilum sp.
TAATAAAAAAAGAGCAGAAATAGCAATACTGAATAAAATGGATAATTTTTTCATTTTGAACATGGTTATATGAGAGAAACAGAAGCTTCCATCCCCACGGGCATACATTCTACCGGGGAAATTCATGCCTGTGTCTACCTGAGTGGAATAAACAATTTTATTTCCAGGATAATTTCGTTGCAAATATAACCAAACTTCCCACATAATTGCTATATTTGTGAGTGGAGTCAATAAAAAAACGATGAGGTGGTTGTGGGAAGTCCTGTGAGAAAGATGTCGGTTTCAACTCTTTTTTTCCTCCTTACTACGCTGATACTGTCTTTTCTCCTATGGATGAACAATGTCAAACGTGAGGGTGAGAGGGGGTATGACAGTTCATCGGTGATGAGCAGAATCACCTATCTGCAGGAGTTGGCATTGGTCAAGCACAATTATACGGGGGTGATCAGCTATAAGGACTACAAGAAAATACTGAATGTCAATGTTCCGCTCACTGACAAGTATTTTCTGTTGAAGTATCATGGGTACATCAAGGCAGGCGTCGATTTTGAACAGGTCACCGCAGTGCCTCAGAATGATACCACCATCCTGGTGACAATCCCCAAGCCACGCATACTTGAAACGGTGATTGATGAAAATTCCATTGAGGTGTATAACGAAAGTGACAATGCCTTCAATCCCATCAGGATCGCCGATTACAATGAGGCGCTGATCCGTGAGAAGCAGGTGATGGTGGATGATGCCCTTAAGCAGGGCATCCTTGAGGAGTCGGCCCGGCAGGCCAGAATAGCCATTCATTCTCTCTTGAGAGAGATGGGGTACCGGGATATCCGCATCACGGAGCAACTGGTATTGCCACAGTTTCGCTAAGCAGCATAGCGGCATTTTGGTATGTGCATCTGCGTCTGAAGAAGAATTGTTTCGATTACTTATATACCGGAGATAGCGATATGCGATTTACACTACGATTATTTCTTTTCTGGGTTTCTGTTTTTCTGCTCTTTTATCTTGCCGTGATAGGGGTTGTCTATCTTTTTTGGAGGGTGCATATTGAACTTTGGCAGGCGGCACTCGTTTTTTTTCTGGCGGGGATTCTCCCCCCTGCATCGATCACGGCCTACTACTTTCGGCGACTCGATTACATGGAAGCGGAGCAGCTTGATCCACCCGACTTCACGGGGCAGAAGAAAGCCCGCTTCACTTTCCGGGCGAGAACGGACAACCCGTTTGATGAGGTTTTGCAGCGTGTAGACCGTCAATGGATCATCTCCTATTCAGATCGCAAAAACAGGGTGTTGAAATTTAGGACAGACGCAAGGATGATGTCCTGGGGTGTGGGTGGTTTTCTCAGGATGGAAGACGAGGGAAACATTGAGGTGATCGTTTATCCGATACACCCAAGATCCCGGCGAGAGGAGCTGATGCTAACACAACTGTTGCGGGTGATCTCCTCTGTGCTCAATCACTGATACCCCCAATAATGTGGAAGCTATTCAGCTGCCGGTTGCTCACAATAGCGGATCACCTCCTCATTCACAAAACGGAGGAAATCATTGTGGGCTGCTTTGGTGATCATCTCCGGATAACTCAGGATCAACAGCTCCTGTGGTTGTGCTTCAAGGCGGTAGGGAAGATGCAGGAAGCGGTAGGGGGTGAGGGTGAAGCCTGCCCTTTCGTAAAACTGAAGCCTGCGTACCGACAGTTCATTGACCAACGGATCAATTTCCAGCATGATGGTGTGTGCTGAGTCACGCAGATAACGGAGCATCTCAGAGCCATAGCCCTGTCCTCGGAGTTGTGGTGCCACTGCCAGGTGCTCCAGGTAGCGGTAATCGTCCCACTCCCAGAAAAAAATCACCCCTGCCAGGGTGGCCCCTTCCCATGCCGAAAGTGGGAAGAAGCGCTCATCGGTGCATGCCAGCAGGTGATCCTCCATCTTCCGTCGTTCCGCCACCGGGAAACTCTCCTCGTAGAGTCTCCATACGGGCAGCCACCTCTCATGCTCACCCGGCTCGATCCGTAGAAATTCCATACCGTTATTGTTTATATTTCGCATATCCCGTCGGGGGCGCAGGATTTCCCTCTCGACATCTTGATCTCTTCTGCCACTTCAGTACGGTTTTTCCAATGGCTGTATGCTTTTCGGAGCACCTTGAGGAAAAGCTCTGCCGGTTCTGATCCGATAATGGCTTGACGCCTGTCCATCAGGAAGGTAGGTACGGTGTCAAACCCCAGGTTGGCCATCTCTTGGATATCCTGTTTGATCTCGTACAGAAAATCATCACCATCGAGCATTGAGCGGATCCCCCCCTCCTCCAGACCAGCCTCCTTTCCTATGGCAACAAGCAGCTCCTGGTTACTGTAATCCTCTGCCTCTTCAAAGTAAGCCTTTGAGAGGCGTCGCAATACATCGGAGTCAGCCCCTATTGTTGCAGCCAGCTTGATCAGCCGGTGTGCATCACGGGTGTTTGCAGCAATTGCGTTGGGGAGGTTGAACCCTACACCGGCAGCATCTGCCAGTTGTTTGATACCGGCGAACATCTGATCCACCTTTTCCTGCGGTAAACCGGCAGTCTCTGTCAGATATTGGGTTACCGGATATCCTTTTCCGTTATCCGGTAGTTCGGGGTTAAGCTGAAAGGCTTTCCATTCCAGCTCCACCTCATCGGCGTGTTCAAACTGTTGGAGTGCTTTCTCATAATGTATCTTACCTATGTAACAGTATGGACACATGATGTCGGTCCATACCTCCACTTTCATCTTTTGTTCAATCATTTTTTTCTGTAGCATTCATGGTAATCTGCTGCTGCTCAATGTCGAAGTCGACACGGATGGTGTCACCCTCTTTCAGGCCGGTGCGGAGGATCTGCTCAGCCATCTCATCTTCGAGATATTTCTGTATGGCTCTTTTGAGCGGACGGGCGCCGAACTGCACATCATAGCCCTTATTGGCTATAAATTCCTTCGCAGCTTCGGTAAGTTCCACCTTGTAGCCCAGGTCGCCAATCCTTTTGTAGAGACCCTTCAGTTCCAGGTCGATAATCTTGTAGATCGATTCACGGCTCAGCTGGTCGAACATCACAATATCGTCTACCCTGTTCAGGAACTCAGGTGCGAATGCCTTGTTGAGGGCCTTCTGGATGACGCTGCGTGAATACTCTACATCCGACAGGTTGTTGCCGGTGTGGAAGCCGATGCCCCTGCCGAAGTCCTTCAGCTGCCGTGTGCCGATGTTGGATGTCATGATCAGGATGGTGTTCTTGAAATCGATCTTTCTGCCGAGGCTGTCGGTCACATGACCCTCATCGAGGATTTGCAGGAGAATGTTGAACACATCCGGATGTGCTTTTTCTATCTCATCGAGCAGCACCACCGAGTAGGGACGACGACGTACCTTCTCGGTGAGCTGTCCTCCCTCTTCGTAGCCCACATACCCGGGAGGAGCTCCCACCAGCCGGGAGACGTTGAACTTCTCCATATACTCACTCATGTCAACCCGGATCAGGTTTTCAGTGGAGTCAAACAGGAATTCGGCCAGCTTTTTGGCCAGGTGTGTCTTCCCCACACCGGTAGGTCCGAGAAACATGAAGGTACCGATCGGCTTATTGGGATCTTTCAGTCCCACACGGTTGCGCTGAATCGCCTTCACGATTTTGTCTACCGCTTCATCCTGCCCGATAACTCTCTCTTTCAATTCTTCCCGCATCTCCAGTAACCGTTGTCCCTCAGCCTGGGCAATACGCTGCACCGGTACACCGGAAATCATTGCTACCACTTCGGCGATCTTCTCCTCATCCACCAACTCCGGTTTCTCCTTGATCTCTTTCTGCCACCGTTCCTCCTCTGCTTCGAGTGCCAGTAGCAGTTGCCTCTGTTTGTCTCGGTAGCTCGCCGCCAATTCATATTTCTGCGCCTTTACGGCGTCGCTCTTCTGCTGTTCCACCTCCTTCAGCTCCGACTCCAGGTGCTCGATGGTCTCCGGAATTACGATGTTGGAGATGTGAACCCTGGCTCCCGCCTCATCCAGCGCGTCGATCGCCTTATCGGGAAAGGTGCGGTCCGACACATAGCGATCGGTGAGCTTTACGCAGGCCTGCAGTGCTTCGTCGGTATAGCGGACGTTGTGGTGTTCCTCATACCGCTCCTTGATGTTGCGCAGGATCTGCAGGGTCTCCTCCGGGGTGGTGGGGTCGACGATCACCTTTTGGAAGCGACGTTCCAGTGCACCGTCCTTTTCAATGTTCTTGCGGTATTCATCGAGCGTGGTGGCACCGATACATTGTATCTCACCCCTTGCGAGGGCGGGCTTCAGCATATTGGCCGCATCGAGTGAGCCGGCGGCACCTCCTGCACCCACGATGGTGTGGATCTCGTCGATGAAAAGGATGATGTTGGGGTTCTTTGAGAGTTCATTCAGGATCGCCTTGATGCGTTCTTCGAACTGACCGCGGTACTTGGTACCCGCTACAATAGATGCCATGTCGAGGGCGATCACCCGCTTGTCGAAGAGTGCCCGCGACACCTTTTTCTGGGTGATGCGCAGCGCCAGTCCGTCTACGATGGCCGACTTGCCCACACCGGGATCGCCGATCAGTACCGGATTGTTTTTTTTCCGGCGACTGAGGATCTGTGCAATCCGTTCGATCTCCTTCTCTCGTCCCACCACCGGGTCGAGCCTGTTCTCAAGTGCGGCGCGGGTGATATCGGTCCCGAAGTTATCCAGTACGGGAGTGTCGGAGACATTGGCTTTGCCGTGCGGGGAGGTACTCTGTCCTCCTGCCGGGTTAAACGACGATTTGTCGTTCATCTCATCGTCGTCATCGTCGGTAAAGTTCGCTCCCGCACTGGGGGAACTGGTCTCATCCAGTTCAGACCTGTTCTCGAGGATGCTTTTCACATAGAGGAAAGCACTGGAATAGTCCAGTTGAAACTTGGCAAGGATGTCGTTGATCAGCGTATTCTTTTCCTTGAGCAGGGCAAGCAGGATGTGTTCCGATCCGGTCTCCTTGCTCTTGGTGAGACGGGCTTCCAATATGCTCATTTTTAACGCTTTTTCGGTATTTTTATTGATTACTACCTCGCTGGTACCGTCGTAGGGCTCCTGGATGGTGCGTATCTGTGAATCGATATACTCTTTCAGTATCTGCAGGTCAATATCGAAATCCTGTAGCACCTGGATGGCCAGTCCCTCACCGTCACGCAGGATACCCAGCATCAGATGTTCCGGTCCGATGTAATTGTTCTGGAGCCGTCCTGCTTCTTCGCGGCTGTAAGCCATGATCTCTCTGACCCGTTGGGAAAAATTGTTATCCATTATATTGTTTCCTTCTTTATCGCGAAATACATAGTACAAATATAGAATTTATTTTTTTGAATCTTTCCGGTTGTGGAAAAATCGGAGCATTGAAAATTTGCCCCATTGGTTGGTAGGGCAAAAACAGTGCCATACTCTTTTTTTACGATTGTGATCCGAAGAGGATGGAGTGACTGGCTATAACTTTTTTCGTTTCAGCACGATCCATACAATCATGGGTGCTCCAAAGAGGGCTGTTACCGCATTGATGGGAAGTGTCCGGTTTGCGATGGGCATCTGCGAAACAATGTCACACACCAGCATCAGGATACTGCCCAGCAGAAGGGTAGCCGGAAGAATGGTCTTGTGGTTGACCGTGCCGAAAAAAGCCCTGGAAAAATGGGGGATCACCACTCCTACAAAGGCAATGGGACCGGTGAAGGCTGTAACAGCTCCCGTAATGAGTGAGGCGATGGCGATGATCAGGAGCCGGATTCGTTTGATGTCCAGTCCGCTACTGGCAGCATACTGCTCTCCCAGAAGGAGACTATTCAGTGCTTTTACCAACAGGAAACTGATGATTACTCCCATTAGGAACAGGGAGGACAGCAACGGCATTTTTTCCCAGGTTACACCGCTCAGACTGCCAAAAGTCCAGGTGACAAATACCTTGAGTGAGTCCGGGTCGGCAAAGCTTTGCAGGATGGTCACGAGTGAGCTGGCTACATAACCAAAAATCATCCCCAGTACCAGGATGGTAATGGAGTCTTTTATCCGGGATGAAACACTGATTATCAGTATCATAACCCCTGCGGCGCCAGCTACTGCCGCCACCACCGGGGCCATGCTGCCGAGCGGGACGATAAAAGGGTAGACTACCGTGCCACTTAGCATGGTGAGCAGAGCGACTCCCAACCCGGCTCCGGCACTCACGCCCAAAACATCGGGACCTGCCAGGGGATTGCGGAAGAGTGTCTGCATCAACAAACCCGAAAGGGAGAGTGCCGCCCCCGCGATGACTGCTGTGATAGCTTTCGGGAGCCGGTAGTTACGGATGATCTCAACGATGATCGGGTCATCAGCGCCTCCCAGGAGTGCCTGCCAGGCATCCGGTAACGCTATGGCGGCATTGCCGGTGAAAATGTCTGCTACGAAAGCGGCTGCAAACAGCAACCACAACAGTATGAATATGACCGACCTGTTATTCACGGTTAGGCTCCTCCTTCAGTGGTTTGATGTAGGTGTATGCATAGTCTGGCAGGGAATTGGGGTATACCGCCCGGATCAGGTCGGAGAGCACTAGGTCGGGATGGGCCACCGCGCTCTCGAAAAAGTCGTTGCCACCTGCCGGTGTAGTACGGTTGTGGTTGTTAAATACCTGTCTTTTCTTTACTGCCTGTAGCAACAAATACTTGGCATCTTTCTCTGCCAGCTCGGCATAACTGTCGGCCTCGCATCCGAACCAGAAATCGGCCCCTGCAAACTGTGTCAGTATCGATTCAATATCCAGCCCAATGCTGCCGCTCTCCCGATGGTTGCTGTATCGATAAGCCAGGCCCGCATCGCGGAAGAGAGCGGCATTGTAACTCCCGCCACCGGGCAGGTACCATGTCCCCTGGAAGTTGTCGCCTGCGAGCACTTGGTGTTTTTGCGGAAGATCGGGTATCGATTCACGGGTAGCATGATACCTCTTTTCGATGGATGCAAACAGAGAGTCGGCTATGCTTTGCTTGTCGAAGAAGGCACCCATCATCCTGATCCATTCCGCTCTGGCGAGGGGTTCTTTCTCCATCCATTCGAGAGAGTAGATCACCGGGATGCCAGCTTCCGTAAGTCGTTCACTGTAGCTGTCCATCTGGGCATAGGCAGAGCTGATCACCGCTCCCGGTAGCACACTCATCACCTTTTCCAGATTTGGTTGAAAGGGATCACCCATATCGCGGATTGCTCCTTTTCTGATTTTTTCCAGGATCAAGGGATTGTATATCCGGAATCCATCGCTTACTCCTCTGATGGCATCGATTTCTCCCAGTAGCGAAAGAAATTCGAAATAGGAGAAGCTATTTACCACGAGTGAGGTGAGCGGTACTTGCAAGGAGATGCCTCCTGAGGGCAACTTCTCCGGCAGTTTGTGGAAGAGATAGTAAACGGCATAGGGTTTATCCTGCTTCGACCAGGGATTGTGGAGCGTCACACGGGTATGGTCGTCGGCTTGATCTATGGAAAAACCCCTGGCATGATGCAACAGCACCTGGCTATGGTACACATTGGGTGGTTCTTGCTTAGTGGCGCTATCCCGGAATTGACAGCTCCATGTGCACAAAAAGAAAAACAGGGACAGCGGGAGGAGCTTGAGGTTATTCACTCTTTGGGACATGCATCTTTGTTTTTTTCGCTTTAACCGGCTTATACCCGGGAATGGAAACCCTCCTGGTTTTCACTCTTGTGGTAACGCGTGGTTCTGCTTTCGACCCCTTCACGTATTCGTGCCGGAACATGTTGAAGAAAAGAATGAAAAGGGAGAGTAGCAGTGGTCCGAAAATCACCCCCCAGAATCCAAAGATCGGGATGCCGATCAGTACCCCGAAGACGGTGATCAGGGGATGGATGTCTGCCAGTTTCTTTTGCAGCAGAAAACGGGCTACATTATCCACTCCGCCAATGATGAAGAGCCCGTAGAGGGCCAGTCCAATCCCGTTCACATAGTCCCCTCCCAGCAGCATACTGATGCTGATCGGTATCCAGACAATCATGGTTCCCACCAGGGGCAGGATGGTGGAGAAGGCAGTGAGGATGGCATAGAGCAAGGCACTCTCCACCCCAAAGATAAGATAACCCATATAGGCGAAAAAACCTTGGATAATCGCCATCAGGGGAATGCCAATGGCATTTGCCTGGATGATGAGACGGGTCTCCTCGGCCAGTATCTGCTTGTTCTCCTCCTTGAAGGGAAGTATCTCCCGGATCGACTTCTCAAACTCATCATTGCTGAAGAGCATGTAGTAGAGGACGAAGAGGATCACGATAATGTTGATCACAAAAGAGTAGATGCTGTTTCCCAGAACCTGTAACAGGTCGGTGCCGAACTTGGGAAGAGCCGAGAGGTTTTCCGGCGTGAAGAGGTTGAATCCCAACCGCTCTTCCAGTGAGAGAATGAAAGCACTTACTTCATCGAGGATCAGTTGGGGATCAATACTGATTCCGGAAAAAGTGTCGATCACCAGGAAGGTAAGCCCTGTAAGAGGAATCAGGATGAAGACCAACACCTCCAGCACAATCAGCAGTGCGCTGAGGGATTTGCGGAGTCGCAGTTTGTGTGTCAGGAATCGTTGTTGGCCGCTGACAATGACATAGAGGGTTGCTGCCCCCAGGAACCCGCTCATGTAGGGACGGGTAAACCTGAAGATAATCAGTCCCAGAAGAACCAGGGCTCCGATCAGGATATATTTATAGCGCAGATTGTTCCGCTCTTTTTCCGCCTGTTCAATCATATACGGCATTTTGCAGGGCGAAATTACTGAAAATCTTCCGGTTTCGCAAATCCACCCTCTATCAGAGCCTCAATGGCTTTTTCATAATCGCTCTGCTTCACTTGCATCTCTATATCACCCAGGGTATAGGCCAGCCTGTTTGAGACCAGATTCCTCATATAGATTTCGATCCCCCTCATCTCCATATAGGTCTGGACAATGGTGGCATCTGCCGGGAAATTGAATGTTTTCACAGTGACAAAACGTTCTTCTTTCATATTGGGTTCTGTTTGGTGGTGTAAAAATAGCCTTTTTTTCAGATTATCTCCTTCCGAACTTTTTTTTTGCCTATTTTTGATCCATCATTGCCATATAAAATTTCACCGAGATGTCAAAAATAGCACTTGTAACCGGTGCCACTGCCGGTATTGGCGAAGCCACCGCCAGCAAACTGGCGGAAGAGGGTTTCAACCTGATCCTTACCGGGCGTCGCGAAGCACGCCTGCTGCACCTGAAAAACAAACTCGAGCAACGAAATGTTCGGGTACTGCCACTCTGTTTTGATGTGAGGGATGAGACGGCAGTAAAGCAATCACTGAGCCAATTGCCACAGGAGTGGCAACAGATAGATATTCTCATCAATAACGCTGGTCTGGCTGCCGGTTTGAGTAGTCTTCATGAGGGAAAAAGCGATGACTGGAACCGGATGATCGACACCAATCTGAAGGGATTGCTTTACGTTACCCGCGCCGTTACGCCGGGTATGGTGGCACGTGGGAGTGGACAGATCATCAACATCGGGTCGATTGCGGGCAAGGAGGTCTATCCCAACGGGAATGTTTATTGTGCTACCAAGTATGCGGTGGATGCCCTCACCAGGGGGATGCGTATCGATCTGCTACCGTATGGGATCAGAGTAACGCAGATCTGTCCCGGGGCCGTGGAAACCGAGTTCTCGCTGGTCCGGTTTCACGGGGATGCGTCACGTGCCGGTAAGGTCTATGAGGGGTTTGAGAATCTGGTTGCCGGTGATATTGCCGAATGCATATGGTTTGTAGTCACCCGTCCTTCCCATGTGAACGTCAATGATATGGTGGTGATGCCCACAGCCCAGGCCACCGCCACACTCTTTCACAGAACATACAACCCGCGATAACCAATTGTATGAATGACCGGAACCTGCTTTACACCATTTTGTTTCTGATGACAACTACCATCGTACAATCACAGGAGAAGATCACCTTCCAGAAACCACCCGGGGAGATCATGGAGTTGGTGGATATAGAGAGAGCCCCTGTAGTGGATATGGACAGCCGCAAGGAGCAGATGCTCTTCTACTATCGCGATAACTTCAAATCGCTAGCAGATCTGAATGAGCCGGAGCTGCGTCTGGCTGGTCTGCGCATCAATCCCGATGCCAATATATCGGGTACGATCACCTATTACAACAACATCCGTTACAAGAAAACGGAGGAGAAAGAGCTGCGAACGGTCAAGGGACTGCCGGCGGATGCACGGCTGACCTACTTCTCTTTCTCTCCCGATGATACAAAGCTGGCATTTACCCACACCTCGGATCAGGGCGTTGAGCTTTGGGTGGTTGACCTCTCTCGTCTCACAGCCCGGAGAATTACCGATGCCTCCCTCAATGCCAATGTGGGCATACCCTATAGCTGGTTACCCAATAGCTCCGGCCTGCTGGTGAGGATGCTGCCTGCAGGCAGAAAGCCGTTGATCGATACACAGCATCTGCTACCCGAAGGACCCGTGGTCTCGGTAAGTGATGGAGGGATTTCGCAGAACCGAACTTACCAGGACCTGTTAAAGAACCCGGTCGATGAGGCCAATTTTGAAACGCTGGTCACTTCTGAACTTTTCCGGGTGGGTCTGAATGGTGTCAGCAAGCGTTGGAAAGAGCCCGGGATGTATGTTGATCAAGCATTCTCTCCCGGGGGGGATTTTCTTTTGCTTACCACCCTGGAGCACCCATTCTCCTATGTAGTACCCTGGTATAGCTTCCCCAACCGTACAGATATTTACAAGGCCGATGGGCAATTCCTGGCGAACTTCGGCCGACAGCCATTGCTCGATAACCTGCCCGTGGGATTCATGGCTACCTGGCAGGGAAAACGCAGTATCCACTGGCGGGGAGATAAGCCGGCAACGCTCGCCTGGGTGGAGGCACTCGATAAGGGTGATCCGGAGGTGGAGGTGCCATACCGGGATGAGCTGTTTGAGCTGGAGGCTCCCTTTACCGGCACACCACGTTCATTGCTGAAGACTGTGCAGCGTTTTGCAGGGGTGGTATGGGGTAATGACCGCTATGCGGTGGCGCACGACCGTTGGTGGAATACTCGTAACAGCAAGAGTTACCTTTACGATCCCTCGGGTAACCGTGAGCTGCGCATCCTTTCCGATCGCGATTACCAGGATGCATACAGTGACCCGGGCACCTTTCAGACGGAGAAAAACGACCTGGGGAGGTATACCTTGAAGATTGATGGCAACACCACCTACCTGTTTGGGGAGGGATTCACACCGGAAGGACAGTTTCCCTTTATCGACGCACTCGACCTGAAAACGCTCCGGAAGAAGCGGATCTACCAGTCGACTGTTGCCGGTCAGGCTGAAACCCTTATTTCCTTCATGGATAGCAAGGCGGGGAGCGTGATTACCCGACTGGAATCGCCCGTCGAATATCCCAACTATTACATTCGGGACATCAAAGGGAAAAATGAACTGCTACCCCTTACGGCTTTTGAGAATCCTTTCAAAAGCATGATAGGGGTGCACAAGGAAGTGATCAGTTACCATCGTGCCGACGGAGTGATCCTTACCGGAACCCTCTACCTGCCTGCCGGTTATGATAGGGAGAAGAAGGAAAAACTGCCCCTGATCATCTGGGCTTACCCCACCGAATACAAGGACAAGAACAGTGCGGGACAGAACACCAGCAATCCGGACAGCTTTACGTTTCTCTCCTATGGCAATCCCATCTACTGGGTAACCCGGGGCTATGCGGTGCTCGACAATGCTGCTTTTCCCATCGTGGGGGAAGGGAAGAGAGAACCCAATGACAGCTTTGTGGATCAACTGGTGGCCAACGCCAAAGCTGCCATCGACGCTGTAGAGGCCTTGGGGTATATTGATCGCGACAGAATAGCGGTAGGGGGGCACTCATATGGTGCCTTCATGACTGCCAACCTGCTTACCCATTCCGATCTCTTTGCTGCTGGTATCGCCCGGAGCGGTGCCTATAACCGCACACTGACACCTTTTGGTTTCCAGAGTGAAGAACGCAGTTACTGGGATGCACCGGAGGTGTACCAATCGATGTCACCCTTCCTGCATGCCCATCAGATGAAAACCCCCCTGTTGATCGTACATGGAGAGGCTGACAACAATTCCGGGACACACACCATGCAAAGCGAACGCTATTTTCAGGCATTGAGGAGTTTCGGTGCCCCGGTGAGGCTGGTAATCCTTCCACTCGAGAGTCATGGCTATGTAGCCCGTGAAAATGTTTTGCACCTCCTTTGGGAACAGGATCAGTGGCTGGAGAAATATGTAAAGAACAGAAAGAGGAATAAGCAATAGACCGGACTGAAAATATGTCAGTCATTTTGTCAGGTTCTTCCGGAGAGCTGTTTTTTTTGATCCCTTTCTGGCAAAACAAATTTTTGGCACAGATTTCGCAGTTCTGCTGGTGTCAAGTTGATCATTTAAACGTATAATAGTAACATCAATTTTAGGAGTATGAACATTAAACCATTGGCAGACAGAGTGCTGGTTAAGCCGGCCGCTGCAGAAGAGAAAACAATCAGCGGGATCATCATCCCCGATACCGCAAAGGAAAAACCCCTCAGAGGCGAGGTGATCGCCGTAGGTAAAGGCACAAAAGATGAAGAGATGGTCGTGAAAGAAGGCGACAAGGTGCTGTATGGTAAATATGCGGGCACTGAAATTGAGATGGACGGTGTGCAACACCTGATCATGCGTCAGTCTGATATCCTGGCAGTACTGTCGTGAGGGATTGAAGGAGATTGACCGAGATTGATCCGATCCTGTAAACAATAACTACAACAATTAACAACAAACCAATATGGCAAAAGAGATTAAATTTAATATGGATGCCCGTGACCTTCTCAAGAAGGGGGTAGATGAGTTGGCAGACGCAGTGAAAGTGACATTGGGACCCAAAGGTCGCAACGTGATCATTGACAAGAAATATGGGGCTCCCCAGATCACCAAGGATGGTGTGACCGTAGCCAAGGAGGTGGAGCTGGAAGACACATTCCAGAATATGGGAGCCCAACTGGTGAAAGAGGTGGCCTCAAAGACCAATGACGATGCCGGTGATGGGACCACGACCGCTACCGTGCTGGCTCAGTCGATTATTGGTGTGGGATTGAAAAATGTGACTGCCGGTGCCAATCCGATGGACCTTAAGCGGGGTATCGACAAGGCGGTTGCCAAAGTGGTTGAGAACCTCAAAGAACAAGCCGTAGAGGTGGGTGATGATTTGAGAAAGATCGAAAACGTGGCCAAGATCTCTGCAAACGGTGATGAAACCATTGGTAAGCTGATTGCCGAAGCGATGCAGAAGGTGAGCAAGGAGGGTGTGATCACCGTGGAGGAGTCGAAAGGTACGGACACCTATGTAGATGTGGTGGAAGGTATGCAGTTCGACCGCGGTTATATCTCTCCCTATTTTGTGACCGACACCGAAGCGATGGAGGTGGATTTCGAAAATCCGCTTATCCTGATTCACGATAAGAAGATCTCCGCCATTAAGGATTTGCTGCCCATCCTGGAAAAAGGGGTGCAGACCGGGAAACCGCTGTTGATCATCGCCGAGGATATCGATTCGGAAGCGCTCACCACGCTGGTGGTGAACCGCCTGCGCGGATCACTCAAGATTGCTGCCGTGAAGGCTCCCGGTTTTGGAGACCGCAGAAAAGAGATGCTCGAGGATATCGCCATTCTCACCGGTGGTGTGGTGATTTCGGAAGAAAAAGGCCTCACCCTGGAGAATGCCACTCTGGATATGCTGGGTAGCGCTGAGAAAGTGACCATCGACAAAGACACCACCACCATTGTGAACGGCGTAGGGGAGAAAGCTGCGATCGAAAGCCGTATCGGGCAGATTCGTGCACAGATCGAAAAGACCACTTCCGACTACGATCGTGAAAAACTTCAGGAACGTCTTGCCAAACTGGCAGGTGGTGTGGCAGTACTGTATGTAGGTGCTCCTTCTGAAGTGGAAATGAAAGAAAAGAAAGACCGTGTACAGGACGCTCTTTCAGCTACCCGTGCCGCAGTAGAAGAAGGGACCGTGCCCGGAGGTGGTGTGGCATATATCCGTGCCATCGATGCTATCGACGGTCTGAAAGGTGAAAACGAAGATGAGACCACTGGTATCGAAATTGTGAAGCGTGCCATCGAAGAGCCTCTTCGTCAAATTGTCGCCAACGCGGGAAAAGAGGGGGCTGTTGTCGTACAGAAGGTACGCGAAGGCAAAGGCGATTACGGTTACAATGCACGCAATGATCAATATGAAAACCTGTATGAAACAGGTGTGATCGATCCGGCTAAGGTGACCCGTGTGGCACTGGAGAACGCTGCCTCCATCGCCGGTATGTTCCTCACCACCGAATGTGTCATCACCGACAAGAAAGAGGAACATCCTGCACCGCAAATGCCGATGGGCGGTGGAATGGGTGGCATGATGTAATCAGCTCCCACTCTTTTTGAGCGATATTTTTGATCGCTGGTGGATATGGCGTATAACTTGTAATGAAAATTATCAGGTTATACGCCTTTTTTATATGGAGCAATTGGTGAATTGCTCTCTAGTGGTGACAATTTGTTTCTTTTCACCCTGTTTCCTTTGTTTTTAAGTGTGTGGGTATCAGTTTTCTTGGTTATAAAGAGCGAAAATTCCGTTTTTGGGGCATTTTATTTGTAGGGGTGGTGCTAAATCGATATCTTTGGTAAAATTTTTCAGAAAATGAGAACAATGCACATTCCCCGGCTGGATTTGTCACCTGTTGAGCCGGTAACAACCAGAATTGAACAACTCCTCCAATCGGGAGTTCTGGCTCCAATTGACCAGTTGAACTGGCCGGACGCGTTTCCGAAGTCATTGCCGGTTACGGTGAGTGCCGCACACGACGATGAGCGACTCTTTCTCTGTTACAGTGTGACGGGAGAACAGTTGCGGGCAATTCACGCCAAAGATTTTGATCCAGTGTGGCAGGACAGTTGTGTGGAGTTTTTCATGCAGCGGGAAGGTGACGCCAAATACCGGAACTTTGAGTGCAATGCGCTTGGAGCACTACTGGCAGGCCACCGGGAGTCTAGGGAGTCCTTCGAATGGCTCAGAGAGGAGGTATCATCAATCACTCGGTATAGCATCATCCAGCACCGATACGATCTGAGCCGGCAGGTGACTGACTGGTGGTTGTATCTTGAGATTCCCAAGACAGTGATGGGTTTTGAACCGAATGAAACACTCTCCGGACAGAAAATTCGCGCCAATTTTTACAAGTGTGGTGATGAAACGGCAGAACCGCACTACCTGAGCTGGAGTCCTATCAATCTGCCTGCTCCCGATTTTCATGCGCCGCAGTTTTTCGGTTTGCTGGAGATGGCATAGCAGTTAATCAAACCCAACAAAACAAATACAATGAAAGAGAATTTACTGGAGATCGTCTCCCAATTTGTCGATGATAAGGAAATACCGGTGATCAAACCCTTGGGAAAGGGGCATATCAATGACTCCTACAGGGTGGTCACAGCTGCCAAAGAGTATGTATTGCAGCGCATCAATCATCACATTTTCCGCAATGTGGAGCAATTGCAACAGAATATATTCCGTGTAACCAACCATATCAGGAAGAAATTGGAGGGGAAAGGTGTGGCTGATATAGACCGAAGGGTGCTCACGCTTGTTCCAACACTTGACGGTGCCCTTTGTCATCGGGATAGCAACGGTAACTACTGGCGATTGATGGATTTTATATCGGATAGCAGCAGTTATGATGAAATCAATCCGCAGTTGGCTTTTCGTGCAGGACAGGCTTTTGGTGAGTTTCAACAGATGTTGGCTGATTTGCCGGGAGAGCCTCTCTATGAGACCATTCCCAACTTCCACAACATGGAAACACGCCTGCAGACCTTCCATGAGTCGGTGAAGACCAACAAGGCGGGGAGATTGGATGGAGTAGCAGGGTTGGTGAAAGAGATTGAAGCCCGTGCCGAAGAGATGTGCAAGGCGGAAAGGATGCACCGGGAAGGGATTCTGCCCAAACGGACCAACCATTGTGACACCAAGGTGAACAACATCCTGTTCGACCGGAATGATGAGGTGCTCTGTGTGGTGGACCTGGATACCGTGATGCCGGGCTATGTGTTGTCCGACTTTGGCGATTTTATCCGTACCGGTGCCAATACCGGTGCCGAAGATGACAGGAACCTGGAGAATGTGTCGGTTGACCTGGCTATCTTTGAGGGATATGCCAGGGGATATCTGCAAAATGCCGCTTCCTTCCTGACGGATGTGGAGATCGATAACCTGGCTTTCGGTGCCAAGCTGCTGACCTATATGCAGACCGTTCGTTTCTTGAGCGATTATCTCGATGGGGATACCTATTACAAGATCGCCTCACCCGATCACAACCTTGTGCGCACCAAAGCACAGTTTAAATTATTGCAGAGCCTGGAAGAACACTACGATGAGATGCAGCGTATTGTCCGTGAGGCTGCCGGCCGTTGAGAAATAAATCTGTCAAAAACAGGCAGTGTAAAGAAATAATTGCTATCTTTGCACCGCTTTATTTTGAGGAAAAACGTGGCAAAGTTCAGTTTGTACAATATTTCCCTGAAAAACCTTTCTTTCGGAGTTCATACCTATGCGTATGAACTGGATCGGAAATTCTTTGAAGCCATCGACGGTGACGAAGTGAGGAAAGGAAACGTAAAGGTGGTGGTGACCGTGAAGAGGAGCTCATCCACCTTTGAGTTTGGGTTCGACCTGAAAGGTGTGGTACAGGTCCCCTGTACCCGGTGCCTCGACGATATGGATCAGGAGGTGGATACGAAAAGTCGCCTGATTGTCAAATTCGGGAAGGAGTATTCTGAGGAGAGCGACGAGATCGTGGTCATTCCCGAGGAGGAAGGAGAGATCAATATTGCCTGGTTTCTCTATGAGTTTATTGCACTGGCCATTCCCATCAAGCATGTACACCCGGCGGGTGAATGCAATCGGGCTGTTTCATCCAAGTTGCGCAAACATCGGGCCGTCAGCAGTGATGAAGAGGAGGTCGATGATGAGATTGTGGATGAAGATGAGTTGACAGGTGATGAGGATACCCAGTCGGGGGATCCGCGGTGGGATGCCCTGAAGGGGTTGAATTTTGAAGACAAATGATAGATATAAACAGTAAAAGAAAACAATAAAATGGCACATCCGAAAAGAAGACAGTCTTCTGCAAGACAAGGTAAAAGAAGGGCACATGATCATGCAAAGCTGCCCACCATGGCTATCTGCCCCAACTGCGGCGCCTGGCACATCTATCACACCGTTTGTGATGAGTGTGGCTACTACAGAGGCAAGCTGGCGATTGAAAAAGAGGTGACCGCGTAAGGAAACCCTGACGATAGATGAGAAAAAACCCTGAAACAACCTGATCGTTTTTCAGGGTTTTTTATTCTGGCAAATCATATTTGAACGATGACGAGACAACAGAATGCCGTAATCACCGGAATCGCAGCCAGTCTGCCCGATTACATTCTCACCAACGAAGAACTTTCCACAATGGTTGATACCACCGATGAGTGGATCATGACCCGTGTAGGAATCAAAGAGAGGAGGATTCTCAAAGGAGATGAACAGGGCATCTCCGTTTTGGGTACCAAGGCGGTAGCTGAGCTGCTGGCAAAAACAGGCACCGCCCCCAGTGAGGTGGATGCCGTGATCTTTGCCACCTCCACACCCGATCATTTCTTTCCCTCTGCTGCCTCTATCGTGGCGGAACAGAACAATATCAAAAATGCCTTCTGTTTCGACATGGAAGTAGCCTGCTCCGGATTCGTGTATGGATTGGAGATTTGCAACGGGCTCATCAAAACCGGCAAATACAAAAAGATCATCCTCCTGGCGGGAGATAAGATGTCCGCCATCACCAATTACACCGACCGCACCACTTGCCCGTTATTTGGTGATGCTGCCGGAGCGGTACTGATTGAGCCGACAGAGGAAGAGCTTGGTGTCATCGATGCGGAGCTGCATTCCGATGGTGTGGGTTATAAGCCACTGCAATTGAAAGCTGGTGGGAGCAAGTATCCCGCAAGCCACGAGACGGTGGAGAACAATGAACATACAGTCTACCAGGACGGTAAGGTGGTATTCAAATATGCCGTGTCACGCATGGCGGAGGTATCGGAAAATATCATGAGGCGGAACAACCTTACAGCTGATGATATCGACTGGTTGGTGCCCCATCAGGCCAACCTGCGGATCATCGACGCCACCGTAGAGCGTACCGGGGTGCCACGCGAAAAGGTGATGATCAACATTGAGCGCTATGGGAATACCAGCGCCGGCACAATCCCCCTTTGTCTCTGGGAATGGGAACCCAGGTTGCGCAAAGGGGATAACGTGATCCTGACCGCTTTTGG
Source organism: Proteiniphilum sp. (assembly GCA_016839025.1). Taxonomy (GTDB): domain Bacteria; phylum Bacteroidota; class Bacteroidia; order Bacteroidales; family Dysgonomonadaceae; genus Proteiniphilum. Next base: position 18,445 of record JADLKK010000035.1, read on the forward strand.
TGCCGGGTTCTCCTGGGGGAGTGTCTATCTCAAATGGGGTTACGACGGGATCAAGGCTACAGAAAAGAAACCATAAAGAATGGAACAGAATAGGCACCGTTCCGGGTTTGTCAATATCGTGGGGAATCCCAACGTGGGTAAGTCTACCCTGATGAACCGGCTGGTAGGTGAGAAGATTTCAATCATCACTGCCAAGGCACAGACTACCCGCCACCGGATCATCGGTATCGTCAACACACCGGAGTATCAGGTGGTCTATTCCGATACGCCTGGTGTGCTGCGACCCAATTATAGGCTGCAGGAACAGATGCTCAACTTCTCGCTCTCAGCTCTCCAGGATGCTGATGTGCTGCTCTACGTGACCGACGTCGTGGAGACGGTGGAGAAGAATGATGCATTCCTCTCGAAAGTGCAGCAACTGGATCTGCCACTGTTGCTGTTGATCAACAAGATTGACCAGACAACCCAGCAGCAGTTGGAGCAACTGGTGCAGCACTGGCAGGAGTTGTTGCCAAGAGCAGAGATTTATCCCATATCGGCATTGAACAACTTCAGTGTGGATCTTGTGCAGAAGCGTATTCTGGAGTTACTGCCCGATTCGCCGCCATACTTTGAGAAGGATGCTTTGACCGACAAGCCGGCTCGTTTCTTCGTGGCGGAGATCATCCGTGAAAAAGCGCTCCTGCTCTACCAGAAGGAGGTTCCCTATGCCATTGAAGCTGTGGTGGAGGAATTCCTGGAAGAGAAGGATATCATTCGGATCAGGGCGATCATCCTGGTGGAACGCGATACCCAGAAGGGAATCGTGATCGGCCACAAGGGGGAGTCGCTCAAGAGGCTGGGAACGATGGCCCGAAAGGATATCGAACGTTTCTTCGAGAAGAAAATCTATCTCCAGCTCTATGTGAAGGTGGAGAAAGACTGGCGCAACCGCGACAACCTGCTTCGCAGCTTCGGATATAAACTGGACTAAAAATTGGTTAGCTGATTGGCTGATCCTCAAATCAATGAACGTATGCAAAACCTGGTAGCGATCGTGGGACGTCCCAATGTGGGGAAGTCGACCCTTTTTAACCGGCTGACACAGAGTCGTCAAGCTATTGTGACGGAAACCGCAGGTACCACCCGTGACCGTCAGTACGGTCAGGTGAACTGGAATGGCCAGGAGTTTTCGCTGGTAGATACGGGTGGGTGGGTTGTCAACTCCGACGATGTGATGGAGGAGGAGATCAACAAACAGGTACACATTGCGATGGAGGAAGCGGATGTAATCCTTTTTGTCGTGGATGTAATGAACGGGCTAACCGACCTCGACACCAGCGTGGCCCAGATGCTGCGCCGCTCCGGTAAGCCGGTGGTGGTGGTCTCCAACAAATCCGATAATTTTGATCTGGGACACCAGGCCGCAGAATTCTATGCGCTGGGATTGGGTGATCCCTTCAGTGTCTCGGCCATCAATGGCTCTGGCACGGGAGACCTGCTCGATCATATCCTCACCCTTTTTACAGTCCGCAAAGAGGAAGAGCTGCTGGATGATCTGCCCAAGTTCGCGGTGGTGGGACGTCCCAATGCCGGCAAATCCTCCATCATCAACGCTTTGATCGGCGAGGAGCGGAGTATCGTCACCGATATTGCCGGTACCACACGTGATTCCATCTACATGCGCTACAACAAGTTTGGCATGGGTTTCTATCTGATAGATACAGCCGGCATCCGTAAAAAGGGAAAGGTGAACGAAGACCTGGAGTACTTTTCGGTAATCCGTTCCATCAGGGTGATCGAGAATGCCGATGTCTGCATTCTGATGCTTGACGCCACACGCGGTATCGAGAGCCAGGACCTGAATATCTTCTCACTGATACAGAAGAACCGGAAAGGGCTGGTGGTCTTTGTCAACAAATGGGATCTGGTGGAGGAAAAAGACAATGTGGTGATCAAAACCTTTGAGCATGCCATCCGTCAGCGGCTGGCACCTTTTACCGACTTTCCCATTATCTTTGGCTCCGCACTGACCAAACAGCGGATCCTGAAAGTGATGGATCTTGCGAAAGAGGTTTATTCGAATAAAAAACGTAAGGTTTCCACCAGTAAACTAAACGAGGTACTGTTACCCGTTATCGAACGAACCCCACCTCCGGCAATCAAGGGGAAATATATCAAGGTGAAGTATATAACCCAGCTGCCCAACACCCAGGTACCCTCTTTTGTTTTCTTCTGCAACCTGCCACAATGGGTCAAAGAGCCCTATAAACGTTTCATCGAAAACAGGATGCGCGAGAACTGGGATTTCTCCGGAACACCCATCAATATTTTTTTCAGGGAAAAATAGACAACTCTCGTTATCAGTTGACCCGGAAGATGATCTCTTCCGGTTTTTTTTGCTTCCGTATGCCTCTCAATTGGCTTAACCCGGAAACCGGTTTACAGTATGTTAACAAAACCTGTCACCGTTGGAGCCCGAAAAAATAAATCACAAAAACAGCTGTTTTCCGAAAAATATTGCGTTAATTTGTACTTACTTGTGAATCGTGGTGGCTGGTAAAAACTGCTACCGTGTTTTAAAAAAGTAAAATTTGAACAGCAACATCCTACCCGAGCGGTTGGACTTTAACGAAGGGACTACTGATGAATACGAAAAGCAATCTTGATGAGAACAAAGTAACCGTTAATACAGACAACAACGACAGAAACCAGGAACCTGATGTAACGGAACAGGAGTCTGCGGTAGATACCCCTCAAACAGAACAGGTTCATGATGCTGCTCCCGGGGCATTGGGTGGAGAAGCTCCCGTAGCGGAACCAGCCAAACTGGAGGAAATAGCAGAAACAGATGTGGATGTACCCGCTGTGGAAGAGACATTTGCTCCTGAGCCAACAGAAACGAATGTGGGAGAACCGGTTGCCGAAGAGACTCCTCTTGCCGAAGAGGCCCCCATTGCTGAACCACCACTCCCGGAGGAGACAAATCTGGGGAAAGGGATTGACTATCATCTGGATGATGCGGGCCTGGATGACTCAGATGAGTCGGATGATGATGCGGATGAGGTAGATGGAGAATCCGATTCAGATTCAGAAGGCTCTGCTACAGCTCTGCTTACCATAGATGAGATTGTGCAGAAGTTGAGGAATCTGCTGGGTGAAGAACGCCCCCAAAGAAAAGAGGTGGATGAATTCAAGAATCAGTTTTACCGCGCTTTGCGCAATGAGATAGAGGGCCAAAAACAGACCTTCCTCGCAGATGGTGGTGAGGAAATCGATTTTGTGGCCAATGAGCCGCCCTTGTTCACCGAAGGCAAGGAGTTGCTCCAGAAGATTCGGGAGAAGCGTGCTGCCATTCTGGCCAAAGAAGAGGTGGAGAAAGAGCAGAATGTGGTCAGGAAGCTGGCGATCATAGAGCAGATCAAGCTTTTGACTGAGAATCAGGGTCTGGAAGATTTCAACAAGGTCTATCAGGAGTTTAAGTCACTTCAGCAGGAGTGGAACGAAATCAGATTGATTCCGCAGGCAAGGATCAACGAGCTGTGGAAATCCTACCAGCATTACGTGGAGATTTTTTATGATCTGGTACGCATCAACAATGAGTTCAGGGAATATGATTTCAAAAAGAATCTGGAGCTGAAGACAGAGCTGTGTGAGGCGGCGGAACGACTGAATGAGGAGCCGGATGTGGTATCGGCTTTTCATCAGCTGCAGAACCTCCATCAGGAGTGGCGGGAGATAGGCCCTGTTTCCAGAAAGGATAGAGAAGAGATCTGGAACCGTTTCAAAGAGGCTTCTACCAGCATCAACAAGAACTACCAGGCACATTTTGAGGCGCTCCGAAGCAAAGAGGATGAAAACCTTGAGTTGAAAACCGCACTGTGTGAAAAATTGGAAGCAATCGATTACAGCCAGATCAAGACCATCAGGGACTGGAACAACAAGGTGAAGGAGGTGCTGGAGATTCAAACCCAATGGCGTCAGATCGGATATGTACCCCGTAAGTGGAATTCCAAGATTTACAAACGTTACCGTGCTGCCTGTGATTTCTTTTTCCGGTCCAAAAATGAATTCTACAAATCGCTCCGCAATGAGATGGAGGAGAACCTGCGGAAGAAGATACTCCTCTGTGAACGGGCTGAAGCATTGAAAGAAAGCCAGGAGTGGCGAAAAACCACACAGGAGATGATCGATATACAGAAAGAGTGGAAAAGCATCGGCATTGTTCCACACAAGTATGTGGATACCATCTGGAAACGGTTTATCACTGCCTGTGATTATTTCTTTGAACAGAAGAAAATCCACACCTCCACCCAGTATGAGGAAGAGTCAAAAAACCTGGAGGAAAAGCGGAAGATTGTAGAACAGATCAAACAACTTGATCCCTCACTCGACAGGGGTGAGGCTGTTGAAACCTTGCGCGGATTAATGGACGAGTGGTACGCTATAGGTCATGTGCCCTACAAACTGAAGGATCGCATCTACAAGGAGTTCTACGATGCTTCAGAGGCACAGTTTGACAGATTGAACATTGACAAGGCAGAGCGGAAACTGGAAAGCTTTAAAACCAATATTGCCGATATGAGCCGCTCCGGTAACGCCAAGAGTCAGCTGCTGCGTGAACGCGAAAGACTGATGCGGCAATATGACCGGATGAAAAATGAACTGCAGACCTATGAGAACAACATCGGATTCCTTTCCGTATCTTCCAAGAAAGGGAACCACCTGGTTGATGATATGAACCAGAAGGTGGAAAAAATCAAAGCTGAACTGCAGCTGATCGTCAGAAAAATTGAAGCACTGGACAGGGAGTTGTAAAAGGGCATAAGGACATTTTGAACTTTTAGT
>JADLKK010000036.1 GCA_016839025.1 Proteiniphilum sp.
AACAGAGAAGTTAAGCCCGATAGCGCCGATGGTACTGCACACAAGTGGGAGAGTAGGTAGCCGCCGTCCTTTACAACGAGCCCCCGGGAGTCAAATCCCGGGGGCTTTACTTTTTATGTCAATAAACACTGTTTTTTTAATGCTGAGTTCTAACATACTATCTGATTTCTCCTGAGTCCTGCTATTGTCTCTCTTGCCTGTTAGCAGGTGCACCCCGATAAAATACCCATTTTTGCGAAATTGTTTTTTGATCTTTGCCGATAAGCGTAATTTTCATGAAGCCTGTAAGCAAAGAAGACTTCTGTTGGCGATACTGGAATGGACTGATATTAAATAGAGTATGCACCCACTGAGTGACGCCGGTAATCCTTGTTCAAGCCTTGGAATGAAAAAATACAGGTCAAGGATTATGTTGAAAAAGAAAAAATGGATAATTTTGTTTCAAGGCTGATAAAGTATATAGACTAGAGACACACCAAATGTAACACTACCGATTTGGTCGACACAATCGACTCGTTTATCTATTTCATTTGTTATCATGAAAACACAAAGTTACATTTGTTGCGATTTTTTATCTGGTGAGATGTTTTATCCAATCGAAGTGTGGAATGTCTCATAGCGCGATACTTTTGAAAAATTAACAATGGGCATTTCTATACGGTCACTGAACAAGATTTATCCCAATGGGAACCATGCGTTGAAAGATATCAACATGGAGATTCCGACCGGTATGTTCGGCTTGCTGGGGCCTAACGGGGCCGGCAAGTCCACACTGATGCGCATTCTCGTGGCCTTGATGGAGCCCACTTCGGGCGAGGTGGATATTTTCGGATACAACCTACTGAGAGAACGGAAGCAGGTGCGGGGTATCCTCGGCTATCTACCCCAGGATTTTCGTTTTTTTGCCAAATACAAAACCCATGAGTTTCTCGACTATGCTGCACGCTTATCCGGCATGCACAACGGCAAGCAGCGCCGGCAGGCGGTGGATGAGATGTTGGAGAGTGTGGGGCTGTTCGATGTCCGCGAGCGGTATGCTTCCCGATTGTCGGGTGGCATGAAACGCCGACTGGGGATAGCGCAGGCGCTGATACACAATCCCCGGTTGATTATCGTGGATGAACCCACAACGGGTCTGGATCCCGAAGAGCGGATCCGATTCCGCAACCTGCTCTCCAAAATCAGTGAACAGGATGTCACGATCATCCTTTCGACCCATATCGTGGGTGATATTTCCAGTACCTGCAATTGCATGGCACTGATGAACAAGGGTGAGGTCGCTTTTTTCGGTTCACCGGAGGAGATGCGCAAAGAGGCGGAAGGAAAGGTGTGGCGGATGAAGATCAGTGGCGATGAACTGCCCCTGGTAGACAAGAAGTATCCGGTGATTACGACCGTGCCATCGGGAACAGGCTGGGAGATTCAGGTCGTTGCCGATGAGATTGAGGGGTATGACGCGGAACCCTATCCGCCAAACCTGGAACATGCCTATGTCTATTTCATGGAGAAAAAGCTTAACCGTTGGATTGAGGAGTGATCAAATGAAACGATAGAGGATGCTGGCCTTATACAACATACAATCTGTTGCCAGGTATGAGAGCAAACTGCTCATGCGAAGCTGGTTTTTCCGGATCTTTCTGGTACTGGCAGTACTCTTTTTGTCCTTTTACAACTTTATCGCATTGGTTTCCGAGGATAGTGGAGGGTTTTGGCTGATGAAGGCTTTGCCTGCCAATATTCCCTACATTAACCTGATGTTCCTCAATACGGGGCAGGCGATCATTGCCGTCTTCCTCTCCTCTGAATTCCTCAAATCGGATAAGAAGCTTGATACCTCCGAAGTATTCTACGTGCACCCCCTCAGTAACGCGGAATATGTGACGGGTAAGATTCTGGGTAACCTGGCGGTGTTCATCCGTTTGGATCTCTTCATCATCCTGCTGGTGATAACCTTCAATATTGTTTCCGGGGTGACGATTGACTGGATGGCCTATCTGCTCTATTTTTTGCTGATTTGCATCCCCACCCTGATTTATATCTTCGGCTTGTCGATCGCTCTTATGCTCCTCCTGAAAAGCCAGGCAATCACCTTCGTCATTTTACTGGGATATATTGCCCTCACGCTCTTCTACATTGGAGACAGGTTCTATTATCTCTTCGACTACATGGTCTACAACCTGCCCCTGGTGAAATCTACCATCGTGGGCTTCTCCAATTGGGCAATGCTGATCAATCACCGCATGATCTATATGCTCCTGGGTTTGGGATTTGTCTGCCTCTCGATCTTCCTGTTCAGAAGACTTCCCAATACAAAAAATGGAAGTTACCGGTGGTTGTTTTTCTCATTGCTCCTGGTGGCCGCGGGAATATGGGCTTCCTATAACCATGTGGCGACCATCCTGGATGCCGGAAAGAAACGGCAGCTCTATACGGAGGTGAACAACCGTTATGTGAACAGGCCCAAAATGGTGATCGATCATTATGATATCAGCCTTACCCAACATCCCCAAACGATCTCTTCCGATGTGAAGATCAGCGCGGTAGCTTTGGATCAGGCCGCTGTGTTCTCCTTTTGCCTGAATCCGGGATTGAGCGTGACCGAAGTAACGGAAAATAGGAAACCATTGTCTTTTACCCGTGATCAGCAGATCCTGTTGGTAGATTTCGGACGTGAATTGGCAGCAGGGGATTCGGTTCGATTCAGGCTGAAATATGCCGGTTCGATCGATGAAACCTTTTGTTATCTGGATATTCCTGACCAGATTTTGCAGGAGGAGTTTGCAAATGGTTTGTTCAGGATCGATAAGAAATACAGTTTTCAGGATCACAATTATCTCCTTTTCACACCTGAAACCTATTGGTACCCACGCCCCGGTACATCCTACAGCAGTGAGAATCCCGACTGGCAACAGGCCTACTTCAGCCATTTTCGCTTGAAAGTGAAGACGATAAACGGGTTAAAGGCGTTGTCGCAAGGTTCCATGAGGTGGCCGATCGTCAGCCGTAGCAGGAGCGAATTGCAGGATACCCTGCGTGCGGGTAGAAGACCATCAAGAAGAACAGGAATGAACCGGGTCGCCGATTCGACAGGTACACACCGCATGAGACCCGGGAGAGAACAACCATTCGGAAATGATAGCCTAAGGAGAACACGACCTGCGGGAGAGGTGAGGCCGGGAAGAGTGCGCCCCTCCGGAGAGATGAGGTCGGGAAGAGTTCCTCCTTCAGAAGAGATGAGGCCGGGAGGTGAGCGTTCTGCACGCCAGGTAAGACCGGGAAGAGTGCGCCCCTCAGGTCAGGAGCGGTCACAGGAAGCAGTCGAGGGTAGCACACCGCGAAGAGGCCCCGGCAGAGATACACTTCAGACGGCGGCAGGTCGCGATGCAGTAGGGAGCAGCGATAACCTGGCAAAAGAGAGAAGCGTCAGGGTTGAGGACGAGGTTGTCTACGACTCAATTTTTGTCTATGAAACAGATTTTCCAACCCCCTCAATCGCCCTGGTCATCGGTGACTATGAACAAAAAAGCATTGAGGTGGATGAGACTCTCTATAGCATATGGTACCTGAAAGGGCACGATTATTTTTCGGACATCCTCGGCCCGGTTGCCGATACCATCCCGGCGCAGATAAGAGAGCGAAGACGCTCGATAGAAAGCAGTTATTCGCTCGATTATTCGTTTCGTCGCTTCTCACTCGTGGAGGTACCCGTGCAGTTTTACAGCTACGAGCGTACCTGGACGCAGGCTCAGGAGGTGATGCAACCCGAGATGGTTCTGTTCCCGGAAAAAGGGAGCCTGGTGAATGAAGCGGATCTGGTGAAGGGGGTGCGTGATGAGAAGAACCGGGCACGCCGAAACGGACAGGAGATCAGTGATGAAGATGCGGCAATGCGTGTGCTGAACCGATTTACACGGCTTTTCGAACGGACCGAAAGCAATCTTGACTGGTCGCGGGAACGAGGTGCGGTGAATGTTTCCACGAAACCCAATCCTTTTTTCCTCTTTCCTCAATTGTACAACTTCCGCTACAATGTTTTTTCGTCCGAATGGCCAATCTCCAACCGACTGATCGAGCTCTACCTGCAGGATAAAACAGATGGAAACAACTGGATCCGGCAAATGAACGGGATCAGCAACAATGAAAAAGCGAATCTGCTGATGGAGCAGGCTCCTTTCAAGGAGTTACTCTCCGATGTGGAGCATCGGGATCTGCTGGACAACATCACCTCACTGAAAGCCAACAATCTGTTTGCCTATGCCGAGCGCAATGTGGGGTACAATGAGTTTCGGGACTCCTTGCGCGCTGTGCTGCAACGGAACATGTTCACCAATTTGCGTTTCGAACAGTTGCTCGACACCCTGGGGATGATCGCTGATGTTGACCTGCATGCCCCTCTTGTGGCCTGGCATCATCCCACTGCCCTTCCCGTATATCTGATATGGACACCGGAAGTTGTGCAAATCACAAACCGCGACAGGGAGGTCTTTGTTGTAAAGCTCCAGATATCCAATGATTCCGACCAGGATGGAGTTGTCAATCTGGATATCAATTTTGGGGGATGGCAAAGAACCATTTATGATCCCCGGGCAAAACGGAAAGTACCAATCAAAGCACATGAAACGATGAAACTGGTGTCCGTGTGGGAGGAAGCGCCACGGAACATCAACATCAATACCCTGATCTCGGCAAATCTTCCCGGTTCTGTCAATCTTCCGGTAAACAATATCATTCGTGAACGGAACAAACCTGTGGACGAGGAGGGCGATTTCGTTGTGGAGAATGCTTCCTACAAGATTCCAGGGGAGCTGGTCGTGGACAACGAGGACTCCACCCTCTTCCTGTTGTCGGCACCGGAGGTGGTAGGGCTCCTGCCACGATGGATCGATCGGGTGGATGACAACTCTTTCCGCTATTCGGGTGTCTCCAACTGGCGTCCGCCGTTGCGCTGGACACTGACCACGAACGATCAGTATTATGGTACGCATGTTCGCTCCGCCTACGTGATCAAGAGTGGCAGCGGGAATCAGACTGCCACCTGGAGGATCCCCGTGCCGGTTGCAGGTCAGTATGATCTCTATTATTGGGTATACAAACCGGATGAACTGCGCAGAGGACGGGGTCGACGCGGACGCGGCCCCGCAGGCGGTGACGCCGAGTACCACTTTAGGGTGCGTTATGACAATGACGAAGAGAACGCATACATTGATTTGCAACGATCGGATGAGGGATGGAGCATACTGGGAACCTACTTCTTCCCTCAGGATACGGTAGAAGTAGTTCTGGACAATGACACCAAGCTGCGGACCGTGACGGCCGATGCCGTCAAAATGGTGAGAAGATAATGACTGATGCAATCAGATACAGAAGAACAGAAAAAGAAATAATTATGGACAGGAATCATTTTCAAATACATCTACTTTGGTTGCTGCTTTTTTGGTCGGGAGGATCATTGCTGTCATACACCCATGCACAGACACCCATGACCATCCAGCAGGCATTGGACATCGCGGAAGAGAACAATCCCGATTTGAAAGCAGCCAAGCTCAACCTCGAGCGCTATCAGTACAATCTGGTGGCGCAACAGGCTTCCTTAAAATCCCGTTTCTCTCTCGATCTGAATCCGATCAACTACAGCCGATCGAGACGATTCGATAACCGCCTGTCACAGTGGTATACCAATGAAACCCTGAACACCAGCGGCACCTTCATGGTGTCCCAGCCGATACTGATGACCGATGGGGAGATCTCACTGATCAATACGTTTGGGTGGCAGGATAACCAGTCGACAGTGGAAGGAATGAATAACCAGAACAGGGCCTTCAGCAATGACCTCTATCTGAGGCTGAATCAGCCCATATTCACCTACAACCGCCGGAAAATGGAGCTGCAGCGGATTGAGTTCGATTATGAAAATGCCGGTATCCGCTATGCACTGCAGCGACTGAATACGGAAAGGAGCATCACCAATCAGTTTTATGCGGTCTACATGGCCCAGAACAACCTCGCCATCAGCAAGGAAGAGCTGGAAAATACCAAACAGAGTTTCGAGATCATTCAGAATAAGGTGGAGGCCGATCTTTCGGCAAGGGAAGAGCTTTATCAGGCGGAACTGAACCTTGCCAATGCCCAGTCGGCGGTGGAGGAGAGGATTGTTTCGCTCGAAAACGCCAAGGATCAGCTAAAGCAAACATTGGGAATGGCCTTGGATGATGATCTTGAGGTGACGCTGGAGATCGAGGTGAGCCCCGTGGCCATTGACCTGGTGCAGGCGGTGCAGAGCAGCCTGAACGCGAGGATGGAATTGCGTCAGCGTGAAATAGACATTGAGCTGGCAGAGCTGCAGATGATCCAGACCAAAAGCCTCAATGAGTTCAGGGGGGATATCTCCCTGTCGGTCGGTATCATTGGAGACCATGAGCGGTTTGGCAACCTGTATGACAATCCAACCCAGAACCCGCGAGTGGCAGTCAGCTTTGCGGTTCCGATCTTTGATTGGGGCGAAAAAAAGGCAAGGATCAAGGCACAAAAAGTAGCACAAACCCTTGCCCGTTTGGAACAGGAAAACCTGCGAATCGATATCGAACTGGATGTGAGACAGACCTGGAGGAGGTTGGAGAACCTGCGTACCCAGATAGATATCGCGGAGAAAAGTGTCCGGAATGCACAGCTGACCTATGACATCAACCTGACCCGGTATCGGGAGGGAGATCTTACGGGTATGGAAATCAATCAGTTCCAGACGCAGCTGTCGAATAGGAAGATTGCGTATGCCCAGTCACTCATCAACTACAAAATTGAGCTGCTGAACCTGAAGATCCTGACGTTGTATGACTTTGAAAACGAACGTCCCATTGTGCCGATCAGGGAATGGCAGTCACTGCCCACTGAAAGAAGAGATATAAACATAAAGAAATAACCGGATGAACTACAGAATCTTATTGCTAACACTACTGGCAGCATTGTTGACGGCATGCGGAAATCAGCCCCAAAGCAGTCAAAGCGAGATCGAAACGCCTGTCTCGGTGCAGGAGCTGAAGAAAAGTTCGATCAGCAAACTGATCAATACGACAGGAACCGCATTGGCAACCTATAGCGTTGGGCTCAATGCCGAGATGAGCGGCTTTTACAACCTGCAGACCAATCCTTCCACCGGGAAGCCCTATAAGTTGGGTGATGTGGTGAGAAAGGGAGAGCTGATGATCCGTCTGGAGGATAAAGAGTATGAAAATGGCATCGCGCTGGATTCCAGAAAGCTCAGCCTTGAAATAGCGGAGCAGGAACAAAGCAAACAGAAAGCCCTCTATGAAAAGGGTGGGGTCACACTGAGCGAAATGCGCAATACCGAGGTGCGGGTCACCAATGCCCGTTACGACCTTGAAAACGCAACCCTGAGCCTTGAAAAAATGAAGGTGAAGGCTCCCTTCGACGGCGTTATTGTTTCCCTGCCACACTACACGCCACAGAGCAGGGTGTCGCAGGGGAGTGAGATGGTTGGACTGATGGCCTATTCACGCATGTATATGGAGATCAATCTTCCGGAAAGTGCGATCCAATATGTGCAATCCAACCAAGCGGTGTATGTCACGCATTACACCTTGTCGCAGGATACGCTCAGCGGCGTCATCAGTGAGCTGTCGCCCGCTATCAGCACGGAGACACGTACTTTCAGAGGGAAGATACTGATCGACAACAGTCAGCTGAAACTGCGTCCCGGCATGTTTGTGAAAGCCGATATTGTGGTGGACAGGGCCGATAGCGCTATCGTGATACCGAAAGAGGTGGTCATTTCCCGGAGGAACCGGAAATATGTCTATGTGGTGGAGAGAAGCACGGCGATTTTGCGTGATATACAGACTGGTCTTGAAGATGAAGATAACGTTGAGGTTACCCGCGGGCTGAATGAAAATGACAACCTGATCATCCGGGGATACGAAACATTGCGTGAAAACAGCCGCGTAAAAATATTGAAATAGGCTGAAGCACAGAGGAAAGCCATATTTTTAACATGATACCGTAAATGAGGAATATACTCCGATTCGCATTGAAGAATCCCGTTTCCATCAGTATGATCGTCTTCGCGATCCTGCTGCTGGGGAAGATTTCATACGACAGGCTCAGCGTGGATCTGTTGCCCGATATGAACAGTCCGCGCCTCTTCATAGAGCTGGAAGCGGGTGAACGTCCACCCGAAGAGATCGAAAAGATGTTTGTCGAAAACATTGAATCGATGGCTATCCGGCAGAGTGATGTGGTACAGGTATCCTCGGTGATCAGGGCAGGATCTGCCCGGGTTACGGTTGAATACCTGCAGAACAAAGATATGGACGAAGCATTTCTGGATCTGCAGAAGGCGATGGCACCCTTTTCCCAGAATGCCGATATCGAATCGATCAATATCACCCAACATGATCCCAATATGAAACCGGTGGTACTGATCGCCATGTCGCACCAGTCGATAACCGATATGGCGGAGTTGCGGAAGATGGCGGACAGCTATATCCGCAACGAACTCATCCGCCTGGAAGGGATCGCCGAGGTATCGCTTTCGGGGGAAGAGATACCGGTGCTGACCATCGAGACCGATCCCTATACGCTCCGTGCCTTTGGTATTACCATGGAAGAGATCGCTTCGAGAATCGAGGCAAACAACCAAACCATTTCGGGGGGACGGGTGAGCGAGATGGGGTTGCAATATCTGGTGAAGAGCTCGTCGCTGTTTAACAGCGAGGGGGATTTTGAGAATCTGATCATCAGCTACAAGCCTACCGAGGCAGGAGAGGGTGGCGGCTTGCAAAATAGAGCCGCCGGTACCGGAAGCGCACCCCTCTTCCTGGGTGAGGTCGCCACTGTGAAGTTCGAGAATGCACGTCCCGATAACATCGTGCGAATCAATGGGGAGCGTTGCATCGGTCTGTCGGTTTATAAAGAGACACAATTCAATACGGTTAAGGCGGTTGATCTGATCACCGCTCAATTGTCGGTGATCGAACAGGCGCTGCCGGGATACAGGTTTGAGGTGATCAGCAACCAGGGTACCTTTATCAAGCAGGCAATCGGGGAGGTGATGAACAGTGCCCTTTTCGGGATGCTGCTTGCCGTACTGGTTCTTTTTTACTTTCTCCGAAGGGTGGGCACCACACTGATCGTGAGTGTATCCATACCGATCTCGCTGATTGCGACCTTCACCATGATGTATTTCAATGGCCTCACCATCAACGTGATGACATTGAGTGGGCTGGCCTTGGGGGCAGGCATGCTGATCGACAACGTGATCGTGGTGATAGAGAGCATCTTCCGGAACCGGGAGCAGGGGATGGAGCGCAGGGATGCCATCATCAGCGGTACCACGGAGGTATCCGGGGCAGTCATCGCCTCTACCGTGACCACCATCGTCGTATTCATCCCGATCGTTTATTTGCATGGTGCATCGGGTGAACTATTCAGGGAGTTGGCCTGGACCGTCACCTTTTCGCTGCTCTCCTCGCTGTTTGTCGCCCTGTTGGTGATTCCCATGCTCTATGACAGGTTCACCCGACGGAAAAAGGTACAGGCAGAGACCCAGGCAGTACAGTTCAGAGGATATAGCAACCACCTGCGCAGGTTGCTCAACCATCGCTGGTGGGTGATCGCTGTCTCGGCAGCGATACTCCTCGTTTCCATACTCCTTATACCCTTTGTGGGAACCGAGTTCCTGCCACGGGCCGAAGGGAAGGATTTTACCATATCGGTCAAACTACCGGAAGGAACACGGTTGGAACGGACCGATGCCGTGGTGAATAACCTGGAGCACCTGCTGCAGCAGATCAGTAGTGACAGCCTGGCTGTGGTCTACAGCCATATCGGTAAGGGTTCCTCGGAAAATGCGATATTTGAGGGGGAGCATACGGCAATGATCAAAGTGATCCTGTCGGAACAGAGTAAGATCTTGCCGGAGGAGCTGATCGCACGTTTCTCGGAAGCGACCCGGAACATGGATGGGGTGGAGTTTGCATTCAAGCAGGAGAACAATTCCCTGGGCGGGTTCCTGGGAGAGGAGGAGGCACCCATTGTCGTGGAGGTGAAGGGGGATGATCTTGAGGAGATTGCTTTTCTGACAGAGGATGTGTTGTCGCGCATGCCATCCGTCGAAGGGGTCTATAACGTGAAATCGTCGATGGCCGACGGTGCCCCCGAGCTCAACATCCACATCAACCGCACCATCGCTGGAATCCACAACATCTCGGTAGGCACCGTGATTCAACAGCTCGGACAACAGCTGCAGGGGCATGAGGTGGGTAAGATGGACTACAAGGGCGAGATGCGTGATATCGTGATCAAAGTACCCGATATGACCAGCAGGGAGCTGGGTGAGCTGCTGATCAGAAGCGGGAGCCAGGAGTTCCGGCTGAATGAGATCGCGACCATTACCCGTTCCCAGGCACCCAAAGAGATCTATCGCCGCAACCAAAGCCGCCTCAACAAGATTGTTGCCGATCTGGAAGCAGGACGCTCACTCGACAGGGTTGCCCGTGAGATCCGTGCGGCTGTGGCGGATATCGAACTGCCCGTCAGCTATGCCATCACGGTGACAGGGGAGGAGGAGCGACGTGCAGAGTCGATGGAGAGCCTGCTGTTTGCGCTTCTGCTTTCCGTCGTGCTGGTATACATGGTGCTGGCATCTCAATATGAGTCATTGCTGCACCCCTTTACCATATTGCTCACCACACCGTTTGGTCTGGTGGGGGCCATTCTGTTTTTCCTGATCACCCGGACACCTCTCAACATCATGGGGGCAATGGGTATCATCATGTTGGCAGGCATAGCCATCAACAACTCGATTCTCCTGGTGGGGCGCATCAACCAGTTGAAGCGTATCATGCCCCTGACGGAGGCTATTGTCCAGGCAGGACAACAACGCATACGCCCCATTATCATGACCAGCCTCACCACCATCCTGGTGTTGCTGCCCATGACATTCAACTTCGGTGAGGGTGTGGCAATGCGCTCCTCCATGGCCGTGGCGGTTATCGGCGGACTGGTGACCTCCACCCTGATGAGCCTGGTGGTGATCCCCTGTGTCTATTCCCTGTTCGAACAGATGAAGCGAAAGGCTACCAATACGGAGGAGAGTAAAAACGGTTTACAGTTTGACAAATAAGGCATGGACTTTCTTTTAAACAAAAGAGTTACAATCAGTATGCTGTTTATCGCATCTACCCTTTTGGGGTATGTCTCCTATAAACAGCTACCGGTTGAATTGCTTCCCAATGCGGAGCTTCCCATGCTCTATGTCAATGTGAACGCCCAACAGGATATGGATCCTGCCTTTGTGGAGTCGGAGGTGATCATCCCCCTGGAGGGAGCCATCAGCACCGTGGGTGGCGTGGACAGGATCCAATCGGAGGTCAGCAGCCGGCAATCATCCATACGCATCGACTTTAAAAGCAACGTGAATTTTAAGACCACCTCGCTGAGGCTGGAAGAGAAGATGAAGGAGGTAGCCTCATCCCTCCCGGATGGTTTCACCGTACGCGTGCAGAAGATGGATCTCTCCAGGGTAAGCAACACATTTATCTCGCTGCAGGTACGGGGCTCGGGAGGAGTGGATCGTGTGCGCAATATCGTTGAGGAGGAGATGCTGTCGGAATTGGAGAATATCGATGGTGTCGCAGCAGCTCGGGTATATGGCGGTCGCCAACGAGCCATTGAGATACAGCTCGACAAGGACGCCAGTAAGGCATTGAACATCACTCCCTCAAGGATAAGCAACCTGTTGAACAGCAACGCACGCGAAAAGGTATTTGTGGGAACGGTGAAAGAGACCGAAAGCCAGTACTTTGTCCATCTGCATTCCACCTATACCAAGGTGTCGGATCTGGAAAATATTGTGGTCGCACCCGGCCCTGTCTTGCTGAAGGATATCGCTACCATCTTTTTCGATTTGAAGGAGGAGACCTCCTATAGTCGTGTCAATGGAAAAGAGGCTATATCGGTATCACTTGTCAACGATGCCCAGGCAAATCTGATTGACCTGTCACACCGTACGCTGGAAGTCGTTGAACAGCTGAATAACCGATTAGCGCCGCTGGATGTGGAGATCGTGGTCGACTCCAATACGGCCGAGACAATGGAGAACAACATCAACCAGATCATCCACCTTGCCTTGGCGGGTGGCCTGCTTGCGATCCTGGTACTCTGGTTCTTCCTGAAAAATGTACGGTTGGTTTTTTTCATTGCCCTCTCCATTCCCATCTCTGTGTTTACGGCATTTAGCTTCTTCTATTGGGCGGGTATCTCGGTCAATAGCCTGACACTTGTAGGAATGGCTTTGGCGGTGGGGATGCTACTGGATAACAGCATTGTGGTGCTGGAGAATATCTACCGGCTCTCGGGCACCGGCCTCGCTGCCGGCGAATCGGTGAGCCGGGGAACGAAAGAGGTGTGGCGTTCCATTGTGGCAGCAACGCTTACCACCATCATCATATTCCTTCCTTTCATCTTCTCCGATAACTTTCTGTTGAAGCTGATGGGAAGCCATATCGGCGTATCCATAATCTCTACCCTGTTGGTGTCGCTGGCCGTGGCGCTGTTCTTTGTGCCGATGGCGGCCTATCTGATCTTGCGCAGCAAAAAAAGAGGAACAGTCTTTTATGAGAAAGTCACCTTGTTGCAGCGCCCGATACAGGTATACCTTGTCCTGTTAAAGAGCTGTCTGCGAAATCCGGGCAAAACCATTTTGGGTGCCCTTTTGCTGCTTTTTGCGATCCTCATCCTGTCACTTTCAACCGCTGTGCGGCAAAACAAGGAGGTGGATTCGGATCGTTTTAACATATACGTCACCATGCCTGCAGGCAGTACGTTGGAGAGCACAGACAATGTGGTCAGGGTGATCGAAGAGCGGATGGGAGATATCCCCGAAAAGAAGGATCTGGTCAGTCGGGTGAATGAGGAGGAAGCAATGCTGACGCTGATTTTGCAAGAGGAGTTCCAAAAGATCGCAAAACGTAAGATCTCGGAGATCAAAGCGGATGTGCAATCCAGAATACCGGACGTGGGAGGGGCCGAGATTGTGGTGGCTGATGCAAGCGGAGGTGGACAAAGAGATACGGGCATGAGCGGTATGGTTGGCTTTATGAACCTGCTGGGGATCGGTAGCAACCAGGAACGGATCATAGTCAAAGGATCAGACATTGAGATGATGCAACTGGTTGCGGAAGATATTCGCTACCAGTTGGAGCAGCAGGAGTTCATTCAAAACACCCGTGTCTCTTTTATGAGCCGTCAGCCGGAGATATTGCTTGATTTCGATCAGATAATGCTCACCACCTACGGCATCTCACGCGCAAACATCCTCACGGGTCTGTCGGAGTTGAACAGTGAGTTTTCATCAGGAACCACATTCAAGGTGGGTGATGAATCGTATGACATCATCATCCGTGACAAAACGGCTGAGGAAGAAGAGGAGCAGCAACAAAGAGAGAAAACCGTGGACGATCTCAATGCGGTACAGATCATGAACAACAGTGGGGGCCTGCACAACCTGAAAGATATTGCATCGGTTAACAAAGGATATGGCCGCTCTCGCATCATACGGGTCAATCAGGACAAGCAATTGGAGGTGCGTTATAGTTTCCTGCGGAGTATCGAGCAGTCCAAAACATTGTTGGAAGGGTATCGTGCCGATATCGACCAGCTGATAGCCAGCTACAACCTGCCGGCCGGTGTGGCCATCGAGGTGATCCACGAGGAGGATCAGTTTGCCGATTTCAAGTTTCTTATCTTTGCCGCATTCCTGCTGATATTCATGATCCTGGCAATGGTATTCGAGTCGGTCACCACGCCGCTGGTCATCCTTTTCTCCATACCCCTGGCAGCAATAGGATCGCTGATCGCACTCTTCCTCACGGGAAACAGCCTCCTGAACGCCAACACGCTGATGGGATTCCTCATCCTGCTCGGCGTGGTGGTGAACAATGGCATCATCCTGATCGACTATGCGAAACTGCTTCGGAAGGGCGGTTACCGCCGTGAACGGGCTTTGATGACAGCCGGCATATCCCGCATCAGGCCTATCCTGATCACGGCCATCACAACCATTATTGCCATGATGCCGCTCGCAATGGGTGATAACGAATATGCGGGAGCTATTGGCGCTCCCTTTGCCATTACCGTTATCGGGGGACTTGCCTTTTCCACCCTGTTGACACTGGTGATCATCCCTACTGTTTACATGGGGCTGGAGAATGCATTGCAATGGTACCGTACGTTGCCGGTAAAAACAAAAGTCATCCATCTCCTGCTCTTTGTGACTGGTGGGGTAGCCATTTATTTCTATGGCGAGGGATTGTTGTACCAGGCACTCTACATCACGTTGCTTGCCTTGCTCATTCCCGGGGTTACCTATTTTGCGCAGGCCAGCCTGCGCCGCGCCAGAGCAGATGTGGTGGACCCGGATCAGGAGATCCATATCGTGGTGCGTAGCCTGGTGAAGATCTACGACCGTTCCGGTCGTTTTGCGCGGGAATGGAACAGCGGGCTGGAGATAAGGCGTCGATTGGGACTGAGCGGCGAATACCATTCGCTGAAAGATTTCATTCCTGTAACCTGGCAACTTCTCCTTTGGGGATTTGGTATCTACTTCACCTACTTCTATATCGAAAGCAGGACATGGGGCTTCCTCTTCTCCTTTGTGGTCTATGCCGCCACCCTTTACCTCTGGCGCAAGATACGGACCTATCTCTTTCATCGTTTTGAAGGGAGCCGGTGGGTGAGATACCTGAACCGCATACTGTTCTGGAGCATACCCCCTTTGATCCTGTGGGGTCTCTACCGGAAACTGGATAACCTCCCGATGGTGCTGATCATCGGTGCTTTGTGGGGATTGGGGATCGCCATTTATGTCTCGTCACAACATCTCTATGGCAGGGGGGTCAATATCGAGAGGATCACCGGCCGCTTTGCCGGAGTAAAACGTGCTTACTTCCGTCTGGTCATCTCTATCCCGTTGATAGGAAAACGACGCCGACCCTTCAAGGCATTGCGCAGTGTCTCCTTTGAAATCAAAACCGGCATGTTTGGTCTGCTCGGACCCAACGGCGCCGGCAAATCGACCCTGATGCGCATCATCACCGGGATACTGGAGCAAAGCTACGGGAGCATCTGGATCAATGGGCTGGATACCCGCCTTTACCGTGAAGAGCTCCAGAGCCTGATCGGCTTCCTGCCACAGGAGTTCGGGATGTATGAAAACATGACCGCCTGGGAATTTCTCGATTACCAGGCTATCCTGAAAGGGCTGACCGATAGCAGCGTGCGGAATGAGCGAATCGACTATGTGTTGCAATCGGTACACATGCAGGAGCGCAAGGATGACAAGATCGGCTCCTTTTCCGGCGGGATGAAGCAACGCATAGGTATTGCGTTGATCCTGCTGAACCTGCCACGCATCCTTGTGGTGGATGAACCTACAGCAGGCCTCGACCCCCGTGAACGCATCCGGTTTCGGAACCTGTTGGTGGAATTGAGCAAAGACCGCATTGTCATCTTTTCCACCCATATCATCGAGGATATCTCCAGCTCCTGCAACCAGGTTGTGGTGGTAGACAAAGGGGAGTTGAAGTACTTCGGGATACCGGAGAACATGGTGGGTATGGCCGTGGGCAAGGTGTGGCAGTTCCTGATCGACAGGGAATCGTTTGAGGAGAAACTGGATAAATCACTCGTGGTGCACAATATACAGGATGGGGAGCGAATACAGGTGCGCTACATCTCGGTGGGTGAACCCTATCCCGGTGCTGTTCAGGTGGAAGCCAACCTGGAAGATGCTTACTTGTGTTTGTTGAAAAACATCTGATGCTATGAGCTTGAAAAAATATATCGACTTGACAACCCGGATGGTGCGGTACAACCTGAAGATTATCTTTGCCGGCAAATTCTTCTGGTTCCTGTTGGCTGCATTTCTCTTTTTTGCCTTTTTCATGTTCCAGCAGGCATGGAACAGAGCCGAGATCAACGAGGGATCAATCTATAACCTGCTGCTCTTCCCTTGCCTGCTACTGATTTTCTATCCGGTTGTTTTCGGTATCCAGAACGATGAGGACAACCGGATACTGGAAATCATTTTTGGTATTCCCAATTACCGCTACAAGGTATGGGGTGTCCGCATGCTGATGATTTACGTGGCGAACTATCTTATCCTGCTCCTTTTTGCGTATGTGGCCCGGTTGATGCTTTATCCGGTCAACATTGCCGAGATGGCCTTTCAGCTGCTGTTCCCGATGCTTTTTTTCGGAAACATGGCCTTCCTGTTTTCCACCATCACCAGGAGCGGTAACGGTACCGCAGTCATCATGATTGTTTTTGGACTGGCCTTTTTTATTTTTATGAATGCCAACAGGCAACTCGCTCACTCCTACTGGAACATCTTCCTGAACCCCTTTTCTATTCCTTCCAATATCCATCCCATGATCTGGCAGAATACCATCCTCAAGAGCCGGCTGTTCCTGTTGATCGGCGCAATTGTGTGGCTGCTGATCGGATTCCTGAACCTCCAGAAACGGGAGAAGTTCGTGTAGGGAACCGGTTGGGATTGCTTCCTGGGTCTACGAAAGCACGATCATCTCCTCTTCGCAGAGCGTGATCTTCTCCATCCCGTAATCATGGACGATATAGGTGTTTTCGATTCCCACGGCACCGATGCCGGGCAGCACGAACTTGGGTTCCACGGCAATTGCCATGTCTGCTTCCAGTATCTCTTTTGAGCGGGAGGTGAGTACCGGAGGCTCATTGATCTCGAGCCCCACGCCATGACCGAGAAATTTTGCCTGCTGGGTTGTTCCCATAAAATAGGATTGCATCCCTCTCTCCGCTACCATTTTCTCCGCCAGGAGGTAGAGGTCGGCACAGGGGGTGCCGGCTTTGCAGCTTTGCTCAATTGCACGGACAATATCAATGGAAAGCTGATGTGCCTCCCGGGCGGTTTCGTGAACCTCCTCAATGGCGAAGGTGCGGCTCATATCGTCCATCCAGGGGCGGTAGTTACCCGCCATATCCACCATCAGGGTCATTCCCGGCAGCAGCTTCGTGCCATTGGCACCCAAGGGCAGCAACGGTGAGATGCCACTACCGCCCAATGCATAGTCGAACGGGGAGGCTGCCTGGGCGTTATCGCCTGCCAGCATACTGCCCATAAAGATATCCATGTGCTCGCCGAATGAACGGAAGATGCCCAGTGAGCCGTGAAGTCGCATCTCCCGCTCAATCTCGATCTGCAGCTCCAGGTCGGTCATCCCTGTGCGGTATAACGTGGGGATCAACTCATACACTTCCCGGTGTATCTGTGCGCTTTCTCGTATCTGGTCCAGTTCATAGGCCGATTTCACGGCGCGCAACCTGCGCAGTTCGCCCGAGATATTGCGCAGTTCGGGCATCTCCATGGCCGCCTGCAGTCGGGTAGTACTGCTGTAGGTGAGCTGATCTGCCTCCAGCAGCAGCCGTTGCGGTATCGATAAACCGGCTTTGCGCAACAACGAGGGGATCTGCTCCGGCTTGCGGATTCCGATTGCCCGCTCCGCGGTGATGCCGGCGGGACGCCGTACAAACAGCAACCCTTCCCCCTCCGGGTAGAGGAGCAGGTACCCGTCGAAAATAAATCCACAGAGCCAGTACTGGTTGACCGGTGAGGTGATGATGCAGGCATCGGCCTGCAGGGTTATGATGGTTTGCTGCACCCTTTTCCGTCGCAAGGTGTGCTCATTCGTCTGATTGTGCATGGAACCCAAATTTGTGGCAAAGATACAATTTTCTGTTGAGGGCTGACATCTCTCATCTTTCTCTTTTTTATCCACTCATTACCTCCCCCCTCGAAAAATGAGGTGAAAAAAATCGGTAGGGCCAATAGGCGGAGATCAGGAGAAATCATCTATCTTTACAATCTCTCATGAAAAAATCAAGATGTGAACAGAAACATACTGATAGTGGAGGATGACCGTCCCTTTGGGGCAATGTTGCTCAAATGGTTTGAGCGAAACGGTTTTGCCGTGACCCTCGCCACAGGCATGGAGGCTGCCCGGGAGGTGCTGACAAAGCACTCCTTTGAGGTGGTACTGTCGGACCTGCGACTGCCCGACGGTGATGGCATCATGCTTCTCTCCTGGCTCAATGAGAAGGGAAAGAGGGAGCCGGTAATCATCATGACCAGCTATGGAGATGTGCAGACCGCAGTGTCGGCTATCAAGATGGGGGCATTTGACTACCTGGAGAAACCGGTCAACCCCTCTATCCTGTCGCAGAAGATTGAAGCGGCCTGCAGAGCCGGAAAGGAGCGGATGAAATCGGGGGTACCGCGACTGTCAACGGAAGCGGTGGTTCCTGCTGAGCAGGAGACGATTGTCTTTGGAGGAAGCGGACAGGTGAAGGAGATGTATGACCACGTGGACCTGGTGGCACCCACGCAGATGGCAGTGATGATCACCGGCGAGAGCGGCACCGGCAAGGAGCATGTGGCACGGCTCATTCACCGGCGTAGCAACCGTGCCGCTGCCCCCTTTGTGGCGGTGGATTGCGGAGGACTCTCATCGGAGTTGGCACCCAGCGAGCTGTTCGGACACAGGAAAGGATCGTTCACCACCGCACTGGAAAACAAGAGCGGTTTCTTTGCCGAGGCAGATGGCGGAACCCTCTTCCTCGACGAGGTGGGAAATCTGCCATACGGCGTGCAGATGCAGTTGCTGCGTACGCTTCAAGAGAAGAAGATCCGTCCCGTGGGATCGGCAACCGACAAAGAAGTGGATGTGCGGATCGTGACCGCCACCAATGAGGATCTGTTGACCGCCATTGCCGAGGGTCGCTTTCGGGAGGATCTCTATCACCGGATCAACGAGTTCACCATCACCGTTCCCCCCTTGCGGGAACGGTGCGACGATATTGCCCTCTATGCTGCTCACTTTATGCAGGAGGCGAATCTTGAGCTGGAGAAAAATGTGGAGGCCATCACCCCTGAGGCGTTGACGCTGCTGACCCGATACGGCTGGCCGGGTAACCTGCGGGAGTTGCGCAACGTGATCCGGCGGGCTGTGCTCTTCTGTCGCGACGGAAAGATTACACCTGCCACGCTGCCCTACCTGCCCGAAAACAGGTCGCTGGAAAGAGAGATAACCGTGGCAGGATCACAGCAGCAGATCTCACTGGCACGCGATCCCGGTGATGAACAGGAAAAGATCGTGCGTGCCCTTGCGATGGCTGGCGGTAACAAAACAAAAGCAGCCCTCCTGCTGAAAGTAGACCGGAAGACACTCTACAACAAAATGCACCAGTATGGTATCGATCTATAGGTGATTGCTCCGGATGTTCGTGACAAATGCCCGCACCTGTTTCACCGTTTCCCGCAGCATCTCTTCCCACTCCGGCCAGACATCCTCCTTTTTCTCCCGCAAACCATCCATTTTGCGCAGGTTCTCTGTCAGTTCTTCCGCACCGAGCTGGCTGTAGAAAGGATGGATGCGATGACAGAGCTGTTGTGCCTCACCATAGCGATGTTGATCGATCAGCTCCGATAATTGTTCCATATCCTTCTCCGCTGATTCCACGAACTCCGACAATATCTCCCGGATCACTTCCCGGTCGTTCCCGAAGAGTGCCGTCAGTCCGGGAAAAGGATCTTCTGCTGCTGGTACATCAGGATGATCACGGTGGTTTCCGGAGAGAAGGGAAAGCAGTTTATCCAACTGTACGGGCTTGGCCAGTAGCCCTGCAAAACCCTCTGCTGCGGCTCTCTCGGGAGTGTAATCGTCATGTGCGGTCATCAACCAGACCGGGATGAGGGGATTCTTTTCCCGTATTGCCTGTAAAATTCCGATGCCGTTCACCTCTCTCATCTGCAGGTCAGTGATTACCAGCTCGAACGAGGAGACCACCCGGACGAATCCTTTCACATCGCGCGGGTCACTGCATAGCTTCACCCTGCATCCTTGTCGCGTGAGATACTCCCTGAGCATATTGCCAAGCGAGGGATCATCTTCAAAGATAAGAATTTTCTCCACTTTTCTCCGCTCGGTAACGGGGGGATCTGCAAAGCCCTTCGGAGCACCATCCTCAATGGGAGAGAGTGGAAGCGTGATAACCACGCATGTGCCTTTCCCTTTTTCGGAGGTGAGTGTGATTTCCCCTCTCAATGCATCTACCAGTCCCCGGGTAACATAGAGCCCGAAGCCACTACCCTCCGAGATGGAAGGGTCGCCAACGCGGGAGAAGGGCTTGAAAATCTCTTTCAGTTCCCTCGCCTCCATGCCGATGCCGGTGTCGGTGATGGTAACCGTCAGCTGCTCTTCGTAGCGAAGATCGATGGTCACGCTTCCTTCACGGGTGTACTTTACCCCATTTGAGACCACATTCACCAGTATTTGCTTTATAAGGGTCTGATCGCTCATGGTGACAAAAGGAGAGGGAAGATGGTTCTCACATTCCAGCCGTACCCCTTTCTCTTCTGCCAGGGGACGGAGCATGTCAAGGAGATCCTCCATCAGCGTGTGCATCTCAAACCTGTCGTTGCGCAGCAGGCTTCTGTTACGCTCCAGGCGGGAGAACTCCAGCAGATTGGAGAGCATGCTGAGGATATGTCTTGCGGAGCTCCTGGCGGAACGCAGCTCCCGTCTCTGCTCCTCCGATATCTCATTGCTCTCCCACATCTCCATGTAACCCATCATCGAACTGAGGGGCGTTTTGATGTCGTGCGATACCGAAAGCAACAACTTGTGGCGGCTCTCGATCAGCTGTTCGCTTCGCTTTTTTTCCCTGATGAGATCGCTTCTGGCCTTTTGTCCCTTGTTCAGGTCGTCCGCAATTGACAGCACGATCACAAGGATCAGCAGGAGGGAAAGGATACCCACGGTGAGGGCAAAGGTGAAGATACGCTGGGAGAGCGCCTCGCTCCTGTCGGCACCCTCCTTCGATTTCTCCAGTGACTTATGGTAATACTGGGAGACCAGCTGTGCGATGCGTAGCGAAATATTCTGATCGGCGAAGATCAGTCCGCGTACCTGTTGTTCAATTCCCTCCATTTGGGTGGTATAGGTTCGGGAAGCCTCACGGGTGACCTGCTTCAGGTCGTCGTAGATTACGGTGTCGAGTCGTGAGGAAGACCAGGCTTCCCGCTGTATATGGGCGATGGTTATCGTGCTGTCGGGTAGATGTTCCGGGTTAAACAGATTCTTCAACCGTCCCCAGAAATTCTGTTTCCTGCTTTCCTTCGTCCGCACCGTATCCTGACTGGTGGTCACCACCACTGTGTCCCGAACCATCTCATCGTAAGACGCTATTTTCTGGTCGAGCGTCGTAATGGGATTCTGCGAACGGATCAACTGTGTCAGTCGTTTCCCGATCGCTCTTTTTTCCTGCAGCAGGGAGTCTACATCCAGCAATAGCAGTTCGCTCTCCACATCAGCAGAGAGTTCTTTTACCTCCCACATCTGTTGCTGGATCACTGATATGAGGGAGTCATACTCCTGTTGCCATCGATTGCGGGGAGAAAGCAGGGAACGGTTCAGTACATCCTGTGCCTGCTGCACGGAAAGGATCAGCCGGTTGTTGAGTGAGACCACTTCCTGTGATCGCTCCATTTCCCGCTGCTGTTGTTTGATCTCATCCCTCATTCGGCCGGAGTAGAGGTACAATACTGTAAAGTAGAGTATCACTACCAGAAGGATCCATCCAATCCTGATTTTGATGCGTTGTTCCGGTGAGCTGTCTGGTCTCATAGTCCTGTTGGGGTGACAATACATTGAGGTGTCCAAATGTACACAAATATGGGGGAATTATTCCAAACGACTCGTTTATTTAGATACATTGTGGTGTATAGAAGCCGTTTTGTTGATTTCTTCGATTGCTCCGTAAGTCATGTGTCGGTTGTGGAAATTCCACAACGATGTGTGGAGGATTTCCACGTTTTCCACACTTTCCCGGTTGTTTTGCGATTGGGGAGCAATTGCCTGGAAGAGTTTTAAACGTCATGATATCAGGTGTATAGTGTGGCTTCGGGAAATGATGTGGTTTTTCTGCACGGAATTTGTGCAATAGAAAGTAGTGGATGATTGATGAGATTGCAATCATCAGGATTAATGATTTCAATGTGTAATTAAAAATGTTTGTTATGAAAAAAGTGATTCTAACATTTGCGCTGATCGCAGGTATGACTGCGATGACTCATATCCGGACGCTGCATGCGACCACCCGGATTCAGCAGCAGGTGACTGTACAGGACGAGAACGGATTCAAAGAGGTGAAGCTGGAAGAGCTGAACGCTGCAGTTCAGGAGGCAGTGAAGGCATTGCTGATTGACAATGAGTTGAAACTGCTGAAACACAATGCGGAGAAAGGACTGACCAAGGTGCTCCTGATCAGCAAACAGGATCAGTCTGAAAAAAAGGTGTTGCTCAACGCGGAAGGCAAAGAGGTCAAGAAAGACCCGGTAAAGCTTCCGGAACAACAGCCGTAAGCTGTATGAATTGATATGAAAGGAACTACCCTGTTATGAACAGAAACCGACTACACTATCGCACCACTATATATATTCTACGTTAAGACACTCTTCATGCGTAACAGGGATGA
>JADLKK010000037.1 GCA_016839025.1 Proteiniphilum sp.
GATCTCTTCCGGATCCCCCAGGAAGTAATCCTTCAGTAAGTTCATCTCATCATCGAACTCAAAAACGTAAGGTACCGCTGTGGGCAGATTCAGGCTTACGATCTCCTCGTCAGAGATATTTTTCAGATGCTTGATGATCCCTCTCAGACTGTTCCCATGTGCAGCCACGATCACCTCGTTGAACGCTTTCATCTCCGGAACGATCGTGTTATTCCAGTAGGGAAGGATGCGCTCTACTGTGTCTTTTAGTGCTTCGGTGAGTGGCAGATCCTGCTCATTTACATCTTTGTAGCGGGGATCCTGCAACGGGGAGCGTTCGTCATCCTTAGCCAGTGGCAGCGGTGGCACATCGTAGCTGCGTCGCCATACCAGCACCTGCTCATCACCATATCTGGCAGCTGTCTCAGCCTTGTTCAGTCCCTGCAGCATGCCGTAGTGCTTTTCGTTCAGGCGCCATGTCTTTTCAACCGGAATCCAGTCCAGATCCATCTCGTCGAGAACAACATTGAGTGTTTTGACCGCTCTTTTCAGGTAAGAGGTGTATGCTTTCTCAAAGCGGAAACCCTCTTTTTTCAGGTATTTACCCGCCTTGTGAGCCTCCTCAATTCCTTTCTCCGTGAGATCCACATCGGTCCATCCGGTGAAACGGTTTTCCTTGTTCCAGGCGCTTTCGCCGTGGCGAATCAAGACTACTTTCTTCATATCTGCTTTTTTATGTGTGAGTAATTGGGTATGCTATTTGGCCATGCAAATCTACACAAAATCGCGTTATCTTTTGTTATCTCTAAGGAAAATTAAGATCTGTCACCTGCGACTGCTTCTTCACTGCTGCTCTTCCATCCTGCGCAGATGACGCAGCTGGACCACCAGCAGAAAAAGCGACAGCATGGCTGCAAGTGTATCTGAGACTGGAATGGCAATCCACAGCCCCGTTAGTCCCCAGATGCGGGGCAGCAGGATGATGCCCGGCACCAGAAAGATAAGCTGTCGGCTCAGACTTTGGATGATCGACTTGGCAGCGAAGCCGATGCTCTGGAAGAAATTGGAGCTGACGATCTGGAACCCTACCAGCGGAAGCGCCAGCAATGCAATACGGATCCCTGTACTGCTGATCCTCAATAGCTCTTCGTCGGTAGTGAAGGCTGAGGCCAGGAAGTGGGGGAAGAACTGACCAATGAGAAAGCCGACAGTGGTGAAGAGGGTGGCCATTTTGAGGGAGTAAAAAAGCGTCTCCCGCACACGGCGGTAGTTGCCTGCCCCATAGTTGTAGCCGATGATGGGTTGCGTACCCTGGTTGAGGCCCAACACAACCATCAGGATGAGCATCAGGATTGAGTTGATGATGCCATAGGCGCCAACCGCCAGGTCTCCACCATGGCGCAGCAGCGAAGTGTTCATCAGCAGGGCAACAGCGGAGCCGGCAACCTGCATGCTGAAGGGGGAGAGACCGATCGAGAGAATGGAGAGAATAATCACCCTGTTCAGGCGAATGTTCCTCCACCTGAGGCGTATAACACTGCTGCGGAGGGTAAAGTGATGCATCACAAAGAGCATCCCGATAAACATGGAGAGGACGGTTGCCCAAGCCACACCTCTGATCCCCAGTTTGAAGACAAAAAGGAAGAGGGGACTGAGGATAATATTGAGCACTGCCCCGATCAGCATCGTCACCATGGCCTTGGTTGGATATCCTGAGGAGCGCATCATGGCGTTGAAGTTGTAGCAGAGGCTGACGAACACGTTGCCCAGGAGCACGATCTCCAGGTAATCGCGGGCATAGGGATAGGTGAGGCTGCTGGCACCAAAAGCCATCAGTATGGGTTCCAGGAATATATAGAAGAGGGTGATGAAGACAGCATTGAGGATCACTGTCAGTAGCAGCGAGTTGCCCAGGATCAATTCTGCCGTGTGGTGATCCCGTTTACCCAGGCTGATGGAGATGCGGGCGGCAGCCCCGGAGCCTACCAGCATCCCAAGTGAGGAGGTGAGTGTCATGACCGGGAAGGTGATGGCCAGTCCTGAGATGGCAATAGCCCCCTCCACCTGTCCGATGAAGATCCGCCCAATCACATTGTAGAGCGCGGTGACCAGCGTCCCTACAATGCCGGGAAGCGCATAGTCCCACACCAGACTGCTAATTTTCCTGGTCCGGAAAGCCAGTTCTTTTTCTGTTTGCAAAATAAAAATTCCAAATAACCTATCTCTTTGTCATTGTTACCGGTAACAGCTCGGTGTTTCTCGCAGAAGAAATGTACCGGTTGAATGGCCAAGCGGTGCAAAAGTAGTCATAATTCTTCAGAATCACCGGATAAGCCATTCCTCCTTTTTTTACAGAACCCTTGCACTTTACGATAAATGGTTGTAATTTTGGCTGTTAAACATGAGCGCCATGAGTAGTCAGGAGCAATTGTTACACTATGTGTGGAGCTACAGGTTGTATCCCTGCAACGCTCTGGTCACCCCCCAGGGACTTCCCGTGGAGGTGGTTGATCCGGGGATGCGAAACCTGGATGCCGGCCCTGACTTTTTCAATGCGAAGATAAAGATCGGTGGTATCATGTGGATAGGCAATGTGGAGATACACTGCACTTCGGCCGATTGGTACCAGCATGGGCATCATCTCGATCCGGCATATAATTCGGTGATCCTGCATCTGGCTGGCAGGCTAAACCGTGAGGTGGTCAACCAAAAAGGAGAAACCCTACCCCAATTACTCCTGCCTGTACCGGAGAAGATACGTGAGAATGCAGCTTATCTGCTGCAGAGCGATTACCCCCTTCCCTGCCGTGACTTTCTCTCCGTGATGGATCGGCGATTGATCCGCTCTTATCTTGATGATCTCTGTGTGGAGCGGATGGAACGCAAGTTGGAAGATGTTATCGGCCATCTGCAACGTTTCAATCAATCGTGGGATGAGGCGTTTTATGTGATGCTTACGCGCAACTTCGGATTCGGCCTGAACAGCCGTCCTTTTGAAGCGCTCGCCCTCACACTGCCATTGAACCATATCCTGCGACACAGCGATGATCCGCAGATGGTGGAGGCGCTGCTCTTTGGGCAGGCGGGAATGTTGCAGGATCAATCGCTGAAAGATCCCTACTATCGTCACCTGCAGTCAGACTATCTGTTTCTCAGTTCCAAGTATGGATTGAAATGCATGGATGGCTTTCTGTTCAGGAAAATGAGGATCCGCCCCTACTCCTTCCCGCATGTCCGGATCGCTCAGCTGGCATCCCTCCTGCAACGTGCGGGCCGACTCTTTTCTTCTGTCCTGGAAACGGAAGATATCAGGCAGCTGAGCATGCTCTTCCGTTGCGAGCCTTCGGCATACTGGGCAACACATTACTCTTTCGGGAAGGAGTCACCCATAACAACCAGGGTGCTAGGAGATTCCTCTGTTGACCTGTTGCTCATCAATACCGTTGTCCCCATCCTGTTTGCCTATGGTCGTAAGACCGGCAGGGAGGACTATTGCGAAAGGGCATTGCAGATGCTGTTGCAGTTGAAGCCAGAGAATAACAGCATCGTACGCATGTTCAGGGTTGCGGGTATTGTACCGGATTGTGCCTCAGATACCCAGGCTCTCATTCAGTTGAAGAAGGCCTATTGCGATCAACGGAAATGTCTTTACTGCCGGATAGGACATATCCTGCTCTCTTCATCCGAGCCATCGGGCAAGTAACCTTTCTGCAGCTTTTTCACGAATTTTGCGAGTTCATATTCCATAAAATGGGTAAATGGTTGTATTTTTGTCCGATAATTGCCAATCTCATTCGAACGCACTGCGATGTTGAACAAGATTTTCTCACTTTTTTCATTTCTGTTTCTGCTTCTGATGGCCGGCGTCCTGCTCTATTCCTGTGCAAACATAGCCTCTCCCACTGGAGGGGCATACGATGTGGAGCCGCCGGTGGTGCGTCGTGCGACACCCGATTTTGATGCACTCAACAGCTTCCCCAAAAAGATTGAGATAGAGTTCGATGAAAACATCAAAATCAAAACACCCAATGAAAAGGTAATCATCACTCCTCCCCAGCAGAATATGCCGGTGATCCGCTCCATTGGGAAAAAAGCAGTGGTTGAGCTCAATGATGAACTGCTGCCCAATACTACCTATACCATTGATTTCACCGACGCTATTGTTGATAATAACGAAGAGAATCCATTGGAGAATTTAGTCTTTTCATTCTCTACGGGTGATCAGCTTGATACCTTGTCAATCTCCGGGAAAGTATTGTCTGCATCCGATCTGGAACCTGTGACCGGGATCTATGTAGGCATACACTCCAACATGGATGATACCGTTTTTACCCGGCTCCCCTTCGAACGGATCTCCCGGACCGATTCACGCGGGCAATTTACCGTCAGGGGGATGGCACCTGGACAATACAAACTCTTCGCATTGCAGGATCTGAACAGAGACTATAAATATGACAACCCGCAGGAAGCGGTAGCCTTTCTCGATTCGGTGATCATTCCCTCGTCTGTTCCCGCTGTGCGACAGGATACCATTTTCCGGGACAGTCTGACCATCGACACCATCAAGACCGTGCACTATACCCGTTTTTTACCGGACGACCTGCTGTTGCGTTCCTTTCTCTCGGACTTCCAACGGAAATACCTCCAGCAGCATGCGCGCCCCGAACAGCATCGCCTGCAGCTTCAGTTTGCAGCACCTGCTCCGATACCCTCCTTCACACTGCTGCGCCCCGTACCGCCGGAAAAAGAGTGGTACATCATGGAGAGGAATGCAGGAAATGACACGTTGCAGCTCTGGATCACCGATTCAATGGTCTATCGGCAGGACACTATTGTGATGCAGGTAGACTATCTCCGCACCGATTCGCTCAACCTCGATTATATGGAAACGGACACACTCTCCTTTACCATGCGCGGTGCGTCTCGGCAGCGCCGTACAGAACAGAAGGAAAAGGAGGCAGAAGAGGATGAGGAGAAACCAATTCGTTTTCTGGAGATGAAAGTGAATGTGCAGAGTACATTCGAACTTTTTCATCCGGTGCGCATCGAGTTTGGAGAACCTGTGACAGCGTTCGACTCCACGTTTGTACAGCTCCTTCGTCAGGAAGACTCGATCTTCCATCCGGTTCCATTTCGGTTTGGGCATGACTCGCTCAATCCCCGTAAGTTCACCCTTCGTCCCTCATGGATCCCCGGCGGCAAGTATAAGCTGCTTGTTGATTCGGCGGCCATTCACGGGTATTATGGTCTCTGGAACAACGGATACGATCAATCCTTCAGTGTGAAGGATCTGGATCAGTACGGCAACCTTGAGATGCTCATCTCCGGACTTCCTCCCGGCAAAGCTGCTTTCGTGGAGCTACTCGACAAATCAGATAAACCTTTCCGGAAAAGTAGTGTCAAAGGAAACAACGCCAGGTTTCAGGATCTCCTCCCCGGTGAGTTCTATGCCCGGTTGGTGGTCGATGAGGATGAAGATGGTTACTGGACAACCGGAAATTATGAAACAAAGCGGCAACCGGAAGAGGTGTTCTATTATCCGGGCAAACTGCTGATCCGGGCTTATTCCGATCATCTGGAAGAGTGGGATCTTAAGCGTCTGCCGGTGATTCAGCAGAAACCGCTGGAGATCACAAAGAACAAGCCGGAAGAGAAAAAGCGAAGAGATCCCAACCTGGAAAGAGAAAGGGAACGGCAACAGCAGAGCTCTCCCTTTTCCGGGATGGGAGGGTCCCGCAGTAGCGGCCCCCCCAACGGTATGTAGTAGTTGTGGGCCCCTATGGAGTCCGAACAATCAAACCCCAACAATAAGATGAACAGAAAAACGTATTGTGTAGTTCTCTCTTTGCTTCTGATGATGCTGTGTGGCTCAGCAACAGCCAGCGGACAGTGCAAGGTGCACAACAACGCTTTTGCCAGCGGTGAGAGAATTCTGTATGACCTCTATTTCAGTTTTGGCATCATCAACGCCCGTGCCGGAAAAGGTTCTCTCTCGATCACAGAGGCCAATTACCGGGGGGTAAATGCTTTTAAGACGGTGATGACCCTCAATACCTCTGGTCTGGCAGGCAATATCTATTCCGTAAACGATACCCTTACCTCATTTATCGATATGGATCTGCGTCCTTTGCTTTTTACAAAGGAGGCAGCCGAGGCTAAAGACTATTCGGTGGAGCGGCAGGCTTACACCTACCAGGGTAACCAGGTAAGTATACGTGCTGTGCGTACCTGGAACGGAGAAGAGCGTTTCGACGAGACGGTCACCACCGACCAGTGCACCTACGACTATCTCTCGGTGCTCTCTTATGTACGTAACATGGATTACAGTGATATGCAACCGGGTGACAGCCGGTTCATTCAGTTTATATCCGGGCGAAGACCGGTGCAGATGTATGTCAATTATCTGGGCAAATCTTCTGTCAAAGCCAACAATGGCAAACGATATGAGGTAATCGATATCTCCATGACAATCCAGGATGATGCCTTCACCAATCCGAAAGAGGCACTGAAAGCCTCTCTTACCAATGATAGGAACCGTTTACCCGTTGTGATCGATACCCATCTCAAGATGGGGGTGGTGCGGGCTGTACTCAAAGATGCTTCCGGCCTCAGGCATTGATCCGTGGTTACTGTGCTGATATTGGCGTTGTAACCATTCAAGAAATTTATCCCTAAATATGGGTCGGGGATTTCCCAAAATAGCCAAAAAGAAGCTATCTTTGTGATCCAAAAAAGATTAACATACGCATGGCTGATCAGAATCATTTTGCAAAAATACCCGAACCGGCACTCAGAAGACTGCCCTGGTACCTCTCCTACGTGAAGTTGCTCAAGAGTCAGGGGGAAACGATCGTATCCTCTACGCAGATCGCCAGAAAGATCGATGTCTCCGCTTCACAGATAGCGAAGGATCTTTCCTATGTAGATATCCAGGGAAAAACCAGGGTCGGTTATGAGATCGATGACCTGATTCACGTGCTGGAGACCTTCCTCGGATTCACCCGGACACACAGGGCTGTGGTGTTTGGAGTGGGAAGCCTTGGAGCGGCCCTGCTTTCCGATTCCGGACTGCAGCAGTTCGGGTTGAAAATCATTGCCGGTTATGATGTAAATGAGTCGGTGGTGAACAAAAAGATTCATTCCATCCCCGTCTATCATTCCGATCAGTTTATCGAGAGAAATGGCACCATGAGAGCCGAAATCGGTGTGTTAACCGTACCACCCGGCATTGCCCAAGAGGTGTCGGACTATATGATCAGGGGTGGCATCAAGGGGATATGGAACTTTACCCCTTTCCGGATCCGGGTGCCCGAAGGTGTTGTATTGCAGAATACATCCCTTTACGCTCATCTCGCGGTCATGTTTAATCGTTTGTTGTCATGAAGATATTTGCCGTGGGACTCAACTATGCTTCACACAATAAAGAGATGAAGCGTACGTTTGAAAGCAGTGAACCGGTATTGTTCATGAAACCCGATACTGCGTTGCTGAAAGATGGAAAGCCCTTTTTCCTTCCCGATTTTTCAGAGGATGTGCAGTACGAGACAGAATTGGTTGTCAAGGTGAGTCGTTTGGGGAAAAATATCGCGGAATGTTTCGCTCATCGTTACTATGAGGAGGTTACTGTGGGTATTGACTTCACCGCACGTGATCTGCAGAAGAAACAGAAGGAGCTGGGGTTGCCCTGGGAGATTGCCAAAGGGTTTGATCAGTCGGCTGTTATTGGTGCTTTCATTCTGAAGGAGGAGGCAGGAAATGTGCAGGAGTTGGATTTCCGGCTTGACCTCAACGGGAAAACCGTGCAGGCGGGTAACAGCCGTGAGATGATCTATCCGGTAGACCGAATCATTGCCTACATCAGCCGTTACTTTACCCTGAAGATCGGCGACCTGATCTTTACCGGTACTCCCGCGGGAGTGGGCCCTGTCAGGATCAACGATCACCTGCAGGGTTACATCGACGAGAGGAAGCTACTCGATTTCCGGGTAAAGTAACAATCATGGAGATCATTATACAGAATGCATATGAAAAAAATACTCCCTGGCATCATCACCATACTCTCTCTCTTTCCTGTTGCCTTTGCTTTCGCACAGGATTACAATCCGATTCCGACAGCGATGCCGTCGCTGCTGTTTGCTCCTGACGCCAGGGCAGGCGGAATGGGCGATATCGGTGTGGCTACCATGCCCGACCTTTACTCGCAGCACTGGAACGCTGCCAAGTATCCTTTTATCGCCGATGATGCGGGCATCTCCTTCTCTTACACCCCCTGGTTGAGCAAGCTGGTGAGCGATATACACCTGCTTTATGCCTCAGGTTACTGGAAGCCGGAAAATGACGCTGCGGATGCCGTGAGTGCTTCGTTGCGCTATTTTACCCTGGGCGGTATTGAAGTGGGGGACATGAATGGGGAGTTCTGGCAGACCGTATCGCCCCATGAACTGGCTCTCGATCTGGCCTATTCACGCAAACTCACCGAAACTTTCGCCGGGTCGGTAACCTTGCGCTACCTGCGGGCCGACTATTCCACAGGTAACGACGAAACCGCACCCGGAAATGCTTTTTCCGCCGATATGGCAGGTTATAATGAGGCCTATCTCACCCTTGGCCGCTCGGAAGCACTGTTTGGTGTTGGCTTCTCTCTCTCCAATATCGGGACAAAAATCTCCTACGATGGCGGTAACAGCTCCATGTTTCTGCCTGCCAACATGCGGGTTGGCGCATCGCTGGGTATTCCCCTGAATGAACGGCATACACTCTCTTTCAGTACTGACATCAATAAACTGCTGGTTCCTACGCCACTGCTGGCGAAGGAAGGCGAAACCGCGGAGGAGGCTCAGCAGCGCATTGAGGATTACAACAGCATCTCGTCGGTTGCCGGCCTGTTTCGCTCCCTGGGGGATGCGCCGGGCGGCTTCAGGGAGGAACTGCAGGAGATAGCCTGGTCGCTGGGAGCAGAGTACACCTATATCAATCAGTTATCACTCCGCACCGGTTACTACAACGAAGATGCCTACAAGGGCAACCGGCGCTACTTCACCTTTGGTGCGGGATTCAGGAGCGAATCATTTCAGATCGATGCGGCTTATCTGCTCTCTACGGCTCACTCCAATCCGCTCGATCAGACACTTCGGCTTTCGTTGGGCTTCGATCTGGAAGGAATCAGGAATATGATGCGACAAAGATGAACATTAGGATAGGATTCGGATACGACATGCATCGGCTGAAAGAGGGCCGTCCGCTATGGATAGGTGGTGTACAACTGGATTACCCGCTCGGACTGGATGGCCATTCCGATGCGGATGTACTGATACACGCAGTTTGCGACGCATTGCTCGGTGCTGCCAACCTGCGAGACATCGGTTTTCATTTCCCCGACACCTCTCCCGATTGTAAAGATGCGGACAGCAAGCATCTGTTAGCGGTGACTATATCACTCTTGCACGCACATGGTTTTGTTGTCGGAAATATCGATGCGACTGTCTGTGCAGAGCAACCCAGGCTCAACCCCCATATTCCCTCCATGCAGGCTCAACTCGCCGAGCTGATGAGGGTCACGCCCGATGCCGTATCGATCAAAGCAACCACTTCGGAGAAGATGGGCTTCGTAGGACGTGAAGAGGGAATCACTGCCTATGCTGTGGCTCTGATCAGCAAAAGATAGTAGATCATGGCTTGGTTCAGGGGTTTGCAGCGGTTCCGGCATTCGCGGGGTTATGGCGTTCATTCTCCCTTTGCCTTCAATCTGATCCGGAAGGTGCTTCGCTCCAATGATCATTTTTACGCTTTTGAAGAACTTGCCGCCCAGATTCCCGCCAACTACCCGGAGATATCTCCTGCCCCACATCTCAATCGGCTTGCTTTCAGGATTGTAAGGCATTGTGAGGCAAAGGAGGTATTGGAGATCAATTCCGGAGTAGGGGTTACTACCCTTTACCTGCTCTCCACCAACAGAGGGATTCACTGCACCTGTGTGGAAAAGAGGAGTGGGTTGGCTGCCATGGCTGGTGAGCTGATAGCCACAAGGAGCAACCAGTGCACAATGCTAAGCCTCCTTCCGCAAGGGAAGACCTACGATGCCATGATGATTCATCTTGATGAGGAGCCAGCCCCCTCATCTGACTCGCTCATTCACCTCAGCCGTGATGGAACCTTCTGGCTGATCCATCCGGTGAATACGGCCCGGGGTAAACAATTTTGGCACAACATCGTTATTGATGAAAGGTTCGGTGTTACCTTCGATATGAACGATATCGGAATTGCCTTTGTAAAAAAATCATGCAGCAAGTTGCATTATGATTTATAGTTCCTGGTTCGAAGTGCAAGGTGAATAGTTTACGATCAGTAGGCCGAAACATTTGTATGTGTAAAATATAAAGCTGACAGCATATAACTGGAAAAAATGAAAAAAAGCATTATCTATACAAAAACAGGGGACAAGGGTACCACCGCGCTGGTAGGGGGAACAAGGGTTTCTAAGACACACCTGCGACTGGAGGCGTACGGTACCCTCGATGAGTTGAACAGCCATGTGGGATGGCTCAACTGTCTGATCAGTGATGAAGCAGATCACACCTTTCTGCGCTACCTGCAGCACAAGCTGTTCACAATGGGATCCTATCTTGCCACTGAAACAGAGAAGAGACAACCTCATGCCGCCAGCATCATCGCCGAGGGGGATATCACCCGCATCGAGGATCAGATCGATCAGACCGATGCTCTGTTACCGAGACTGAATCGTTTTGTATTGCCCGGTGGTAATGAGACGGCATCGAGAGCCCATATCTGCCGTACGGTGGCCCGAAGGGCAGAACGTCTCGTCTACCGCGTAGCCGAATCTTTTCCTGTTTCCGAAGAGGTGCTGATCTTTCTGAACCGCCTTTCCGACTACTTTTTTGTCCTGGCACGCAAGGAGGGAAGCAAAACAGCTGAAGAAATATTCTGGGAACAGGGTGATATATGAAAACTTTTTATACATTTGCGGAAAAATTGAAACAAACAACGAACATAAAAAGGATTTTTCAATGTATTGGACACTAGAACTGGCATCCAAGCTGGAAGATGCCCCTTGGCCCGCTACAAAGGATGAGCTGATAGATTATGCCCAGCGTTCGGGTGCGCCGCTGGAGGTCATCGAGAATCTCCAGGAGATAGAAGAGGATGGTGAGGTGTTTGAATCAATTGAAGACATCTGGCCTGATTACCCAAGCAAGGAGGACTTCTTCTTCAACGAGGACGAATATTGACATCGTCTGCCGTACGCAAAAAAGGATCCCGACTGAAAGCTTCAGTCGGGATCTTTTTTTGCGGCACTGCTGATCTCCCCGGAGATCTGTGACAATCCACATCAACGTTGCCGAAAGAGATAGGGCCGCAAAACCCTCAAAGCAGTTTTTCTATCTTGTCGGTAAACATATTCTTGGGACCCGCACCCACGATCTTGTCTACTACCTCTCCGTTTTTGAGGAAGAGTACGGTAGGGATGTTGCGGATGCCGTAGCGGGAGGTGGTCTCATCATTGTTATCCACATCGAGCTTACCGACCACTACCCTGTCTTTGTATTCTTCGCTGATCTGATCAATGATTGGTCCCACCATCTTGCACGGACCGCACCATTCTGCCCAAAAGTCGATTACGACCAGTTTCTCCGATTGCAATACTTCTTCTATGTTTGCGTCTGTAATTTGAAGAGCCATATTTGTCTGTTTTGGTTTGATAATATTTAGTTGATGTTGAAATCGATGTTCAACTCATCCCTCAGGGTGTCCACCAGATGCTTGTCCACCCTGATCCTGGCAGGACGGGAGAACAACTGGATGTTCATGTGCCGTTCCTCCCCGATGATCTGGAAATATAACAATGAATTTCCCGAATTGTTTTTCATCAGTGCTGATAATTCGGTGACGGTGGTATCATCCAGTCTGCTAAGCGGTATCCGTAGCGTGAGCTTCGATACCAGTTTGTCTTTCACTTCCGAGAGCAGGTTGATGGAGGTGATTTTCACCTCCAGTTCATTCTCTCGGTAACGCTTCGGTTGTATCTTCGCCTCGATGTAGACCGAAAAACCGATCCGCGCATAACGGCCAAAGTTTACACTGTCCTCACTGAAGAGCGCCATCTCATAGCTCCCCACATAATCTTCAATCCTAAAGATCGTATAGGGTGATCCCCTTTTGGTCTGGCCCTCCCGTACAGCGGTGATGATCCCACCGAAAGTGATATCCAGTCCGCTGAGTGCCTCGAGATCCTGTAACCGCACCGAATCGGCATTGCAAATATACTTCAGGATGAACTCATAGTCGTCGAGCGGGTGTGCCGACAGGTAGATACCAATCAACTCCCGCTCCTTGTTGAGGCGTTCCAGGTCAGACCAGCGTGCAGCCTGTGGTATTTCGGGGCGGGCTATCTGGAAGGAGGAGTCATCACCAAAGAGGGAGGTCATGGCTTCCTGCTTGTCCTGCTGGTATTTGTTGCCGTAACGGATCAGGGTCTCCAGGAACTCCTCCCCCTTACTGTTGGTGGCGAAGAACTGCTCCCGGTGAATGCCGGGCAGCGAATCGAATGCCCCGGCGAGTGCCAGTGCCTCGATATTTTTTTTGTTGCAGGAGGAAAGATTCACCCGTTCCACAAAATCGAATATATCCCTGAATGGCCCGTTTTGTTTCCGTTCGGTTAGGATGTCATTTACGGCACCTTGTCCCACGCTTTTGATGGCAGCCAGTCCAAAGCGGACATCCCCCTGGCTGTTTACCGAGAACTTGAGAAACGACTCATTCACATCGGGACAGAGCACGTTCATCCCCATCGCCTTGCATTCGTCCATGAACTTGGTGATCTCGGTGATGTTGTTCAGGTTGTTGGAGAGCACGGCTGCCATGTATTCCGACGGGTAGTTGGCTTTGAGCCAGGCGGTCTGATAAGCCACCCAGGAGTAACAGGTGGCATGTGACTTGTTGAAGGCGTAGGAGGCAAACTTCTCCCAATCGGCCCATATCTTGTTCAGGATCTTCTCCTGGTATCCGTTCTTTTTGCCGCCGGCCAGGAACTTCTCCTTTAGGGCAGTCATCTTGTCGATCAGCTTCTTGCCCATTGCCTTGCGCAGCTCATCCGACTGGCCACGAGTGAAGCCGGCCAACAGACGGGAGAGGAGCATCACCTGCTCCTGGTAGACGGTAATGCCGTAGGTCTCACTCAGGTACTTCTCCATGATGGGCAGGTCGTAGCTGATCTCCTCCCTGCCATGTTTACGGGCTATGAAAGAGGGGATATAGTCCATTGGACCGGGACGGTAGAGGGCGTTCATGGCAATCAGGTCCTCAAATTTGCTGGGTTGAAGCTCCTTGAGGTATTTCTGCATCCCGGCCGACTCAAACTGAAAAGTACCGGTGGTCTGTCCGTTGCAGTAGAGCCGATAGGTGGTCGCATCGTTCATGTCGATGCTATCGATGTTGATCTTCACCCCGCGCGTCTGCTCGATGGTGGCCAGCGCGTCCTTGATGATGGAGAGGGTTTTGAGCCCCAGGAAGTCCATTTTGATCAGTCCGGTCTCCTCAATCACCGATCCTTCGTACTGGGTCACCAGCAGTTTCTCGCGGGTCTCCTTGTCCTCGGCTGTACTGATCGGTACCACGTCCGAGATATCGCTCTGGCCGATGATCACACCGCAGGCATGTACCCCCGTGTTGCGCACGTTGCCCTCCAGCATTTCCGCATACTTGAGGGTATCCCTCACCAGTGGATCACTGCTGCCGGCAGCCTCTTTCAGTTCTGCTACATTGTCGATGGCCGCTCTCAGGTTCACCTTCTTCACGTTGGGTATCCTGTCGGGAATCAGTTTGGCCAGCCGGTTCGACTCGGAGAGAGGTAGTTTGTGTACCCGTGCTACGTCCCGAATAGCAGACTTGGTAGCCATGGTGCCGTAGGTGATGATGTGGGCCACCCTCTCGTTTCCATATTTTTCTGTCACCCAGCGGAGGACCTTTCCTCTCCCCTCGTCGTCGAAATCGATGTCGATATCGGGCATTGAGATGCGGTCAGGGTTCAGGAAACGTTCAAACAGCAGGTCATATTTCAATGGGTCAATGTCGGTGATTCCCAGGCAATAGGCTGCTGCAGAGCCCGCCGCTGAGCCACGCCCCGGTCCTACGGCCACATCCATCTCCCGGGCGGCATTGATGAAATCCTGCACGATCAGGAAATAACCGGGGAAACCCATCCGCTTGATGGTCTCCAACTCGAAGGTGAGCCGTTCACGGATCTCCTCCGTCAACTCCTCCCCATAGCGACGGCGTGCGCCCAGAAAGGTTAGGTGTTCCAGGTAGTCGGCCTCCAGCTTTACCCGTATCACCTTGTCATAATCACCCAGCCGGTGAAAAGTATCTCTGCCGAATTCCTCCATCAGCTTCTCTTCAGGGAATTTCCGGCGGTATTGCTCCTCTGTTCCAAAGGAGGGATCAATGGGATAGAAAGGCATCAGTGGCGGGTTGTCGATAGAATAGAACTCCACCTTGTCCGCCACCTCGAGCGTGTTGGTCAGCACTTCCGGGATATCGGCAAAAATCAGGTTCATCTCAGCCCTGCTTTTCAGCCACTCCTGTTTGGTATAGCGCATCCGGTCGGGGTCGTCGAAGTCCTTCCCGGTGCTGAGACAGATAAGCCGGTCGTGCGCATCGGCATCCTCCTCGTTCACGAAGTGCACATCGTTGGTGGCGATCAGCTTTACATCATACTTGCGGGCGATGCGGATCAGCTCCTGATTGACCCGCTCCTGCTTGGGATAGGTGGTCTGGTCGGCATCGGCTCGGTTGGTTTTGTGGCGCTGCAGCTCCAGATAATAGTCGTCGCCGAACACCCGCTTGTACCACTGCACCGCCTCCTCGGCGTCGCTGGTCTGTCCACTGTCCACCTTGCGGGAGATCTCCCCCCCAAGACAGGCAGAGGAGATGATCAGCCCTTCACTGTGTGCCTCCAGCAGCTCCTTGTCAATACGGGGGCGGTAGTAGAATCCCTCGGTCCAGCTCTTGGAAACCAGTTTCACCAGGTTCTTATACCCTGTCAGGTTCTTGGCCAGCACCACCAGGTGCCACCCGCTGCCATCGATTTTGTCCGACTGGGAGAAACGGTCGCGTCGTGCAAGATAACATTCACATCCTACAATCGGTTTGAAGAGCTTTTTCTCTGTTTCCTGCAATCGTAGCCGTAACTCCTCCTTCTTAGCGGAAGCATCCTCTCCTTCGGCAAGGGTGTTGAGTTCTTTCTGCAGCCGGGTAATCTCAGCTTTGTGTGGTCCGTTTTTCTTGTTGCAATAGTTGAGGAATTCCTTGATACCGTACATCGCACCGTGATCAGTCAGGGCGATGGCACGCATGCCGTCGTTCAGGGCTTTGTCGACCAGCCGCTGGATACTGGCCTGCCCATCGAGCAGCGAATATTGGGAGTGGACGTGAAGATGAACAAATGGATGCATGTCGATGAATTGTTATCCGGAGGTAATCCAGGGCAAATATACAGAAAAAGGGGGTAGTTTTGTCTGCTTATTGTGACAAGTTATTAACGATTGGTGCTATCTCTCATGGAGTGAGCCTCATTCATCCGAATGGCGATTCCACAAAAAAACCGGCGAGAATCCCCACCGGTTTATCTGTTCTGATCTTTTCGCCTTCTTTTATTTCGCAATCTTTTCCAGCCATTTGATCATACCCAGCATGGTGAACATGGAGATGAGACAGGCTGCCACAAAGACCATCCAGGTGGCGGTCATTGAGATGGAGGTATAGAAGATGGCTCCGATAAAGAGCAGGCTGTTGCCCACGGCTGTGGCTCCGAGCCAGGCTCCCTGCATGATACCCTGGTATTTGGGAGGGGCTACCTTCGATACGAAGGAGATACCGAGCGGACTGATAAAAAGCTCAGCTACGGTCAGGATGAAGTAGGTTCCGATCAGCAGCCAGGGTGTCACTCTTGCCGCATCGGGTAAACCGCCCATGGCATCAACTTCTCCCTTGTAGGGCAGTCCCATAGATCCGAGTGCCATCACAGCATATGCCAGTGCGGCGATACCCATACCAATGGCGATCTTGCGCGGTGTGGAAGGTTCTTTGCCTTTAGCCCTCAACCAACCGAATAGTCCCACGATGACGGGTGTGAGGAATACCACGAAGAAGGGATTGATCGACTGAAAGATTTCGGCACCCTGCAAGGTGGCAAACCCCAGGTTCAATTTGATCTGGCTCAGGTCGGTATAGTCCTTGGCAAAATAGGTGAGGGTGAGACCATTCTGGTGGAACGAGAACCAGAAGAAAATCACCACTGCGAATACGGCGAAAAGGGCATAGAGGCGCTGCTTTACCTCTTTGATATCCATCTCTTCCATTATGGCTCCACCTGCCGCGGCAGTATGTTTGTTCGCCGGATCGGGGAAACGGTTTCTGTTGGCCATATAGATCAGCAGTGAGATCAACATTGCGGCAATCGCCACGGCAAAGGCATAGTGGAATCCGGTGGTGAAAACATTGAGATACTCACCGGCAAAGGCTGCCATGTCGCTGCCACTGTATCCCACCTCTGCGGCCAGCCGCTGAAAACGTTCACCTCCCTCGGTGGTAATGGTGTTGCCAAGATACTGATGTGCCAGCGCAGGCAAGTCAGCATTGTAGAGATAGCCGTTTTTTTCCACCCACCAGTTTCTGACACCTACTGCCAGGAAAGGGGCGAAGATGGCACCCACATTGATGAACATATAGAAGAGCTGAAAACCGGAGTCACGCATCTTGCTGTACTGCGGGTCGTCATACATCTGTCCCACCAACGCCTGCAGGTTTCCTTTGAACAGGCCATTGCCGAAGGCAATCACCA
Organism: Proteiniphilum sp.; assembly: GCA_016839025.1. Classification (GTDB taxonomy): domain Bacteria; phylum Bacteroidota; class Bacteroidia; order Bacteroidales; family Dysgonomonadaceae; genus Proteiniphilum. Next base: position 16,835 of record JADLKK010000037.1, read on the forward strand.
ACAGACCGAAGCAGCTGAGCGCCAGGAAGAGGGCGAACTTGCCGGCCGGAACGGGAGTAGGAGTAGGAATGGCAATAATCACATATCCCAGCGACATCAATAACAAACCAGCCATGATGATTCCTTTGTAGTTGCGTGTCTTGTCCGCCAACAAACCGCCTACCAGCGCCAACAGATAGATGGAAGCATAGAAGATGGAGTAGATGATACCAGTAGTGGTTTCGTCCAATCCAAACTTGGTCATTAAGAAAAGAGTCAGGATCGCCATCATGGTATAAAAGCCAAAACGCTCCCCCATGTTCGCCAGCGAAGCTGCCAGCAGCCCTTTAGGATGATTTTTAAACATTATGCGTATATTAATATAAGTGGTGAAAAATATTAGTTCTCGGTTTTTTAAGGTGCAAATATATAGAAAAATTGGAAAATTTGGCCGACAATACGGCAAAATGAATCTCTTTTTTGGGCGAAACGTGTTTAACCCCGATTTTTTTGCCAATTTTATTTGTGGAAACAAAAATTATTGTACATTTGCATTCGTTATTCATCAAATTGTAACAAAATGAACCGTTCCGTTTTTGCATTTTCTTTCTGGTTTTACTTTTACTTTAGCAGGTAAGGGCAGGATTTTATATGCAAAATGAGAAGATAGTAACAAAGTCATATCAGATAAAAATAAAATCCTGTCGATTACACGATGGGGTTTTTTTTTTGAATAATGGAGAAGCAACATAGAGGATGAAAAGAGTAGCCATACAGGGAGGGCCGGGAGCCTATCACGAGATCGCCGCGCGCGACTATTTCAGGGGCGAAGAACTGGAGATTGTACCCTGCCAAACCTTCCGCGATATCTTCAGGGAAGCCGATAACGATCCGCAACTGATCGGAGTAATGGCCATTGAGAACACCATTGCCGGGAGTCTATTGCCCAATCATGATCTGCTCAAACAGCACAGTTTGCGGATAGCGGGAGAGTATAAGCTGCGGATTACCCACTCGCTGGCAGCACTTCCAGGGAGCACCGTTGCCGAGATTAGTGAAGTGATGTCGCATCCCATGGCACTGATGCAATGTGAAGAGTTCCTGGATGAACTGCCGGGGATCAAGATTGTGGAGCATGATGATACCGCACTGGCGGCAAAAGAGATCCGTGAGAGGGAAATGAGAGGCACGGCTACCATCTGTAGCCGGCTGGCGGCAGAGATGTATGGTTTGGAAATACTGACCCACGGCATTGAAACCAACAAGCGAAACTTCACCCGCTTCTTTGTTCTTGCACGGGAAGAGATGCTGCAGGAGATTCAAAAAAACAATCGCATCAACAAATCCTCGTTGGTGTTTGTGCTGCCACACAGCGAAGGATCGCTATCGAAGGTGCTTTCGGTCTTCTCCTTCTATGATATCAACCTGACCCGTATCCAGTCACTCCCCATCATTGGCAGCGAGTGGGAGTATCAGTTCTACATCGACCTCACCTTTGCCAATTATCAACGATACCGGCAGTCGATAGATGCCATCACACCGTTGATCAGTAAGCTGAAGGTATTGGGTGAGTACCGCGAAGAGAAGAATGCAGAAGAGAAATAGGAGACGAAATTATGACAAGAATGAAGATTGAACCTGCAGAACACATCAGAACCATTCAGGAGTACTACTTCTCTGTGAAGTTGGCTGAGGTAGCCCGCATGAATGCCGAGGGCAGGGATGTGGTCAGTCTCGCGGTGGGTGCCCCAGACCACATGCCGTCACGGGAAACCATTGATACGCTCTGCGAAAGTGCCCGACGGTCCGATGTGCATGCTTACCAGCCCTACACCGGTATACCGGAGCTGCGGAAGGCATATGCGGAATGGTACAACCGGATCTACGGTGTGGAGCTTCAACCTGCAGAGGTGTTGCCACTGATCGGTTCCAAGGAGGGTATCCTGCACATCTCGATGACTTTCCTCAACTTTGGCGATGCCGTGCTGGTTCCCAATCCCGGTTACCCTACCTACCGATCGGTGTCACAGCTGCTACGCGCAGAGGTGATGGAGTATGATTTACTGGAGGAAAAAGGATGGGAGCCCGATTTTGAGGCCTTGGAGGAGATGGATCTGAACCGTGTGAAGCTGATGTGGGTCAACTATCCCAATATGCCCACCGGGGCAAATGCATCGATGGAACTCTTTGAGAAACTGGTGGCCTTTGGCAAAAAGCATCAGATCGTGATCTGTCACGACAATCCCTATAGTTTTATTCTGAACGACCCTCCGGTGAGTATCCTCTCCGTGCCGGGAGCAAAGGAGATCTGTATCGAACTGAATTCCCTGAGCAAGTCGCACAACATGTCGGGATGGCGGATGGGCATGCTGGCTTCCAACGCGCAGTTTGTGCAATGGGTGCTCAAGGCGAAAAGCAACATCGACAGCGGCCAGTTCAAGCCGATGCAGCTGGCTACAGTGGTAGCTCTTTCCAACAGTGACGAGTGGCATGCGGAGATGAATCGGATCTACCGGGAGCGACGTGGCTGGGCAGAAAAGATCATGTCGCTGCTGGGCTGTAGCTACGATCCGAATCAGGTGGGGCTGTTCGTTTGGGGTAAACTGCCTGCGGAGGTGGTGAGCAGTGAGTCGTTGGTCGATGATCTGTTGCGGCATGCCCGGGTTTTCCTCACCCCCGGGTTTATTTTCGGCAGCAATGGGGAGCGTTTTATCCGCATTTCATTGGGTGCTTCCGTAGAGAAACTACAGGAGGCATGCCGTAGGATCGAGGAGTATATAGGATGATTCGTTGATTTGAGGATTAGCTGATCGCTGATTTTGAATTTGGGCGTGAACAACAATAGAGACAAAATAAAAAACAAACAATATGGAATTTGAATCGATTTTATTGCCTGGCATTGATGCGAAGAGACCGCTGGTGATTGCGGGACCCTGCAGTGCCGAGACTGAGGAACAGGTGATGACCACCGCCAGGGAACTGGCGGCAGTGGGAGTGAAGATCTTCAGGGCAGGGGTATGGAAACCGCGTACCAAGCCGGGTGGCTTTGAAGGGATTGGTAGTCCCGCCCTGAAGTGGATGATGGAGGCGGAAAAGGAGACCGGCATGTACATGGCCACCGAGGTGGCCACCGAAAAGCATGTGTATGAAGCGTTGAAATTTGGGATGGATATGCTCTGGATCGGCGCGCGCACCGCCGCCAATCCATTTGCGGTACAGGAGATCGCCGACACACTCAAAGGGGTGGATATTCCCATCCTGATCAAAAACCCGGTGAATCCCGACCTGGAACTTTGGATCGGGGCGCTGGAGCGGCTTTATAATGCCGGCATCCGCAAGCTGGGGGTGATCCACCGCGGCTTTAGCACCACTGACAAGACCGTATACCGTAACATCCCGCAGTGGCACATCCCCATTGAGCTGAAACGGCGCTTTCCCTCCCTGCCGATTATCTGCGATCCCAGCCATATTGGCGGCGACCGCAACCTGATCTTCAAGATCAGCCAGCAGGCCATGGATCTGAACTACTCGGGACTGATCATCGAGTCGCACTGCTCTCCCGATGAGGCCTGGAGCGATAAGGCGCAGCAGATTACTCCGGCTGCGCTGAAGGAAATCCTTGCCACCATCGTGATCCGCAATACGGTTCAGACCACCGAGGATCTCTCGGTGCTGCGCGACCAGATCGACGAGCTGGACAATGAGCTGTTGCAGCTGCTGGCCAAGCGTATGCGCGTCTCCCGCGAGATAGGCCAGTACAAACTGGAGCATGACATGCCGATATTGCAGACACAACGTTACGATCAGATCCTGACCGATCGGGCCTACCAGGGTGAGCGGATGGAGATGTCGGGCGATTTCGTGAAGAAAGTGCTGGAAGCGATCCATGCCGAATCGGTACGTCAACAGATGGTGGTGATGGAGAAAGCAAAAAAATAACCGTTACTGTCAGAAAAGATGAAAATATTAATCTTAGGCGCCGGCAAAATGGGGTCATTCTTTGCCGATGTGCTCAGTTTCGACCATGAGGTGGCGGTGCTCGACCCCGATCCGAAGAAGTTACGGTTCATCTACAACACGGAGCGGATGACCACCCCGCAAGAGGTGGAAGCATTCGCCCCTGAGTTGGTAATCAATGCCGCCACACTCAAATTTACGATCCCTGCTTTTGAATCGGTACTTCCCTATCTGCCGGAGACCTGTATCCTGAGCGATATCGCCTCGGTGAAAACCGGACTGGAGGAGTTTTACCGGGAGCGCACCCGCCCCTATGTCTCCACACACCCCATGTTCGGCCCCACCTTTGCCAGCCTGAACGACCTGAGCAGCCAGAGCGCCATCATTATTGCTGAGTCGTCACACCTGGGCAAAGTCTTTTTCCGTGATCTCTACCATCACCTGAAGCTGAATGTGTTCGAATACTCCTTCCGGGAGCATGATGAAACCATCGCCTATTCGCTTTCCATCCCCTTTGCTTCTACCCTGGTGTTTGCCTCGGTGATGAAGCACCAGGATGCGCCCGGTACCACCTTCAAAAGACACATGCAGATCGCACAGGGATTGCTTTCAGAAGATGACTTCCTGCTCACCGAGATTCTCTTCAACCCTTATACCCCGGGACAGCTGACCAATATACGGGAGAAACTCAAAGAGTTGCTGGC
>JADLKK010000173.1 GCA_016839025.1 Proteiniphilum sp.
TCTTGTAAAGACTATGATGACGACATCACAAATCTTCAGGACCAGATTACTTCACTGAAGACTACGGTTGATGCAATTAATGGATCAGGTAAGATTATTGAGAGTGTAACAAGTACAGCGGATGGAGTTGTAATCACTCTTAAGGATGGTCCATCTTACACCATCACAAACGGTGCTAACGGTGCCAATGGTGCTCCCGGTTCAGTTGTAACCATTGGAGAAAATGGCAACTGGTTTATCGACGATGTCGACACCGGTCTTGCCGCTCAGGGCCCTGCTGGTGCTCCCGGTGAAACTGGTGAAGCTGGTGCTCCTGGTGCTCCTGGTGAAACTGGTGCTCCAGGTGCTGACGGTGACTACTACTATCCCAATGAAGATGGTTTCTGGTACAAGGTTGATGGTGTAACTGGTGAAGAAGAAGCCACCACCATGGCTTGGCTTCCTGCCGGCACCATTACTGCCGTGTTTGATGCAGAAACCGGAAATGTTACCCTTTACAATGTTGAAGGTGCTAGTGGCCCAATTGCATTAGGACCAAACCTTGCAATTGTAAGCCTTCACGTGATTCCCGATTACGTTGCCGACGAAGGTGGTGCACTGCCCATCCTTCTTTTCAATCCCCTTGTAACTGAAGATTGCGGTGAGATTGTACCTGCTACTGTAGCGAAGTTCCGCGTAAGCCCGAGCAACGCTTCTGTTGATGCAATTGACATCGAAAACATCGCTCTCCTTTACAACAACCCGACAGTAAGATCTTCAGCCATTGCCCCGGTTGCCACCTTCAAATCATTGGAAGATGGTGTACTGGAAGTATGGGTTGAAATCAATACCGAAGAGGTTGAGGACGGAACAACCGGCAAAATCGACCAGCTGCAACTTGAGGTTCCGATGTTAAGCGGTGCCAAGGTTTACTCTGACTGGATGACTGTTGATGCTGAAAAGATCGAAGACATCATCCTGGTGAATTCACAAGACGAAGAGCTTGTAACTGATTGGGAAGAGTATGAAATCCCTGTTTTATTGGATGATGCCAAGGCTCTTGCAAAAGAAGACAGTGCCGTTGTGGAATTGGTTTACAATGAAACGCTCGATCTCCTTGACGTAGTTGACACTTGGGCTGTAGATATCGCTGCAATGCTTAATCTCGACACCTATGGACTCAGCTATGTATTCGACCTGGATGATGCAGACGGCGATCCCATCGAATACAAACTGGGTACCAACGCTACAGACCAGCAGCAGTTTATCAAGCTGGAAGGTTCTGAAATCTCTACCCGCGTATATGACATTGATGAACCCAACCCGGCAGCTATCGATCGTACACCAATTGTACACGTACAGTTGATGAACGGTGACTGTATGGTGATCGAAGGATTTATCAAGATCAACATTATTGAAGCACAGCCTGAACCAATTGATCCTGTTACCTTCGTAGTAGACGGTGGCGTTGAAGCTGGTTGCGAAGACTTCGTACTGAGAGTTGGTACACAGGCTATGAATGAAAACTTCTATGCTGTTGCCAAGGTGACCAAGACCTTCTTCCATGCCAACTATGACTGGGCAGAAACAACCGGTGGTGTTGGAACAATTACCGAAGAAGTAGACCCGAACGATACTGAATCGTACAACCTGGTATGGACTGTTACCGAAACCGACCTTTGGGATAACATCGGTGAAACAATCACCAAGTCCGGTACCTATACATGGGGTTCAAATGTGATCCAGGTGACCTTCACCGCAGAGGTAAGTCAGCCCACAGCCGATCTCTCTGACATCATGATCACCAACTACTGGGATGCCAACAAGACCTATATCCAGCATAACGTAGCTGTACCGGCTCTGGGCGCAACAGATCATACTCTAGCCACATTTGCAAACAACATCAACAACGCATTCCAGACTACTGCTGACAAGCTGATCGACCTGGAAGCTGCCAACGAAGATTACGCAGGTTACACCTACGAATACTTCTTCGCAGATGACCAGCCTATCACCGAAGTTGATGGCATCGAAATCTCGGTAGATGCTACCGGAAAACAGCTGCTCGCATCTGATGACGAAGGTGTTACAACTGAAGTTGTTGCTACCATTAATCCTCAGGCTGCAGGCACAGGTGATATCCTTGCTTACAACGAAGCCAGCGACCTTGGCAAGTATCTGCTCAACAAGGGTCCCGAGTTCATGAAGGCTAAGCTTTACATGGCACTGCTGAATGAATGCGATAAACCACTGGATCTGGTAGGTGACTTCGATGGTTCATTCCTCGTACACTTCCTCCGTCCGGTGAACGTTGAAGGTCAGGCTGCCGACAACTTCGTTGATGGCGTTGACGTGGGTGCTGAAGGTTCAGTACTTGACATCAAGAGCGTTGTTCGTCTCTCTGACTGGAGAAACTATGCCAAGAGCGTGACCACCTATTACTTCGAACCTGACAATGACAACTACTACGATTACTACGATGTAACGGCTATTACGGTTGATGTTGCCAATATCACTCCGGAAGGATTGATGACATCTGGTGGAACAGAACTGACTGAACTTCCTTCAACCATTGAAATTGCTCAGACAGCTCCTAACGCTACTTACGATTTCGGAACTCTAACTTATGAGAACAATGGTGCAACTCTTGTTGAAGAGTTCACACTGAAGGTACCGGTTACCGTATCTTACAAGTGGGGTGATGTACAGACTATTGTAGATGTAGTCGTTCGTCCGACTTCCGCTACAAAAAGTGCACAGTAATTAACTCGCTTTCTTAATAAAAAAGAGGTGTCCTATGGGCACCTCTTTTTTTTGTGGATTCTCTTAACAAAATGTAGGCAGAAATAAACATTTGTCGG
>JADLKK010000038.1 GCA_016839025.1 Proteiniphilum sp.
GCCACGTTGCGCCGCACTCCGGTCAGTACCGAGTTGCTATTAACCGGCTTGTCTTTCGACAGGAGCATCCATCCAGTGAAGCGATATTTGTGATCATCCACCTCTACATTGGGCAGGTAGTGGGGGTAATCACCATAAGCAGTGTTGACATACATCTGTCCGTTCTCCTCAAAGCCGGCGGGGTACATACCTAACCGGCGTTCAAACTTGTAGTTAACCGAGATGGCCATGGTGGAGAAGTGCCAGTGATTCCCCTGGTTATCCATTACCGCGCTGCCGTGACCCGAGCCGTTGAGAAAACCGCCCGGCTTATATGCCACCGGGTTGTAGGGGGCATAGGTGAAGGGCCCCAGGGGGTTGTCGGAAGTATACACCCCATCAGCATAGACATTCCACTGCGTGCCTGGGGCACCATACATAAGGTAGTAGGTGCTGTCATGCTTCACCATCCAAGGTCCCTCAATGAAAGGCGCCACGTCGGAACGGTGATCTTGCCCGAAGCGCTCCCATCCGTGGTTGTCGGGATCGAGTTTGAAAAGATCGACCTGTTCTCCTTTCGGGATGAAGTAGTTCTCGGCATCGAGCTCCACACCCCTGATGGGCCATCGGTTGGAAGACTCCTCAAACAGGTAAACCCTGCCATCTGTATCCACAAAGAGATTGGGGTCCTGTATTCCACCCGGTGGGTTGATTACGGCATAATTTGTTTTCCAACTTCCCAAATCTGGATTATCCGTTTCAATTATGGGACCATAACCTGAGGGATCACCATATGCGATGATTTTATCATCATTTACTGCTGCGGCTGGAGCATTGGAGCCACTGAAATACCAGTTCTGTGGGCGAATAAATCTCCATTTGCTCATATCCTCTGATACCCAGTAGCCATGGGAGCGTGTGACAAACAGGTAGTACTTACCCTTGAAGTTTACGACCGCCGGATCTGCTCCAGAGCGGTATGATACATCCCTCTCTGCGCGATAGTGCGACATGTAAGTGTAGTCGATGTCTATCGGGTTGCAGTAGGTGGACTGGCTTCTATCTGCTGTTGCCATCGGTTTGATTTCCTGCCGCTCGGTGTCGCAGGAGAGTTGCATAATCGCTACCAGTAGAATTAGGGGAATGACGAAGGTTCGTTTCATAGGTTTCATTTTATTCCGGGTTGTAGATGGTCTGGGGGCACATCATACGTTGCCTGCAGTTTTTTTAGCTCATGCTTCAGTTGGCGGGTAATCTGTTCTGTGCCTTTCTCGCCGTAGAGGTTATTGATCTCAAGTGGGTCGTTCTGTTGGTCGTAGAGTTCCCACTTCTGTTCCCCGTAGAAGTGGATCAGTTTGTAGCGTGTCGTTTTTATACCGTAGTGGGCACGGACGCTGTGGAAGCCGGGGTATTCGTAGTAATGATAATAAAGAGAATTTCGCCATTCCTCAGGCGTTCGGCCTGTTTCGACCAATTTTCTGAAAGACTCACCCTGAATATCTTCCGGTATGTCAATGCTGCAGAAGTCGAGAAGGGTGGGGGCAAAGTCGATGTTCTGTGTCAATCCCTCAACCTGTGTGCCCGGCTGGATATGCTCCTTGTACTGCATCAGAAGGGGCATTCCGAATGACTCTTCGTACATGAATCGCTTGTCGAACCAGCCATGCTCACCCAGATAGAATCCCTGGTCACTGCTGTATATGATGAGGGTATTTTCGTCCAGTCCGGTTGCTTCCAAGTAGTCGAGTAACTGACCCACGCTTTCATCCACCGCCCGGATGGTTGCCAGGTAATCCTGCAGGTAACGTTGATACTTCCACTGGGCAATCTCCTTTTCGGTCATCGGAATGGTATGAAAGGCATTGTTACGCTTCCGGTAGGCAGCGAAGAATCGTTGCTGCTCGCCGGGAGTCATAGTGCCCAAAAAGGCATGGGGCCAAGGGTCGTAGAGCAGGCTGTCGCTGTCAACACCGTTCACCATCTTCAGGTCGTGTCCCTCATACATGTCGCGGTAGATGTTCATCTCTTGGTGAGCCGCTGCAAAGCGTCCCTCATAATCGTCGAAATAGCTCTCGGGTAGCGGGAAGGTGACATCCTCGTAGAGGTGGTAATGTCGCTCTGCCGGCACCCAGTTGCGGTGGGGTGCCTTGTGGTTCATCATCAGGAAGAATGGCTTGTCATCATCTCTTGTCTGCAGCCATTGTTTGGTGAAGGTGGTAATCAGGTCGGTTACATAACCGGCATACTGCACAGTGTCGCTCTCCGTGATGAAGTCCGGGTTGTAATAGTCCCCCTGGTCGTTCAGGATCATCCAGTGGTCGAAGCCGGTAGGTTTAGAGATAAGGTGCCACTTGCCGATAAGCGCTGTCTCGTAGCCATGTTCCTGTAGGATCTTGGGAAGCGTCTGCTGAGAACCATCGAACGCACTGTTCCAATTGGCGAGGAAGCCGTTCTTGTGGCTGTGCTTGCCGGTTAGGATGCTGGCACGGCTGGGACCTGAGATGGAGTTGGCGCAGTAGTTGTTCCGGAAGATAGCACCATCGCGGGCAATCCGATCGATGTTGGGTGTAGGTGCCAACTCCGAGATAGGATGTCCATAGGCGCTGATAGCTTGGGTAGCATGGTCGTCGCTAAGGATGAAGATGATGTTGGGGCGGTGCTCTGTTTGCTGTGCCATTGCCGTCAAAGCCGTCAAGGCCAGTGTCCCTATGGTGAGATTTCTCTTCATTGTTGCGTTGTTTTACTCTTTACTCAACTGAAAATGTAGCTTCATTCTCATTGTCTTTGGAGCTCTGGGCTACCCATAACTTAAAGTTTCCCGGCTCGGTCTTTTTCTGCATATCGATGCCATAGAAGGCCAGCTCTTCGGAGTGTAGTTCAAAAGTGACCTGCTTGTGTTCTCCCGCCTTCAGCGCGATCTTCTGAAAACCTTTCAATTCCTTCACCGGACGGGTGACGCTTCCTACCAGATCGCGTACATAGAGTTGTACTACCATCTCACCATCCATTTCGCCACTGTTAAGTACGGTGGCAGTGATAGTGATCATGTCACTGTCTGCTTTCATAGAAGGTTTGTCGAGCATCAGGTCGCTGATGGCATAGCTGGTGTAACTGAGTCCATAGCCAAAGGGGTAAAGCGGGGTGATGGAGCTGTCGAGGTAGTTCGACTTGTAGTCGACCCGCTCATCGTTCAGGTCTACCGGACGGCCGGTGTTCTTGCGGTTGTAGTAGATGGGAATTTGTCCCACATTTCGGGGAAACGACATCACCAGTCGTGCCGAGGGATTGTAATCACCGGCAATTACATCAGCAATGCCGTGACCACCTTGTGTCCCAGGGAACCAAGCCTGCAAGATGGCATCCATCTCATCATCCTCCCACGATAGGTCGAGGGGTCGACCACTCAAATTGACCAGTACAATCGGCTTTCCTGATTCTTTGAGGGCCTCCAGCAACTGGCGCTGTGCCTCTGGTAGGCGGATGTCGGTGCGTACAGCAGCTTCGCCAGACCAATGGAAGCTCTCTCCCACAGCTGCAATTACGATATCAGCTCTGCGTGCGGCGGAGACCGCATCGGCAATTCTTTGAGGAGTGGTTTCATCAATCGATGCCCCCTCCGCATAAATCAATTTTACAGCACTCTCCTTAAATTTCTCGGTAAGTCCCTTGAGAATGGGAACGCTCTTGTTGCGGTCTCCCAATCCGGCCCATTCACCATTGAGGTTGATGGAGTCGTTCATTAGAGGCCCCACCAAAGCAAGGGTGACCGCTTTCTCTTTAGTGATGGGAAGGATGGCATGCTCGTTCTTCAATAGCACCACCGAAGCGGCTACGGCCTTACGCGCTGTCTCCAGAAACTCAGGTGTCATGCTGTTTTGTCTTGCTCGCTCTTCATTGAGGTAACGGTAGGGGTCATCAAAGAGCCCCAGCAGGAACTTCATCTCAAGGATGCGGCGGGCAGCGTTGTCGATGGTCTGTACCGGCACCTTACCCTCTTCCACCGATTTACTGAGATACTTGATGAAGCTGGCACCTGTCATATCCATGTCGATGCCCGCATTTACCGCCAGCTCGGCAGCATGTTGTTCATCCTCCGCAAATCCGTGGGGTACCAGCTCGTTGACTCCGGTATAGTCACTTACCACGAAGCCCGTAAAACCCCACTCACCACGCAGGATATCGGTCATTAGCCACCGGTCGCCGGTAGCGGGTACACCGTTAATCTCGTTGAACGATGCCATGAATGTGCCCACCCCTGCATTTGCAGCTGCCTCATATGGGGGCAGGTAAACGTTGCGCAGGGTGTGCTCGGAGAGCTCGGCGGTGTGGTAGTCCCTGCCTGCTTCAGCCGCACCGTAGGCTGCCAGGTGCTTGCCCGTAGCCAGTAGGGTATGCAGCTCACCCAATGCCTTTCCTTCGGCACCTCCCTGGAAGCCGATGACACGTGCCTCGGCGACCCTGCTGCCCAGGTAGGGATCTTCGCCGGCACCCTCCATTACACGGCCCCAGCGGGCATCGCGGCCGATGTCAACCATCGGTGCGAAGGTCCAGTTGATGCCGTCGGAGGCTGCCTCGATGGAAGCGATCTCAGCGGTTCGGCGCATCATCTCCAGGTCCCATGAGCAGGCTTCCGCCAAGGGTATTGGGAAGATGGTCTTGTAGCCGTGGATCACATCCTGTCCGAAAAGGATGGGAATCCCCAGCCGGGTAGAGTCGACCGCAATTTGTTGCATGTTTCGGATTCCCTCCACCGAGGTGGCGTTGAAGATACTGCCTATCAACCCTTTTTCCAGGTAGGGTTTAAAGTCGTCAGACATCACCGGCCCGGTGATGGACCAGTTGGCAGAGAACTGGGTCATCTGCCCGATCTTCTCCTCCAGGGTCATTAGTTTCAACAGGGAGTCAACGCGCCTCTCCACCTCTTTGTCGCCGCTGTAACTGACCCACCTGCCGGTACCGGAACTGTTGGATGTGGGTGAACAGCTGTAGGTAAAGAGCATTAGCACTACTATCCATACCATTGGAATTGCAATTTTATTCATATTTTTCTCTCTTTTTATGTTGTTTTTTGTCCTGTGATCCTGCTTCTATGTTTCTTGTTTTTGAACAGCTAACTTCAATCTTTTAACCTACGGTCTGATCAACCTTCCAATCTCAGAAATCTTATTTGAATTCTAGCTTCTTTAGGCCTTCCTGAACCTCTGGTGCATCCATAAAGAGGTTCCATAGCAGTCCGCTGCGGTGGTTCTCGATCATCGGGGCGATGGTGAGTTGGTCGATGGCGAGATAGCGTTGTGGGTACCACTCATGTTCGATGCTGAAGGCATCGTAGAAGCCATATTTTCCCCAGATTCTGTCTCCCAGTTCGAAGTAGAAATGTTTCAATGCCTTCATCGACTCTTCAGGTGTGTAAGGGAAGCTGGAGAGTGCTGCCGTGGGGGTGATCACTCCACGGTCGTTCTCCATTGGCTTGTGGCCGGTGTACCCTTCCACCGAGTAACTTGCGGTGAGTCCCCAGCAGGCATCGCTGTATCCTTTGAACCCTTTTGGGTTCTGCGCACAATAGGCATGATTGATCAGAGTATGATTGCGGTTCAGCTCCCAGTAGTCGGCATACCGGTCGCTCAGTCCCTTCGGACTGAGACCTATGTAGGAGTAGTGTGACCAGAAGAGTGGACCGCCATATGCCTCAGCTCCGTTGTGTCGGAGAATCAGAGGATAGCCAAAGGCACTTTTGCTGCTTTTAATCTCACCTCCCCGTGCCCACCCGTTGTGGTATGCCGATGCCGGGATGGGATGGGTGGGTGAGGAAGCTGCCAGGATATAGGTGATGAGGCACTCGTTGTATCCCTCCAATGGGAAGTTCATCTCCCAGCCGTAGTCAGGACTCCAGTGCCAGTAGAGTACATCCTGCCCGTTGAGGTACCAGTCCCATTCCATCTCCCGCCAGAGGATGTCGATCTTGGCAGCGAGTGCCTGCTCTACCGGGTTACCATTCTTGAAATACTCACGTACGATGAGTAGTCCCTGCATCAGAAAGGCGCTCTCCACCAGGTCTCCGCCGTTGTCTTTCTTGCTGAAGGGTTTTGTCTTTCCGGTGGAACCCTCCAACCAGTGGGGCCATACCCCGTGGAAACGGTCGGCAGTAGCCAGAAAATCGGCAATTGTATGCAACCGCTCCACACCCTCTTCACGGGGAATGAATCCTCGTTCAATGCCGACAATCAGTCCTGCCAGGCCGAAACCGCTGCCGCCGGTGGTCACTACAGAAGCATCGTTCTGTGGGTAGTTGCCGTCGATGTGAATCCGTTCTCGAGCCAGTCCGGAGGTGGGCTCTGCACCTTCCCACATATAGTTGAGATGGCTGTGCTGGATGTAATTGAGCAGCTCTTCATCCGATGCGAATGTGATCGTTCGTCTCTCTTCCGGGGAGGCTGTTTTTTTTCTGTTGTCGTTGCCACAGGCAGTGAAGAAGAGAGTGGCCGTAATAATCATTGCCAGTGTCGTGTATAAACCTTTTTTCATTTGCATCTATCTCTTTTTTTAGATTGATTGATGGATTGAGAGAACATATATATTCAGTGTCTTTTCTGCCGATTGTTCAGTTTCAGATCAGTGAAAATAAAATTGTGCGCCGGAGATGGATGATATTTGTCTTCCAGTGTAGAATAGGTTTTCACCTCCAGCGTTCCTTTCTTCCGGTCAAAGGTGACAATCCGCAGGTAACCGTTGCCTCCTTTTTCTGAGCCCTTCACTCCTCTTTGATAGTTTGCCAACATTTGATACACCTTGTTCCCCTGTTTGCCGTTGCTCACAAGGGTGCCTACTCCTTCGTTGAGAACATGTCCACAAAAAAGGGCCACGATATTGGGATGATTAGATGCAAATTTCTCCCATATTTGTGCCCCATCGTTGACAGTACGGGTGGTGTCTTTTCCAATTCCGTAGGATTGCGGTCGCCACCAGTCACCATTGTCAAGCAGTGTACTGTCGCTGTAGAGATAGGCATGCGTGTTGACGATTATCCATTTATCCCGATTCTCTTCAGCCACCCTGTTTGCCCAGTCGAGGACATCATCAGATGGGCCGAACTCAAGACTCATAATAAGCCACTCTTTACCTCCCGCACGAAGCGTGATGTAATGGTTGTCAATAGTCATCTGACCATGACTCCCTCCCCACTCTTTTTTCGCTTTGAAGCGGCTCACCGGGAAGAACCTGTTGGCCAGTGAGGTGTCGTGTTGATCAGCAAACAGACCAGGTTTACTTCCCATGTCGTGGTTACCCAGTGAAAAGGTGTAAGGTAACGCAATTTCTTCGATATCGGAAAAGTAGCGGGAGAGCAGCATCCACTCCACGGGATGGTTATCCTGTGTAAGGTCCCCCACATGAATAAGGGCATCTATCATGTTGTGGTTGTCGGAAATCCAGTTGAACTGTGATTCCAATACTTCCGGGTAGGCTTCAAGATATGTTTGTGTATCGGGGAGCACTACAAAAAGCGCTTTGTGGGAACGGCACGAGATGAATACCCACAGTGACAACGACATTAAAATCAGATATGTAATTTTATTTTTCAATTTATTTAATTTAATCAGCTATTAATTGACTGGACAGTTTCCTGTATTACCAAAGAAATCCCAGCAGGGTAAGTCCCCTTTTAATCTCATCGTCGTTCATCAGTAGGTCCCAGAGCAGTCCGCTCCTGTGGTTCTCGATCATCAGGATGATCGGTCCCTGGTTGATGGCGAGTTGCTGATTGGTGAACCATCTCTCCGAGAGGTTGAATGCATCGGTAAAGCCATACTCCGTCCAGATACGGTCTCCCAGCTTGTAGTAGAAGAACCGGAGTGCGTTCATCGACTCCACCGGTGTGTAGGGCATTGAAGAGAGGGCTGCCGTGGGGGCAATCACCCCGCGGTCGTTGGTGGGTGAGTGGGCGCTGTAACCCTTTTCGCCATCGCTGGCGGTAAGTCCCCAGCACTCTTTGCCATAGCCGTAGTAGCCATTAGGATTTGCCACACAATGGTTGTAGTTGATGAGGGCATGGTTCCGGTTCTGTTCCCAGTAGTCGGCATAACGGTCGCTCAACCCCTCTGGGCGAATGCCCAGGAAGGAGTAGTGGGCGAAGAAAAGTGGTCCTCCCTGTGGTGGTCCCAGCGGAAGCCGATACCCGTAGTAGGTGGCGTTGTTGGTCATGTTGCCGCCGCGTGCCCATCCATGCTCATACAACTCCCTGTTGATTGCGTGCGAAGGGGAGGAGGCGGCGAGCAGGTAGACGATCAGACTCTCGTTCCATCCGCTGATGGGCAAGTTCTTCTGCCATCCGTATGTGGGGCTCCAATGCCAGTAGAGCACCTGTTCCTCTCCTTTGTGAAACCAGTTCCACTCCACCGCTTCCCACAAACGGGTGATCACCTCCCTCAGGGTTGTCTCCTCCGGCGTGATGCGGTTGAAGTACTGCCTGGCGGTGAGCAGCCCCTGCATAAGCAGCGCGGTCTCCACCAGGTCGGCTCCATCATCATAGGTGCTGAAAGGGATTGTTTCACCCGTCTCACCATGGATCCAATGGGCAAAGGCGCCGTGGTACCTGGTGGCTTTCTGCTCTAGGAAGGTGGCGATCTGCTGCACCTGTTGGAGTGCCTCTTCCCGGGTTATAAATGCTCTTTCGGTCGCGACTATCATTGCCATCACGCCAAAACCGGTACCACCGGTGGTGACGGTGTTACCCGAACTAGTCCGTTCGCGGGCCATGCCACTCACTGGGTGGGCGAATTCGCGGAAATAGCGGAAAGTATGTCGCTGTACCAGTGTCAGCAGCTCCTCGTCAGGAATGCGAGAGAACTTGTCGGTACTGTCCAGACCCGTGGTGAGCGGGATAATCTTTCCCGTGGTGATCCTACTGCCGGAGAGGGCTCTCAGGCCGTTGTGTATCTCGAGGCGATAGTCGCTGAAGGCGACCAGTCTGTTCACCGCTTCGATATGGAGTTCCGACTGGTCCGGTGTGAAGTGAAGTTCTATCCTTTCACCACTCTTGTGCTGCAGGGTAATGTTGGCTGCCAGTGTGGCTGGATCGATCGGCTCCGAAAAATTGAGGGTGATGAGAGTTGCCGGATCCAAACGATGGTAGACGGGAGCATCCGTCACCTCTCCAATCCGGATGCTCTCCAGTTGAAAGAAGGCAGGCGGCGGTAGCTCATCGCTGTTGCCACAACCCCAGAGGAGGATGGAGCAGAGGATGCCTGTCCATATACCAATTGCTCTGTTCATTTTTCTGTTCTTTGAATACCACCGATTCAACGGGATGTAGAACCGGTGGGTTTCCCTGATTTCTCAGATTTCAGCTCTCCTGCTTATTGATTTGACAGCCTTTCAATCTCCGAAGCGGGGAGCGCTTTGTTGTAGATTCGCACCTCGTCGATCAGGCTTTGGTCGGAGAGGTGTCCCCACTCATTGAAGCGGGGTGCACCCGAGCCGATCGACATGATGTCGCAACCATTCCAGCTGATACCGGTGAAGTTGGACGCAGCCACCTCCACCCCTGCCATGTAAAAGGAGGCTTTGTCGGGTGACAGGACCAGGGCGACATGAACCCATCCAGCCGCTGCCGGATCGAGGTCAGCTTTTGTGCCCCCATCAAGCCAGCTGTCGGCGGTACCATTGCCAATATTGGCTTTCACCCGCTGTTTGCCTCCCACGTTTTCACGGAAGATGCGGATGCCGGCAGTGCGATTGTTCTGGGCATTGGCCGGTTTGCCCTCATGCGGAGGACCGATTACCAGGATGCCTGCCCGGTCGGGGGTGCCGTTCACTTTGTACCAGAAGGTGAAGGTCATCGAACTGCCGAGCGGTGCCGCCATGTTAGCCACGTCAAAGGTGAGGAAGCTGTTGGCCGCGCCGGCATAAGCCTTGCCGCTCTTGCCGTCGGCAAAGGTGGGGGTGCCCACCACAGCGGCTTCCATCAGACTTTGGTAATCCTCCAGATCCTCATCAAAAGAAAGGTAGAACATCTGGCCGTCAGCACCGATGGGCGGTGGTGTGGGCTGTTCGGGGAAGTCGAACGGGGGGTTCTGTCCCAGGTCCTGAAAGCAGGAGGTGAAGATGATCCCTGTCATCATCAGAATAAAGAGATATGTTGTTTTCTTCATAGCGATCGTTGTGTTAATAGTTAGGATTTTGTATCAGTACACCGTTTGATTTATCAACCTCGTTCTGTGGCAAGGGAAGCAGTTCATGTTTCTCCTGATAACCGGTCTTGCCGGCAGCATGCAGCACCTCTTGGGCGATGCCCCAGCGTACCAGGTCGTAGAATCGGTCGAACTCCATGCCCAGCTCCACGCGACGCTCGTGGCGGATGGCATCGCGCATCTCTGTCTGGTTTGTTGTGGTCACTTTGGGGAGGAGGGATGCGTTTGTGCCGCGTGCTCTCGACCTAACCATTTCAAGAAGATCCGACGCTTCTCCTGTATTTCCCAGTTCATTGGCAGCCTCGGCAGCCATCAGCACCACGTCGGCGTAACGTATCAGCCGGATGTTGTACCAGAAGCCTCCCTTTGTGTAGGTGGCCCGCAGGCTGGGATTGGTATAGGCTTTCTTGTTGTAGTACTTGTTGATTACATCGGCGTTGGAGATAGGTTTCTCACCGTAGGGTTGATTCGCCGGGATGGAAGAGGGGTCTTCGCCGGTTTTAATGAAGTAGAGCAGCGTCTCGTTCTTGCGGGGGTCTCCCTCCTCAAAGGCGTCTGCCAGAAGCTCCGTGGGGGTGTGCCAACCCCATCCCAGGTTCCATTCGCCGGCACCCCTGACACCCTGCACCTGTGCAAACTGGCTGCCGATGTCGTTGGAGCCGGGTTGAGAGGCGGTGGCGGTACATTGCAGTTCGAATACAGACTCGCTGCTGTTCTCTCCCGTCTCTCGGAAAATCTGGTTGTAGGGGGTGTTGAGGTTGTAGAGTCCCGACTGGATCACCTCCATCGCTGCGGTGTGCATGTTATTCCAGTCGTTTCGCATCATGTAGGTGCGGGCATGAAGCGCCCGTGCAGCACCCCATGTGAGGCGGCCGGTGTATACTGGTGGCCAGCTCTGGGGTAGATGGGCCTCTGCTGTCTCCAGGTCAGCGTCGATCAGTGCATAGATTTCAGCTGTGGGTGATTTGGGAATGTTGGCCTCCTCGGCGTTGTTGATACGGAAATCAATCTTGGGTACCTCACCGAAGGCACGTACCAGGTTGAAGAAGGCAAACGCACGGAAGAAGTGGGCTTCTGATCGGTTAATCAGATCACCCTCGGAGAGTGTTCCCTTGTCCGCTTGGCTCTGTGCAATGTCGTCGAGGATCTTGTTAGCCAGGATGATGATTTCGTAGTTGGCGGTCCAGTAGGAGCCAATCAGGCCGTTGGTGGCGATGTATTCGAATTCATCGAACATTCTGCCGTGTGCGGCACCATCGGAAGCGGTGCTCCCTTTCTCCGCATCCTCGGAGCGGAAGGAGTGGATGGCCAGGGCGGTGGTGCCAGAAGTGACGTGGTAACCACGTAGTTTTGCATAGAGGGTGAAGATGTCGGACTGGAATGAACCGCCGCTACCCTCATCGCCCTCTACCCATTCGCCCTGTGGCTTCTGGTCCAGAAGGTCAGAGCAGCCAACAGGCGTCAGAGAGAACATCGCTGCAAAGAGGAGCCAAAAATATATCTTTTTCAGTTTCATAATGCTGTCAGTTTAAAAAGTTAAGTTCAGACCAAAGGTATAGATCATCGGCATGGGGTAAGTGCCGCCATCAATTCCGAAAGCGAGGGCAGAGCCTCCAATCTCGGGGGTATAGCCAGTATTGCGTGTCCAGGTCTTCAGGTTCTGCACGTTGGCGAAGAGCCGTAGCGACTTGAGGTATACCCTCTGCAACAATTCAGTTTCAAAGGTGTAGCCCAGCTGAACGTTGCGGATGCGGAAGAAACTGCCATCCTCTATGAAGTAGTTGGAGTTGATCAGGTTGATGGAACGGGAGGGGTTGAGTATTGGCTCCCAGTTGGAGGTCCCTTCGCCGTTCCAGCGATCCATGCGGTTGGTTAGGTAGTTGAGCTGTGCATAGGTGGGGTCATCCCATGTGCGGTAGATTTCGTTTCCGTAGACCCCCATCATCTCGACACCGAAGTCGAAGTTGCGGTAGTCCAGGTTGAGGCTGAGGCCATAGGAGAAGTCGGGTGTCGGGTTGCCGATCATGGTGCGGTCCTCCTGTGTGATGGCGCCGTCGCCGTTCACATCCACAAACTTCAGGTCGCCGGGTGCGACACTCCCCACGCTGTTGGGAAAGTAGGTCTTCACATCCTCTCTGTTCTGATAGACACCAGCCACTTTGTATCCGAAGAAGTGTCCCACGGGATAACCTTCCAGTGAACGGGATATACCTCCCGAGGCGAAGATGGCATCCTCGGGACCGCGGCCGAGAGAGAGCACCTTGTTATCGATGGTGGTCAAGTTACCTGCCAGCGAGTAGGAGAGCCCATCGCTGCCAATCTGGTCATTCCAGGAAGCGGAGAGTTCGAGTCCTCTGTTTCGTATCTCACCCAGATTCTCCAATGAGTTCTTGGCTCCGGAGAAACCGGCCAGCATCACGATGATGTCACGGGTGCTTTTGTTGTAGAATACTGGTTCGATCCGCAAACGGTTATCGAGCAGGTTGACCTCAAAACCAGCCTCCCAGGCGTGTGTCTTCTCCCAGTTGAGATTCTGGGGCAGGTACTGTACCGAGTAGCCGGTGATGATGTTGTCGCCGAAGACGGCACTGCCTGAGCTCTGGAGGCGTGGGTAGGTGGGGTAGTTGTACCCACCGGTGTTCTGACTACCGAGTACGCCCCAGGAACCCTTGAACTTCAGGTAGTCGACCAGCGCCAGCTCTTTCATGAAATCCTCTTCCGAGGCGACCCAACCGGCACCGAAAGAGTAGAAGTTGTCCCAGGTGTTACCCACCGAGCGAAAGACTGAAGCACCGTCTCGCCGGTAGGAGGCGTTGAAGAGGTATCGGTTCTGATAGTTGTAGAGCCCCCTCAGAAGGTAGGACATGGTGAATCGCTTGTACTGGCTCCCACTGTTTGACATCGATTTGTTTGAAAGGGAGGAGATCCACCACTTGTCTGTGTCATCGCTGGGAACGGAGAAGATGATCTCTTCGATATTCTGGCTGCGCGAACCACCAAGTGAGGAGTATTCGGTGAAGTTGGTTGTGACACCCGCGGTGGCGGTCAGGTTGTGAGAACCAAAGGAGTTGCTGTAGGTGAGAATGTAGTCACTCTGTGCCACGGTCCGGGTCGATTTCGACTGTGATACCGACTCACTGGTGGTGAGGTTTTCCGCCCCCTCTATGTCGGGGTTGTAGACCGTGATGATGGGGCTGAGGCTGCGGGATTCGTTCACTGCATAATCGAGAGAGAAGGTGCTCTTGAAGCTGAAATGCTCCAGAAAGTCCACCTCCCCGTAGATGTTTCCCGCCGCACGGTGGTTCTGTGCTTGGGCATGGTTGGCCCTTGCCTCCACCTCAATGAGGGGGTTCCACACCTGCGCCCGTTGAAAATCAGGCAGTGTGTGAATCAGTCCTCCTGTTGCGTCATAAAGCGGAGCGATGGGAGCTGCCCTGATGGCACCGCTCACTCCCTTGGCGTCGGTGGGGTTGGTCCTGGAAGCGTTCACTTGATAGCCGAAGCGTAGTGCCTCGCTCACGCTGTACTCGCTGCTCAGGTTGAGTGTCAACCGCGAGTATTTCTCATATTTGATGTTCCCCTCTTCGGAGGTGTAGCCGATGCCGAGGTAGAATCGGTTCTTCTCACCCGAACCGGTGATGCTGACATTGTTGTTGGTGAGAAATCCCTGCTGGAAAATCACATCCTGCCAGTTGGTGTCGGCTTGCCAGTCACTGTAATCGAAGCTGGAGAGTCCCTGGTTGACTCGCTGTTCGTCATATAACTCGCGAAACTGTGCCGCGTTGGCCATCGGCATCATGTGGGTCACATCCTTGAAGCCGAGTGAACTGTTGAAGTTGACCACCGTCTGGCCCCGTTTAGCCCGTTTCGTGTTGACGATAATCACCCCGTTGGCTCCCCGAACGCCGAAAATGGCAAGCGAAGAGGGGTCTTTCAGGATCTCCATCGACTCGATATCAGCAGGATTGAGGTAGTTGATGTTGTCGGAGAAGAGTCCGTCCACCACGTAAAGCGGGGAGTAACCGTTGATAGAATTGGTACCACGGATACGTACCTCAGGGTCCTGTCCGGCACGGCCGCTGTTTACGATTTGCACTCCGGCAACCTTACCCTGCACGGAAGAGAGCAGGTTGGTGGTAGGCCTGTTGGCGATCTCCTCGGCACTTACGCTGACGATAGAACCGGTCAGGTCTCGTTTCTTGGCACTGCCGTAGCCGATCACCACCACCTCTTCCAGTGCCTGCACATCTTCGCTCAACACCACGTTAATGTTTGTACGGCCGTTGAGGGGCTCTTCTACCGAGAGCATCCCAATGTAACTGAACTGAATGGTTGCGTTGGAAGGCACATTTTCAAGGGTATAATTCCCGTCATAATCGGTCACGGTGCCGATCGTCGTGCCTTTCACCAGTACGGTGACACCGATTGCCGGATCACCGGTTGTTCCTTCCGTCACTATACCAGTAACCGTTACGGTCTGTTGTGCGGACAACAGGAAAGAGAACAACAGCAGATGCAGAATGATTGCGATTTTCAATTTCATAGATTCATATTTTACATGTTCATAAATGGCTCAATGAAGCAAAGAAAATGTATGAATCTTACCTGAAAAAATTTAAAACCTCGTTAAAGATACGTTATGTTTTATAACATATTTTTAAAGGATACTTTTTTACTACACTTTAAAGTTGTAATAGTTTATAATTCAGTATAAATGGTAATGTGAAATTAATAAGTGTACAGTATCCATTTATTGGAATTTAATCATGAATTCCACCAAATTGTCAGCTTCTGATAGGGTTAGTTTCTTGCGTAACCGATAGCGGGCAGCTTCCACACCCCTGATTGAAATGTTCAACATCTTCCCGATTTCCTTTGAAGAGTAGTTCAGTCTAAGTAGGGCACACAGTTTCAGATCGGAGGGTGTGAGCAAGGGATATCGTTCTTTCAGTTTGCGGAAGAAGTTCTCGTGAATCAGGTCGAAGTTATCCTGAAACTGGTTCCATTCATCTTCATCGGAGAGGCCATTGTTGATCATGGACAACAGTTCGTTTCCTTCGTTACGTTTGAGTTTGCCGTTCAGTATGAGAGATTGAATGGTGCTGCGCATATTTTTCAGAAACTCGGCATGGTTGATGATCATCATGGTGGCGCTAGCCAACTCCTTACTCTTGTGTGTCAGTTCAGCCTCAAGTTTTTCATTGCGTAACCGGGTGATTTCTCTCTCCTGTTTCTCCATCTGTGCCAGTCGACGGTTCTCCTGTTCGATAAAGAGCTGGTTTTTCTTCTTAATGATACGGCGTACGCGATTGCCGATGAGCAGTCCGCTTGCCAGAATGATCAACAGGATATAGAGAAGTGTGGCCCACCATGTTTTGTACCATGGGTTTTTTATACGGAATGCAAAGGTAACCTCTGACAACACTTCTTCCCTATCATCCAGTACCCTCGCTCTGAGTCTATAATCATTGGGAGGTAGATTGTTGTAGGTCACAGCAAGATCTCCGGCTACGGGGACCCAACGATTGTCATATCCCTCAAGGATGGATTCCACCAGCAGGGGTTTCCGGGTGAATTCAGGAAAGACAAGCTGAAAGGAGAGATTGTTGTGTCGGTAGGCGATCACCTCTTTAGTCTTTGTGTTCAGATCTTGGTTCTCTCTCCATTCGCGGTCATGGCTCATGGCAGAAGCAATTCTCAGATTGCTGATAGACAACGCTCCTGTTTGCTGACCTATAAGGTATTTTCCGATGCCGCCATTCAGAGAAAAATATGAAACTGTATCATTCACGATGAAAATGTCTGCCCGTCCCTCATTGGGAGGGTTGTTGAGGATACCGTAAGGGATTCTGTCCCTGAGGCGAAAGTGATCAGCGTTGTATTCCACCAGCGCATACTCTTTGTTGCGGATAAACCAGAATAAATGATCATTCTGGGGAACGATGCGATAGGTGTCGGCAAATTCCGGAAGATCTTGGTTCAGTGGTTCAAAGGGGATGATTTTACGGCTGATGTCATCGTAGGTATAAAATTGCTTTCCATCTGCAAAGAGTACTCTTCCTTTCAATTTCATCACTTTTACGGGACGATATGGTTCATTCAGGGCGGTATCGAGCGTGAGGAAGTTCTCAATTTCAGATACCTTATCCAGTTCCGAGGATAGTTTTAATCGATAAACACCTTTGTACATGTGGCCGGCCCAGATGTTGCCGGTATGATCAATTTCGATGTTACGGATCAGGTCGGAGAAACCTTTCACCTGGTGACTGAACTGCCAATTGCCAGATGGGTCCTGGTCATATACATAAAGTGCTGTGTAGGACGATTGCAACAAGTGGTTTTCCCCGTTCAGGACTATCTGTTTCATGTCCAAACCACCGGTTCGCGCTTGCGGTATATCAACTAAACGTTCCTTTTCCAGCAACGATGTGCCTAGGTTGTGTCCCACAAATATCTGACGGTTGAATTGTTCAATATACCACGATTGGGTGTCAAAATGGGCATAACGTCTGAAGTTCCTTTCCTCGTTGGAGTAAGTGTAGATTCCCTGGTTGGTTGCCAGGAATAGGGCGTGATTGTTCTCGAGGATGTCCTCCACCAATCCAATCTGGATGTCGGAAGGCTCATAAAAGGAGTAAGGGGAGCGGGAAAGAAGATGGGCAATGCCGTTGTCCAACGCTGCCCAGATATTTTGTTCCCTGTCGCTAAAAAGGGAGAGCACAGTGTTGTTGTGCAGTCCATTGTTGCGGTTGATGTGCCATCGATCTTCACCCTTGTGGTTCAATGCAAAGAGTCCGTCGTTCAGGGTCCCAATCACGATCAGTGAATCACCATTCAGGGTTGCCCTGTTGACAACTCCTTCCCGCAGCCATTTGTCAGCTGCTGTTGGCCATGGTTGGGGAGATTGAAGATCACCACCGAGATGGAAGATCCCGTTCTTTTCCGTTACCAGCAGCAGTTCTTCACCCAGTGGAAGTACTGCCACTACATTGTCATTGTTGAGTTGCGTACGGCTGAACAGTATTCGGAAATGTTCCCCGTCAAATAGAGTGAAGTGGTTGTTGATCAACTGTGCGAAAAGGTAGTCACCAACTGGAAAAAAATAGAGTACTCCGGGATTGGGTTTGTAGGTTTTGATGGAGTGATCATCCAGTACAAAGAATGCGGAGAAAGATTGAAAGTAGATTTTCCCCCTGTGTTGACAGATTTTCCATATCTCGTCGTTGTGGAATTGGTAATCCTCCACCTGATTTCTGAGTGAGTGGTAGATGAGCCGGCTGTGGCGATCCCGTTCAAAATAACCAAATTCCTCGAACGATCCCACATAGATGCGATTGGGGTTATGATTAAAATCTATAAATATCGATTTTACAGCCAGATTGTTGGGTAGCTTGTGAAGGTTCCAGTTTACACCGTCAAAGCTGAGCAGTCCGTTGTTGTTGCCGAAATAGATTACACCCTCCTGATCCTGTGCTATGGACCAGTTTTGATTCCCTGCCTTATAGTGTGCAGTGGTGTAGTTGTATACAGGAGGAATGAATGGTATTTCGAGCGAATAACCCTTCCATGGGAAGAGTGAGCAGATGAGGGTGAAAAAGATCCCAGAGAAATAGACGATTGGCATTTTTTTTCTCATATAGTCGGGAATGGGTTTGTAGAATGGGTCAACTCTGCTTCTTTTCCAGTAACTGCTTAATCTCTGCTTCACTGAGCACTTTCACATTGGTTAAGATAAACCTGGTGTCGAGAAAGTTGCCGTACTGATTGCACTCCTGCACTGCAGCAGTCAAGTTTGTATGGATATCTCTTTCAAATGATAAGAGCATGAGGATGGAGAAATAGTTGTCTTTGATCTCAAATTTCTCAATCACCACTTCAGCCTGCTGTAGCTGAAATGTGAATTCTCTTTCCACAATCTCCTTCTGCAGGGAGGTGAGTGTCTCTTTGTTGTGGGTTGTGAAGAGTGAAAAGAAACGTAGCTTCTTATCCAATCCCCCCAGTCCGGAGGAGATATAAACCTGCTGCTTCCCGGAAAGGTCGGAACTCAATATGATTCGGCTGCTCACCAGCGCCATGGCCGACCAGTGTGCCAGTTCGGGCTCGGCAGGACTACTGTGATAGGTCTCAATGGCACGGTATGCTCCTACGTCTGGGATGGATGCCAACAGTGTCAGAGATCTTTTTTTACGTTCTGCCGGTATGTCTGGCGTGAAGAGGATAGCGACCTCATCGTCCCGTACGAAAGGCTTGTTTTCCTCCCGTAGCTGGTCGAAATAACGGAAATAGGCCATCTGTTCTTCAATGGGTACAAGCTCCTCCAGGATATGAAAAGAGTCTATACCCTGTTCGTTGAGGGTCTGTCTCAACTTGGCCAAAAGATCTTCCTGACTGCTCATCTGACAAAGATAGTTTTTTTTGTAAATTTAGCATCTCTTCTCCGTCAAAAGATAATAGAAGAGTAGTTTCTTAATCCTTAAATTTCATCAAACAGGCCAAATATCTCACCAGAAATGTATAAATTCGCACAATCAATTTAAAATGTGCCCTCTAATGAGAATCAGGATTGTGAACCAGTCGAAACACCCTTTGCCCGCCTATGCCACCGCGCTCGCCGCAGGGATGGATTTACGGGCCAATATTGAAGAGCCATTGATGCTGAAGCCACTGGAGCGAATTCTTGTGCCTACAGGTCTCTATCTTCAATTACCGGAGGGCTATGAAGCCCAACTTCGTCCCCGCAGCGGGTTGGCTCTCCGTCATGGCATCACACTGCTCAACAGTCCCGGCACCATTGATGCCGATTATCGGGGCGAGATTGGGGTGATTCTGGTGAATCTCTCAAATGAACCTTTTACCATCCAAGATGGTGAACGCATTTGTCAGATGGTGGTGGCACAGCACTCCCGAATAGAGTGGGAACCGGTAGCGTCGCTCAGCGAGACAGGACGTGGCGACGGTGGATTTGGACATACCGGAAAAAAGTAACAAACGATTCACATGCACAACAGATATACGAGACAACTCTTTCTGATACTGACGCTATTGCTTTTCTGCCCGATCGGCTCCATTGCCACAGAAAATAATATAAAGTTAAGTGATTCCTGTGGAGTATCATTCCCGCAGGAAGAGAGGCGGAAATTTGATCATTTTTTTTACGAGGCATTGAACGCCAAGGCGCAGGGCAAGTATGACGAAGCGATGGATCTTTTTCGCTACTGTCATGCCCTCGACTCCACCAATGCCAATGTCCTGGTGGAACTGGGCACTTTCTACAATGTCCTGCAGGAGAAAGATAAAGCACTCACATACCTGCAGAAAGCAGTCTCTCACGATCCGTCGAACTACTATTACAACATGGTGCTGGCAGGGCTCAGCAAGGAACTGGACCGTAAGCAGGATGTGGTTGATATCTATGCCGCGATGCATGAACGCTACCCCGACAAGCAGGAATTGCTCTACGAGTTGGCTTCGGCACATGCCGACAATGGCGAACTACAGCAGGCAATCGATATGCTGGACCAGCTGGAGAAAAGTACCGGCATCATCGAGACGGTTACCATGAGCAAGTTTCGATACTACTCGATGTTGGAACAAAAGGAGGAAGCATTTGAAGAGATAGAGCAGATTATCGAAAAGAATCCCTCCAATCCGGCCTATCTGGTCCTGATGGGAGATCTCTACATGGAGGACAATCAGTCAGAAAAAGCATGGGATTCTTATGAACGGGCTTACAATATTGACGCCTCATTTCCGGCACTCATTCTATCCAGGATCAATTATTACGAGAAGAACAACCGCAAAAAGGAGGCACAAGAGGAGCTGGAAGCGGCAATCACAGGCAGTTCAATGGATGCAGAAACGAAGGTGCAACTGCTCACCCGGTACCTTGGTATCCTGCAGCAGGAGCAGCAGGATCTGGCCCAGGCCAATCCCCTTTTCGAGTCTCTCTTCAAGCAATATCCCAACTATTCTCACCTGAGAATGATTTACGGGAATGTGCTGATGATGCAGAATGATAAAACAGGGGCTATGAAGCAGTTTCGGGAATATATCACTGAGCAACCGGACGATCCGGCCGGTTACGAGCAAATCATACGCATCGCTTTACCCGAGGAGGATATGGAGACGCTCAAATCAATCACCGAGGAGGGAATCAAAAATATTCCACAAGAGCCTCAGTTCTATTTTTACCTTGGTGCGGCCCATTATCAGGAAGAAAATCATGAAGAGGCCCTTCGTGTTTTCAAAGAGGGACTGGAACATGCTGTGATTGAGAATCCCCTGCTTGAGTCAGACTTCCATGGACAGATAGGTGATCTCAATTTTTTTCTTGGACATAAGGAGGAGGCATTTAAGAGCTATGAGAAAGCACTACAACTCAATCCGCAAAATCTGCCGGTGTTGAACAATTACAGTTACTATCTCTCGCTCGACAAGCGGGATCTCGACAAGGCAGAGATGATGAGCGGCCTCACCATCAAAGCTGAACCGATGAATCCCACCTATCTCGATACCTACGGATGGATTCTGTTTGAACAGGGATCTTACATCATGGCGAAAATTTACCTTGAGAAGGCTGTCGAATACAGCGGTGAGAACCCCTCAGCCGAAGTGCTTGAACATTATGGTGACCTGTTGCATGAAACCGGAGAGAAGGAAAAAGCGGTGGAGCAGTGGATCAGGGCCAGGGAGCTGGGAGGTGATGCTGAAGCGCTGGATCGAAAAATCAAAAATATAACCAACCCAACACTATGAAACGTTCGACCAACAAGATACTCTTTTTGTTTTTCCTATCGATTACACTCTTGTTGACAGCCTGTAAATCGCGCCAACAATATATCTATTCAACCACACCGGTTGAAGATAAAGAATACAATGAGCTGTTTCATGACATCATTGAGAGTGAATTCTCCTACCAGACATTTGCTGCAAAACTGAACATGAACCTGACTTCCGGGACACGGTCACTCAGCTCCAAGGCAAATATCCGGATTGTGAAGGACAATGCTTTGCAGATTTCTATTCAACCGTTGTTCGGTGTAGAGATGTTTCGTCT
>JADLKK010000174.1 GCA_016839025.1 Proteiniphilum sp.
ATGGAGCCTATATGACTGAAGGAGACCTGCGGGCTGGAGGTCTCCGTGAGGTTCTCTGCTGCAAACCGCATCACACTGACAGCTTCGTTATCATTCAGTGCGGTTCCTGAAGAGGAAGCAGATGGAGCAGGCAAAATCAGTGTACGGCTGTTCACCGGTGAGAAGGATGCTCCATAGACTCCATAGAGATGAATGGTGCCAGTGATCTCTTCGGGAATCACAACTTCAAAATCGGCTCTCTTCCCATTCGCGGAAATGGTGGTTATTGCCACATCTGGGACCGTCCGCACCACAGTACCATCTTCGCTGACAAAGCAGAGGTTGATCTTGTCTCCCGCTTTCCATTGAACCGTAATGGTTCCCTCTTCGGTCTCCGTGAAAGAGAGACGGGTGGATGCCATGCCACTTTTTGTCTCCTCACCCGGCATCGAAGCTTTCAATTTCAGGATGCGTGTGGGCACCGTTTCTATTGGATCCTTCTCAACGACCTCCTGATTGCTACAGGCAGCGAGCAAGAGCACTGCATACATTGTCACCGTTACTTGAAAAATATCCATAATTAACCTGTTTTGTAATTCAAAAATCGTCTTCATAAGCAAAGTCCTCAGTACTGCCACCCAGAATATTCTGCTCAAATTGAATCTCGAACACCTCAAAATCGGGAAGGGTATAACATTCTTCCTTGGTCCGGTTTGTCTCTTTGTTGTCCATCTTTTCTTGCAATTGAAGGTTACACATATGTTGCTTTAAAGGTAGGATGAACTTCAGAAAAGAGACTGCAAAATGGTAAAGAAAACTTCCCAAATCGTAAAAAAACTTCCCAAATCGTACAGAAAACATCCTTTCTCAGCTATTCTTCCGAAATGTCAGTTTCATGCGGGTCATCAGCTTGTAAAGAGGAAGCAGAGGAATATGCTCCGGCGAGAGGGTCCCCATTGTCAGCGAACGTCGGGTCGTTTGTTTGTAGGAGTGCCAACGACCGCTCCAGGTTCCGGTCGGTCGCTTCTTACCGGGCCGGTGTTTACCGAAGTGACCTCCATGCAGCAGATCCTCCATGATCCGGGTGATATCAGGCGATTCTTTTGCAGGTGGTATGGGAAAAACTTCGGGTGGTATCTCCAGGTAGCGAACTGCGGCCGCAGCAAAGAGTGAAGCAGGCCGGGAGAGCGCCAACCGGTCGAAGAGGTGCGCTGCTTCCACATGATCAATCTCCTGCTGTTTTTGCTGTAGCAGCAGAATCCAGTCACTCAACTGTCGGGTGCTCACACCCGCATGGATAAAATGGTGAAAAAGGTGGAGAAAGAGGTAGCAGGCGTTGAAGGTGGGCGGCAGCAACAGCACCTCGCTCCCACCCATTGTCTCTCTTTTCAAGTTCCCGGCTCTGATCAACCGATCCTCCTCTTCCCGGTAGCGCCGGTTGTATTTCGGGCGTTCGAAGGTGGCCATCACACGGTGATTCTCGATGTGTACCCCTTTCCAGTCGAAGCCGAGGTGCTTTACCGACTCCTGTTCGCATCGAATTCCCTGTTCCCTTACCCAGCGGTTTGCTCTTTCATAATCTCCCTTGCGGAAGAAGAAGAGATCGATGTCGCCCGGTGTCCGATGCCGTGATACCGGGTAGTTGAGCGCCGCTCCCTGCCCTTTCAGCAAGATTGCAGGACAATCCAGGTCGTTGTATTGCGCAGTGATCTCCCCCAGTACCCGGTTCACCTGGTCATTTCGCTTCTCGATCTGCTCCCGCTGCAACAACAGTTTCAGACGGAGGAGACGGGGTGGCTGCAACTCCTCCGGCAGTGAGAGGATACTGTCGGCAACCATCGCAGTGGTACGCTGCCGGTCGGAAAAGGTGCATACCTGCTCCCAGAGGGGAGTTCCGAGGGTCACAAAAAGCTCCTCTCGCGGCGTTTGTCGCTGGAGGGACGCTTTCAGCAGTTCCAGGTAGAGTTGCTCCGGCTGCCTCATTCAATCACTTTTTCCCTTTTCAATTTGGCAATCAGCTGCTCCGCATCGCTTTCCGCCCTGCTGCTTTCAACCCCATAGCGCTCTACCAGCATCTCCCCCCACTTTTTTGCATCAAAAGAGCGATCTCCTGTCTCCCGGATCAGAAAAGCAGCGGAGGGGTTGAGCACCATCAGGCGGGAGAGGTTGGTGCTGTTGCCCTTGTGGGACACCAGCACCTCCTCCTCGCCAATTTTTCGGATTTCATATTCCACTTTTATCTTCATCTGTGGTAAAGATAACATATATTTGTTCCCTATTCCCTCTTTGCCAGCCGGATAATACCGTCAGTACCGGTAAAAGCGACGAAGGTATCCAGGCCACTTTGTGCCACCACCGCCACCGTACCACTTTTCACCGTTTCACCCAGCAGTTCTTCTGCTTCCGTACCATACTTGACAAACAGTTCCGCTGTGTTGCTGAAACCACCTAGTACCCTTACACCCGGCAAAGCCAGCAGTGTTGCCGGATTGGCAAAGGTATTGGAGAGGGCGGTGGTCACCGTCTGAAGATTGGCAAAGCCGATGGTGGCAGCACTGACGGTAAGCTCTGAGGTGGTGATCACGTTTCCCGTCTTGTAGAAGGCCACCACATTGGTCCCATCGAAACCGATATCGTAAATATCTTCACGGTCCGTTCCATAGGTACTCCCGGCAGTTCCTTCTGCTCCACCTGTTTTTAATAATACCATATAGGTTCTATCCGTCACCAAAGGCATACTACTGCTGAACCTCGTAACTTGCATTGTCTTTCAGCCGACAAACGAAATTCACGCCTTGTCGCGTCCATTTGGCGAACTGCAGGTAGTAATTG
>JADLKK010000175.1 GCA_016839025.1 Proteiniphilum sp.
AAAATCGGTCAAGAAGTCTACTGCACAGTTTGTTTCCGAACCCAACAATGCCAACACCTGGGTAAAGGTGAGGGGCATGATCGAAGACTTCCTGTATTTGAAGTGGAAGGAAGGTGCTCTCGCCGGCACCCAACCGAAGGAAGCATTCTTCGTCAGGGTTGGCCTGGGGCAGACAATGACTGCTCAGGATATACTGAATGGCTACATGTGTGTGGAGATCGGAATAGCTGTGATGCGACCGGCTGAATTTATCATACAGAAATTCTCTCTCAAAATGCAGGGATCAATCCAAGGGTAAGGCAACCTGAGGTTTTGTTGTGTGCTGATCGGGTGATATGGCAGGTTATCACTATATTTGCAGAAAAAAAATGATCCTCGACATCTGCCCTTCCCCCGCTCTCTACCCATACTACCAACAGGAAAATGATACGGTAATCGTGGTCGATATCTTCCGTGCCTCCACCACCATCTGCCACATGCTACACAACGGAGCGACCGCAGTCATTCCCGTAGCTGACATCGATGAGGCAAAAAGATATAAGGAGAAAGGATATCTAGTTGGAGCAGAACGAAATACACGAAAGTGTGACTTCGCTGACTGTGGCAATTCACCGTTCGATTATACCGCAGAGCGGGTAAAAGGGAGAGAGGTGGTCTTTACCACCACCAACGGCACCATGGCCATCAAGCAGAGTGAAGATGCCCGCGAGTTGCTGATCGGTTCCTTCTCAAACATCGGGGCATTGATCAGCCACTGCATTGAAAGATCGGAACATATTGTCGTTCTTTGTGCCGGCTGGAACAACCGTATCAACATGGAAGATATGCTTTTCGGCGGAGCCTTTTTTGAGCGTCTATCCAGTCGGAGAAGGGTTTCCTTCGGTTCGGATTCGGTGCGTATCGCGCAACTGTTGTGGCAACTGGCAAAAAAAGACCTGCTGACTTTTCTGCAAGAAAGCGACCACTATCCACGTCTTGTGGCCAACAGTGCAGTAGGGGATGTAGCCTATTGCCTGAACAGTGACACATTGTCGGTAGTACCTCTCTACCACCCTGCAGACAAAAAAATAAGGGCCCACCCTTAAGCCAAACCCTTACTCATCCCAATCAAACAGATCATCCGGAATGGTTCCGGAAAACTGATCCAGATCGCGTCGCTCCTTCTTGGTTGGACGTCCCGTTCCTCGCTGCCTGTCTACGAACCCGCCGATCCGGTTTAACTCCAGCAACTCATACTGCTCCATTGGCGTCACATTTTCCATATATTGCGGCACCATTTTGGCACCCATCCTTTTATCAGAGAGAGCCAATACCCGGAATGAATAGGTGACAGGAGGTTTCCTTACCTGTACCACTTCACCCGCACGGATGCTCCTGGATGGTTTCACCACGGTTTCACCAATCAGCACACGTCCCTTTTTACAGGCTTCAGAGGCAACGGTGCGTGTCTTGAAGACACGTACCGCCCAGAGCCATTTGTCTATGCGCACCTCTTCCATCCCTCAGCACCCTATTTATTATTGTATTGATTCATCGTCGTGTTGATGCCGGCCAGACAAAAACTGCGGATCATATCTACAGCTGTTTCAATACGCTCCGGCAACAACAGCTTCTCCTCGCGTGAAAACTCCTCCAGCACATAATTTACCTGCGCCCCCCGCGGGAAATCATTGCCGATGCCGAACCGGAGTCGCGGGTAATCCTGCCCGATCAACTCCTGGATATGTCGCAACCCGTTATGACCAGCGTCACTCCCCTTTGACTTGAGGCGAAGGGTACCAAAAGGCAGTGCCAGGTCATCGACCACCACCAGCAGTTGTTGGTTCTCAATCTTCTCCTTCTGTAACCAGTAACGGATGGCGTTGCCACTCAGGTTCATGAAGGTGGTGGGCTTGAGCAACACCAGCATCTTGTTCCGCAGCCGCATCTCTGCCACAAAACCGTAACGCCTGTCCTCAAAAACAGCATTGGACGCTTTTGCAAAAGCGTCCAACACCATAAAACCTATGTTGTGGCGGGTTTGCTCATAATCAGGTCCGATGTTGCCCAATCCCGCAATCAAGTATTTCATCACATACCTATTTGGTTTACTGCGCCTTGGCAGCGGCACCTCTGGCTGCACGTGTCAGCTGTACACGGCATACCACAGCATTCTTTGCGCTGAGAATCTCCAGGTTGTCAAACCTGAGTTCTCCCACCTGAATCGATTTGCCCAGCTCCAACTTTTCTACGTTCACTACCAACTCCTCAGGAAGATGAGCAGGCAGTGCCTTCACCTTCAGCTTGCGAATATCGAGCGAGAGCTTACCACCAGCTCTCACACCGGCAGCGAGTCCTTCCAGACGTACAGGAATCTCAATCACCACCGGTGCATCTTCAAATACATGGAGGAAGTCCATATGAAGGATGTTGTCTTTCACCGGATGAAACTGGATCTCCTTCACAATACCCATCAGCTTCTTTTCTCCCAGATCGAGGTTCACCAGAAACACTTCGGGTGTATAAACCAGATTGCGGACATCGCTGTTCTTCACCACAAAATTGATATTCTCACCATTGCGTCCACCATAAACCACGCAGGGTATCAACCCTTCGCTACGATAAGCCCTGGCCGCCTTCTTCCCGAAATCATCCCTGACTTCGCCTTTTAATGCAAATGTTTTCATTTTTCCAAATTGTTGTTTGTGTTACTCAAAATAAAGCTGCTTTCTTTATTTCCCATCACACTTGGGAGCCCTCAAAAAAGCGGCGCAAAGATAGTGATTTTCTTTTTATTGTGCAATTATTGCCCGGCTCTTTTTCGGAAC
>JADLKK010000176.1 GCA_016839025.1 Proteiniphilum sp.
ATCAGGATGCCCGCCACAATACAGACAGCCACCCAGAGTGTGAGCGTTCTTTCAAAAAAGCTGATACCTTGATTTTTCTTCATATTGTATTTAATAATTAATTTTTATAACCCGATACCGTTATGCTGAAGATACCGGTATCACTTTCTTTAAAACGGATACTCTCTGCAACGGATAGATACTTACCCATTATCTCATCAGGAATACGGATTTCTTTTTGTTTGTGAACGGTGATATTTATAAATCCCTGCAATTCTATTATATTGAGATATTCACTTATCTCTATAGCACCTGAAACGCAGCCTGCATACATCTCTGCGTCATTCTTCAATTCTTCCGGTAAATTGCCATTCAGCACCACATCAGAAACACAGAAATGTCCCGAAGGTTTTAAAACCCTCATCATTTCAGCAAAGGCTTTTTTTTTGTCGGGAACAAGGTTCAACACACAATTGGAGACGATTACATCAAAAGTACTATCGGGAAAAGGCATCTCTTCAATATCGCCTTTTACAAACACAATGTTCGAATATCCGAGCTTTTGGGCATTCTCAACTGCTCTGTGAACCATGGCGTCTGAGAAATCAAGTCCGGTTACCTTGCCGGTATCACCAACAATGGCTCGAGCAACAAAACAATCATTCCCGGCACCGCTTCCAAGGTCAAGCAGATGGTCTCCTTTCTTTATGCCTGCAAATTGTGTAGGGATACCACAGCCCAAACCTAAATCGGCATCCGGATTGTAACCTTCCACATTTTGATATTCGTCACCAATCATACTGAACTCCAATCCGCTACAACACCCAGAGGATCCACAACAGGATAATGGGGCCATTTGAATATCTCGATTGGCAATCGCTCCATATTTCTTTTTTACCAACTCTTTAATATTCTCTTTCTCAGACTTCACAACAGAGGTTTTAATTGTTCAACATACAGCAGATAAAAATCATGCTTAATCTGATCGCGAATCCTGTAAAATTCACTTAGAATAAACTCATCTGATCCTTTTGCATGGGATGGATCCTCGTAACCCATGTGTAACCGGTGTTTCACCTTACCCATAAATAGAGGACATGTTTCGTTGGCATGGTCGCATACCGTAATCACATAGTCCCATTCCTCATTGATGTAAAGGTCTGCCATTTTGGGGATATGATGACTTATATCAATCCCTGCCTCTTTCATTACTTTCACGGCAGTTTGATTCACCTGCCTGGCAGGTTCGGTTCCTGCCGAACGTACTGTCAACTTCTCATCAAAATGCTGCAGAAAACCATGTGCCATCTGGCTGCGGCAACTGTTGCCGGTGCATAAAATCAGTATCTTCATCTTATTCTGGATTAATAGGTTTTTTAAATGTAATGTGTTGCAACTGAAACGTGTTGCAGACGTTTTTTAAAAGAAGGTGCCATAGACCAGCCCGGTGAAAGTGGCCATGATCATCACCAGCACCACGTAAACGAGGGTCTTCTTCGTACCCATCACCCCGCGGATAACCAACATGTTGGGCAATGAGAGCGAGGGACCGGCAAGCAGCAGCGCTAGGGCAGGACCTTTACCCATGCCACTGGCCAGCAGTCCCTGCACAATGGGTACCTCGGTGAGCGTGGCAAAATACATAAATGCCCCGGTGAAACTGGCGAAGAAATTGGAGAATAGCGAATTGCCACCTACTGCCCACTCGATCCACTCGTTGGGTACCACACCGGGGATGGCCACGTTGTCGTGCGTCGATCCCAGCAGGAAACCGGCAGTCACCACGCCGATGGCCAGCAGCGGCATGATCTGCTTGGCAAAACCCCAGGCCGAGAGGGTCCACTCCCTGTTCTCCTCATCGTTCCGGTCGAAGAGGGTCACAAGCGAGAGAGCAGCGATGCCCACCACCATGGGTACCAGTGGCACCATCCTGGGATTGGAAATGAACTCACTGGCAAGGAATGCCGACAGCGCTGTCGCAACCACACCCAGCAATACCCATTGCCACTTTATCTTTAATACCTTTATCAGCGAGTAGGCCAGCATCAGCCCTAGGAAGCCGGTGATATACCATTTATAAGTGTAGAGATGAAACCAGACGCTCGATTGGTCACCCGAGGCAGGTGCACCCCAGTTGGCAGCCACCAGGATCAGCACCAGCGTGAAGAAGTGGAACATGGTCTGCGACATCGGCCTTTTGGCCGGTGGGGCCTCGAAGTTCATCTGCTCCTCCTGCTTTGCCTTCTCCTCCTTGCGGTAGATAAAGGCCATGGTCAGGCCAATGACTACCGAGAAAAGGATGGCTCCGACCATGCGGGCGATGCCCATCTCCGTGCCGAGAATGCTCCAGGTGAGGATGATGGAGAGGATGCTGATGGCCGGTCCCGAGTAGAGGAACGCTACTGCCGGTCCCAATCCTGCTCCCCGCTTGTAGATACTGGTGAAGAGAGGGAGGATGGTACAGGAGCAGACTGCCAGGATAGCTCCGGAAACGGAGGCCACTGTATAGGAAAGCCACTTCTTCGCGTTCGCCCCGAAGTAGCGGATCACCGACCCCTGGCTGATAAATACCGCAATCACCCCTGCAATGAAGAATGCAGGCAGCAGGCAGAGGAGCACATGCTCCTGCGCGTACCACTTGGAGAGGTCGAGCGTGGCGTCAATGGCGGTCATGAAGCGCTCATTGCCGATGGGCAGAAAGAAGATCACCCCGAAGATAAGGACCATCCAGACCAGGTATTTCAACTCTTTTTTTGATTCCATTGATATCTGTTTTAAGAACACAACTGCAAGTTATATAGACGGC
>JADLKK010000177.1 GCA_016839025.1 Proteiniphilum sp.
TGATCGTGTTCTCGAACATCTGGGTTGGTGCCGGGTCGAGTGCCGAATTGACCCTTCCCCATTTGCCGACGGTCGTCTCCACTTCCGGAATATGGCTGATTCGTTTGTCCAGTATCTCAATAAATTGCTGGTTCTGTTCAATCCCGGTATGGGGCATGCTCGTCGGCATCAACAGGAAGGATCCTTCATTGAGACTGGGCATGAACTCCTGACCTATTCCCGGAAAACGGTTACTGGCTGTCTGCCAGAAACCCGTCTGGCGGAAAGTGCGCCAACCCACTGTTTCAAATCCTTCTGCCACGATGCCGAATGTCCTGTCGAAACCCATCCAGATGACCAAACCAAAAAGCACCGTCGCAATGGGCAGAGCCATGAACTTCCACCGGTTGGCCAGGCTCCATCGCAGGATCTTTTCGTAATAGATCACCAACAACCAGAGAAGCGAGAGAATGAGCGCGATAATCAGGATCACGAACAACAGGTTGCGGGGTAGACCTGTCTGTGTGCCCATGGGCAGCCATTCCATCGTTAGCAGGTAGACTACCGCCAGCAGGGCAATCCCGATATTGAGGAAAGTGGGTATTCGCGGGTTCTTCCACCGTGGGGCAAACAAGTTGTTCAGGGCGAACAGTGTGAATGCAATATAAAGGCCGTAGCCGGTGACAATTACCAGCGTCATGCCGGCAACAGCCAACAAGATATTGGCCCATTGGAGTACTTTCTTGGAAGTGATCCTGACTGAGAAGATGTAATAGAAGAGTGTGGGGAGTACTGCGATTCCAAGGAGGTATGCCGAGATGAGTGCGAAGGTCTTGGTATAGGCCAACGGCGTGAAGAGTTTTCCCTCTTGTGCCTCCAGAAAGAAGACAGGGAGGAAACTGACGACAGTGGTGAGCTGCGCGGTGAACACTGCTCCCGATACTTCACTGACACTCCTGTATATCAGATCGGTGAACGCTTTTCCCTTTCGAATACCCTTATTCTCCTCCATCTCCATGTGTCGGATGATGTTTTCGACAAAGACCACACCGATATCAATCATAATCCCGATGGCGATGGCGATACCCGATAATGCCACTATATTGGCATCAATGCCCGCATATCGCATGATGATAAAAGCAGCCAGCACCCCCACGGGAAGTATACTGGAGATAACGATCGATGCCCTGAGGTTCAAAATGATAACGATGACCACGATGATGGCAATGAGCGTCTCATGGGTCAGCGCGGTCTCCAGCGTGCCGATGGTCTCATGGATCACGCCGGTCCTGTCGTAAAACGGAACAACGGTCACCTTCGAGACAGTACCATCGGCCAGTGTCTTTTGGGGTAATCCGGCTTCCATTTCCGAGATTTTCTCCTTCACGTTGTTGATCACCTCCAGCGGGTTGGATCCGTAGCGAGCCACCACCACACCGCCTACGGCTTCCACACCTTCCTTGTCGAGGCCGCCGCGCCGCGTTGCAGGGCCGAGATTGACAAAGGCCACATCTTTGATTTTTATCGGCACTCCATTGCGGACCGTAATGACCGCCTCTTCGAGATCTGATACATTTTTGATGTATCCCAGCCCACGGACGAGGTATTCTACCTTATTAACCTCCACCGTCTCTGCACCAATATCGAGATTGCTCTTCTGTATGGCATTCATCACATCCATGATGGAGAGGTTGTAGGCGCGCATGGAGTTCGGGTTGATCTCCACCTGGTATTCTTTCACAAAGCCACCTACAGAGGCCACTTCGGCCACACCCTCAGCCGATGAAAGCGTATACTTTGCGTAGAAATCCTGAACGGTTCTCAATTCGTCAGGACCCCAACCGCCGGTGGGCTCACCGGTATCAGGATTTCTGCCTTCCAGCGTGTACCAGTATATCTGGCCCAGGGCAGTTGCATCGGGTCCCAGGCTGGGTTGTACTCCTTCGGGTAATGTTCCCGATGGCAGTGAATTCAATTTCTCCAGAATGCGCGAACGACTCCAGTAGAATTCGATCTCTTCTTCAAAGATGATGTAGATAAACGACATCCCGAACATGGAGGTACTGCGGATGGTCTTTACACCGGGAATACCGAGCAGTGAGGTGGTCAGCGGATAGGTGATCTGATCCTGTATATCTTTGGGTGAGCGTCCCATCCATTCTGTGGCAACGATCTGCTGATTGTCGCCCAGGTCGGGGATCGCATCCACAGGGACCGGGTCACGTGGCAACAGGCTATACCAGTTAAAGGGAGCCGTGGAGATACCCCATACAATGATCACGAGGAGTAACAACAGTGTGATCAGCCTATTGTGTAACAGGTAATGAATAACTTTTTGAAGCATGATGAAATATTTTGATTTGTACGATACCCATGAGGAATTGATCCTGCAATTGGGATTACAAGTATGACACAAGGGGCGGTTGCCTCTCAGCAACCCGTACAAATCAAAGTCGGTAGATACAGATCAGGGTTAGCAGGTTGGTGGTGAGCCTACCCAAACCGGCAGGTGGGTAGAGTTGCAGCAGAGGCTGGGGTTCGTCGGGAAGAACCTGATGGAGGAGCGACTGGATCACTGCCCAGAGTGGAACGGTGACGGGTGTCTGGCTGCGATGGTTCTGCTGATCAACCTCGTGATTGAAATCATCCGTGGAAAGTTCCAGCGACTGGAAGTCACAGCAATCGGCATGATAGGTAGAAAAAGAAGGGATGTTTTCCGGTGTATCCGTCTCCGGCAAATCACAGCAGGACAAAGGAGCAACTC
>JADLKK010000178.1 GCA_016839025.1 Proteiniphilum sp.
ATGACGACAATTGACTGGATTTTTATTTTTTTGGATTTGATCGGGGTGCTGATCATCGGTACGGTTTTCAGCAGGCGGATGAAAAATTCGCAGGATATGTTTGTGGCGGGGAGAAATTCTCCCTGGTGGGTGGTCGGCATCTCGGGTTACATGACCGTCTTCTCTGCCGGCACCTTTGTGGTGTGGGGCGGGATAGCATACCGGATGGGTTTTGTGGCAGTCTCGATCCTGATGACCATCGGTTTGGCTTTGTTCCTGGTTGGACGGTTTGTTGCCGCTAAATGGCGTCAGTCGGGTATCTCTTCTCCGGCGGAGTACCTGGGGATACGTTTCGGCAAATCAGCTATAAAATTCTATACGATTGTAGGGGCTATCGGCAGAGGAATCAGTGTGGCTGTGGCTCTCTATGCCGTGGCGATTATCGTGGTGGCACTGATCCCGTTGCCGGAAGGTCATCTCTTCCTGAACCCCGAAACCGGTCATATGTCTGTTTCCTGGGCCATTCTGATCATCGGCATAACGGCCATCCTTTACACCGTGGCAGGAGGATTGATGGCGGTGCTGATGATTGACGTGGTGCAGTTCTTCCTGCTGATGCTCCTGGTGTTGCTGATCATTCCTTTCTCGCTTCAGGAAGTGGGTGGATTGGGTACATTCATTGATAAGGCTCCTGAAGGATTCTTTCATCTTGTCGGTGGTGAGTACTCCTTTATCTGGCTCTTTCTTTGGTTGTTTCTCAACTTCTTTCTGAATGGGGGGGATTGGCCTTTTGTGCAGCGTTTTATCAGCGTTTCCAAGCCAAGAGACAGCAAAAAAGCTGCCTACCTGATGGCAACTCTCTACATCATCACACCGGCCATCTGGATGCTCCCGGCCATGCTCTACCGGATTATCAATCCCGATGCCAACCCTGAGCAGGCATATATTCTGATGAGCCAGCAGGTGCTTCCTGCCGGTCTCCTGGGATTGATGATCGCTGCCATGATTGCCGCCACATCGAGCATGATTGATTCCATGCTGAATGTGTTTGCTTCTGTATTCACCAATGATATTTATCGACCCCTCTATCCGCAGTCGTCAGAAAAGAAGCTGATCAGGGTGGGACGCATCTTTACCATCCTATATGGTATCTTTATCATCGGCCTGGCCATCTCGATTCCCTACCTGGGAGGAGCAGAGCGGGTGGTGGTCACTCTTATCTCGCTGTTGATCGGTCCTTTGGCCATACCCTCTATCTGGGGACTTTTTTCCAGGAAGATCAACAAGAGGGCTATCTGGCTTTCGTTGGGTATTACCTATGCCATCGGGGTCATCCTGAAGTTTGAGTTTATCCTCCATCTGTTCAATTACCTGCCTTATGGAGAGTCATTTGTGGCAATGATTCAATCGAATGCGGAGCTGACCGATGCCGTTGTAGGGATGGTGATTCCGGTACTGATCCTGATTGTCATTGAGCTCATGGGACGGAAGAGAGATGAGGATGACGGCTGGAAGAACCTGGTCGGCTATATGAAGCAGCACCCGATAGAAGATAAGGAGAGGGGTGCTTCCAATTCCACCTTGCTTCTCACCATGAAGATACTTGTGTATGCCTGTACATTCCTGGGACTGGCCGTGGGATGGATAGCCTTCACTTCTGATGAGGGAAGAGCCATCCTGCTGTTGTTCACCTCTCTCTTATTGATTGGGCCGGTCATCTATTTTTTCTATGTGTTTATCAACGGCCTGAAGAGAAAATAAAATTCATTCAAACCAAATATTATGACAGACAAACAGATGAAAATCCATTTACTCATTCTTTTATTTGCATTGTTTTGCCTGGACGGGTACGCCCAAAAAGATACCCTCTCCTTCCTGCATATCACCGACTCCCATGTGATGTTCAACCTGGAAAACTATAACAAGGATATTGTGCATCACCGGGAATATACCAGGGACTATAAGGAGGCCAACAATCGTTTCCGGCAGTTTATGGAATCGACTCCCCTGCAGACAGGAGCCGATATGATCATAGCCACGGGCGACATGATTGATTTCTACGATGCTGAAACTGCCGGAGGGAATGTGCTGGCCTACCAGATAGAACAGTTTGCCCGTTTTCTGGGTCAGTTTGATTATCCGCTATACATGACCTTGGGCAATCATGATGTCTTCTCTTACAACTGGGGTAAAGACCGGGTGGTTCCAAACCAGCTCAAGACGGGAGCAGCCAGGGCTTCCTGGATCAGAACCTTCGACTGCTTCCGCGACGGCACCTATTATAGTCGTATCTATCAGATTGGAGAGACCACCTATCGATTGATTTTTCTCGACAACGCTTACTATCAGTTCAAGAAAGCAGAGAATGTGGTGAATCCCTATATAGATAAGCCGCAATTGCATTGGCTTAAAGCTGAATTGAACGCCTCTCAGGAGGATGTGGAGATTATTCTGATGCATGTGCCTTTTACCGAACAATCTGCCTTTCCGGAATCAAACAATGAGTTGTACGCTGCCCTGACAGCGGTTCCTTCTGTGCGCCTTATCCTGGCCGGTCACTACCACAAGGGTGCGATCATGCCATTTCCAGTTGCAGAGGGCAATGAGATGATACAGGTGGGTACCGATGCACTGGTGGCTGGTGCGGAAAAATGGAGGCTGATCCGTTTGACCGAAAAGGAGATTCTGGTCTCTTCAATGGGTACCAAGGAGAGTGAACGCACAATTTCAGTAAAATA
>JADLKK010000179.1 GCA_016839025.1 Proteiniphilum sp.
GAAAAGCATCCATGTCGACACCATTGGCATGTATGATCTCATCACCCTGTCGTTTGAGCAGTTCTGCCAGGGTTCTCAACACGTTATTCTTTTGGGAGCTCTTCATCTGTCTGTTTTAAAAAGTAATGAATCAGGCCCCAAAGGTAGCAAATTATTCGCTAATAGCTCTTTTTTCTGCCAAAAAGGATTCGGAAAGGCGCAGGCTGTCCATCTCCTGCAATACCCGGTCATGCACCAGGCGGAAGCTGTCCAGCAGCTCCGGTTTCACCGGCAGGGAGGGGGGTGCCTCCATGGTGAGCGGGTTGATGGGTTGGTTGTTTTTGTGTACCCGGAAGTCGAGATGGGGACCGGTGGAGAGGCCGGTGGAGCCCACATAGGCGATCACCTCTCCCTGCTTCACGCTTGTTCCTTTCTGAATCCCCTTTGCAAAGCGGCTCAGGTGCATGTAGGTGGTGGTGTAGGTGCTGTTGTGGCGGACCTTGAGGTAGTTGCCGGCACCACCCCGCTGAAAGGCTTTCTCTATTACCACTCCGTCGCCGATGGTTTTTACCGGGGTACCGGTGGGTGCGGCATAGTCCACCCCGTGGTGGGGACGGTAGCGCTTCAGTACAGGGTGGAAGCGGGCGTTTGAGAATCGCGAGCTGATGCGGAAGAAGTCGAGTGGCGCTTTCAGGAACTCCTTCCGCAGACTGTTACCCTCCTCGTCGAAGTACTCTCTCACTGAATCCTGCTCAAAGGGGATGGCCCGGTACTCTTTGTCGCGGTGGATGAAGGTGGCACCCTCAATGGAGGCGATCTCCACGAAGGTGGTGTCATCTACCCATACCTCGTCGTACATCATTCTGAACCCATCGCCCTCCTTCACATCGAAGAAGTCGATCTGCCATGCGTAGATGTCGGAGAGCTTGAGTGCCAGCATGGGGGTGGCACCCGATGCAATGATAGCGTTCCATAGTGAGGAGGTGATGGTGGCTTCACTGTACCTGCGGTGCAGTGTGATCGGCTTGGAAGAGGCCCTTGCCGTGAGACTGTCGCCACGCAGGTCCACCACCACGTAGTCGGTTATGGAAGGTTCGAAAACCAGGTATTGTATTGCAGCCAGGCTGTCGCGTTGGCTCATCACCGCATAGCGGTCACCAATCTGTAGCTTCGAAGGTGGATAGTGGGGTGTCACCACCCGGGTGATCTGTTCTGCTTCGGTACCTGTGAAACCCAGCTGTCCCAATATTGAGGAGAGATGATCGCCTTTCTCTATCTGGTGAAAAGCTACATCGAGCGTGTCCACACAGATGCCGTACTGGGTTAACTGACAGGGTTCAGGAGTCTCTGGATTTTCATTCTGGGATGATTCCTGTTTCAATGCGCAGGAGAGGGTGGTGATTGTCACCAGCAGATAAGTTGCTGTTCGTAGAATCTGTTTTCGTGCTAACATCTGCCAAAGATACTTTTTTGAGACAAAAATGGCAACAGATGCTGCCGGAAATATTAAACGTTCTTCCATCAGACTTGTCCAACAGCCAATGAAACAACAAAAAACCGAAAACCACTCATTCAAGACTCTTTTTCGCAACTTGCTGCCCTATGTGAGACCCTACAGGGGAATGATTATGGGCACGCTGCTGCTCACCCTCGTGGGCTCCTTTGCCGCCCAGGTGAACCCGTTGATCGTGAATGAAACGGTCACCCGTGTGGAGAGCCTGCTGCGACAGCCCGACCCGTTTGAGAATGGGCTGCGGCTGCTGCTGGTGATCTCGCTGATCATGCTGGCAAATGAACTGCTCAACATCGCCATTCGCTTCGGGCAGAAGTACTTCGGGGAGAAGATCCGCATCCGCGTGGGGAGCGACCTCTCCCAGGCGGCGGTGGAGCGTATCCTGCGCTACCGCATGTCGTTCTACGCCGACCCGCAGAACCAGACGGGGCTGCTGCAGACGCGCATCAACCGTGGGGTGGAGAGCCTGATCAGGCTGGTACAGAACTTCTTCCTCGATATCCTGCCTCTCTTCTCCACTGCCATCATCGCACTGGTGGTGATGTACAATGCGAATCTCCATGTGGGACTGCTGGCCACGGTGATTGTACCGGCC
Organism: Proteiniphilum sp.; assembly: GCA_016839025.1. Taxonomy (GTDB): domain Bacteria; phylum Bacteroidota; class Bacteroidia; order Bacteroidales; family Dysgonomonadaceae; genus Proteiniphilum. Next base: position 2,088 of record JADLKK010000179.1, read on the forward strand.
TACTTCTATGTGAGTCAGCGACAGGCATCGAAGCTGAAGGGGTGGCGTACCGAACTGCGTGGTCAGCGTGAGCGGAAGAACCATGGGTTGATCAACATCATCGACTCCATCACGGTGATCAAGAGTTTCGTGCGGGAGCAGCTGGAAGGAGAGAAGCAGTATACGGTACAGATGGATATGCTGAACAACCAGCTGCAGACACGGCAGACCAGTTACATCTACGAGAGCCTGAAAGCATTCATCCAACAGATAGGGGTGGTGCTGATCATCATCCTCACCGTCTTTCTGGTTCTGGACGGGCAAATGGGCATCGGAGCCATCATGATGCACATCATGCTCTTCCGCAATGTCTCTGCGCCTATCGCTCAACTGCACCGCATCTACGACGAGGTGAACGACGCACTGATCTATGCAGATGGTTTCTTCGGAGTGTTGCACGATGAGAGGGCACTGGAGACCGGTGGCACCATGAAGGCAGAGAAGGTGAGGGGTGCCTTCCGTGTGGAAGGGGTGGACTTTACCTATCCCAACGGCACAAAGGCGCTCCATGAGGTGAGTCTGACGCTGGAGCCGGGCAAGACGACCGCGATCGTGGGACTGAGCGGCGCAGGCAAGAGT
>JADLKK010000039.1 GCA_016839025.1 Proteiniphilum sp.
ACATCATAACATTGTACACGTAAATAACTAATTTAGCAGTCTAATCTAAGACTGTCCTAAAAAGGGGTAGCTTATAGGTGCACATCACCGGAATATCAAGTAAATGAATAAAACAATATTTGAGATAACCAAAATGGACTGTCTTTCGGAAGAAAATCTAATCCGAATGAAATTGGACGGAATTTCGAGTATTGCGAATTTGGACTTTGACATTCCAAATCGAAAATTGACCATTTTTCATACCGGACAACTTGACCAAATCGAAAAATCCGTTCTCGAACTGAATTTAAGCGGAAAGAAAATCTCGACCGAACAAACTGACCAAACAGAATTTAAAGAAAACGCTAACCAGAAAAAACTACTCTGGACAGTACTCGGAATAAATTTTGCATTTTTCCTGATCGAAATGTCAACTGGACTAATTTCAAAATCAATGGGATTAGTTGCGGACAGTTTGGATATGCTTGCTGACAGTTTCGTTTATGGAATTAGTCTGTTTGCAGTTGGCGGAACTTTGACAAGAAAAAAGCGGATTGCCAAACTTGCTGGTTATTTCCAAATTACACTTGCGATTATTGGATTTGTAGAAGTATTGAGAAGATTTTTCGGAGCAGAAAGAATGCCTGACTTCTCGACAATGATAATCATTTCAATTTTCGCACTTATCGCAAACGGTATTTGTCTGTATTTACTTCAGAAGTCAAAAAGTAAAAAAGAAGCTCATATGAAAGCAAGTATGATTTTCACTTCAAATGACGTGATAATAAATTTAGGAGTAATAACAGCAGGACTTTTGGTCAATTGGCTGAACTCAAATAAACCTGACTTGATAATCGGTACAATCGTTTTCGTGGTAGTAATTCAAGGAGCGATAAGGATTTTAAAACTAGGAAAATGAAAAAGCACTGGCTAGATGGATGTGACTCATCTTCTATGAAATATACGATTCGATGAACATCTTGATTGAGAAAAGATTCCTGGAAATAAATTTCAAACCGGTAGCTGATCCGGAAGATACTCTAATTGAGTTATTCACACCTTTGGACGCACAATAACATGAATTGGGAACCTTGGACAGGTTGTTACAAGATAAGCGATGGTTGCACTTACTGCTATTTCTATGGCCCCTTTTCAAAACGTTCCGGGCAAAATCATGTACAAAAAACGGACGAGTTTGGTAAACCGATAGCCAAAACGACAAAAGGTACAGATAAAATTCAAAGCGGAAAGATTGTTGCAACCTGTTTCGCAAGTGATTTTTTTATTGCAGAAGCTGATGAATGGAGAACTGAAGCTTGGGCAATGATAAAAAAACGACCTGATCTTGACTTTTTGATTTTAACCAAGCGCATTGACCGCTTCAATATTTCTCTACCAAGCGATTGGGGTGATGGATATGATAATGTGAACATAGGATGCACAATTGAAAATCAGGAATCAGCTGATTTCCGATTGCCCTTGTTCCTATCCTACCCCATTAAAAGGAGATTTATAGCAGCAGCACCACTTTTGGGCGCTATTGACATATCGGCTTATCTTGGCGGAATTGAACATGTTTCCGTAGGTGGTGAAACAGGACGGGAAGCTCGTATATGTGATTACGATTGGGTTTGGGATATTCGAGAACAATGTGTTGAAGCAGGCATAACCTTTTGGTTTAAAAACACGGGGTCGCTTTTTAGATATGAAGGCAAAGTTCAAAAAATCAACCCTTTCAAGCAGAGTGGTATTGCAAAAGAATTCGGGATTGATATTCTAAACGGCAAAAAGCTATTTTAATCATATACAAGACAAAAGGAATGATCACATAGAATGCCAGTTGTAATAGTTCAGACTTGATCTGACAGTGGGCATTTTTTAATTTAGGGACTTCCCTATAATTATAATGCTTCAACCTTGTGCCGGCCCGCATACAGACTGTCGGAAACCTGTGTAATGTCGGCCGTCATGAATGTGACATAGGTCTCCACGTAGTCGCCTTCCCAATTCAACGGTAATGCAAGACGAGACTCCAGGCTCTCCCTTTTGCCGGAATGGAGGTCGTATACCGCAACATTTCTTTCAGGGTTGTAAGCAAGCATCATCACCTCATCGTCGTAGCTTGCGTTGTCGGCTCTGATACTGCTCCACTTCACACTGAGCACCCCCTCCGCAACTGTGGCCCCTGTGATTTCCGATGTCCCAAGCAACCCTTTTGAAACAAGGACATTTGGAAAATCTACTTCAAAACCGTTGTCTTCATCTTTGATGACATGCTGCATATTGACAGACATGGCTGCATTGAATGTACTTTTCATTCCCATTGCTTCGAAACGAAAGCCTACCCGAAGAAATGGCGAGAAGGTGCGCAAGAAAGACTGGGTCACTAAAAATCGACTCCGTTGCACAACCTGCTTTTCCGTCTTGGGATCCTTTGTGTCGACCGGCAGACTGCGAAAATAGAAACTGCCATTTCTATTGACTCCTATTACATTCCCTATTCTTCCGGAGACACCGCCCATTAAACCATTTTTTGCAATTGCCATCACATATCTCTTTTAAAATATTTGCATTTAACCACTCATTGTCACATGAATAGCTTTAATACCCAAAGTAAAACAATCCATTCCGGAAATCCAAGAAAAGAGTCCGTATGTCTTCAATTGTCCGTGAAAGTCCGCTAAAGTCCGCGTAGGTGCATGAATGGCATTACTTGTTGGTGAAAGAGATTTACTAAGGTTTTCCGGTTGTGATCGTACTCAAATAAACCCTATTTCAACCAGAACCAAGATCTTTATTCTTTTGATCTGTCAGAAGCATATTAGAACGGGATTAGAACCATATTAGAACCAGATTGGAATCAGAAGAGGCTATGAACCATATTCATCCAGACCTTGAGAAAGTATGTCAGTCAATTAAAAAAAATTATTCCCCCCACGTATACCGAAGGCCAATAGTAAGGTTAAAAATCAGCGGGTTATCATTGTAAATGGTCTCCAGTTCACTGCCGTTCGGGAAATACCAGGAGAACCCGGGCTCAGCATAGAGACCGACAGGGTTTGAAATCCGATATCCCAGCCCAATGGCGGCATTGACGGACCATTGCAGTTGATTCATGGATATTTTCTCACGGGCAGTAGTTTCCAGCTGATTGTCGATGTAGTAGTATGAGGACAACCTGCCAGCCACGTTCTTTTCCACAAGACCGCCGGTTGAGAGATAGGCCGATATTTTGGGGTTCTGCCAGAACGTGTAGGCGAACTGTACAGGAACACCGATGAAATGCAATGTCTGCCGGTCATCGTAATAATAGTTGCCACTTCCCGAGCGGAGTTCCGACGATAGTAGCGAGTAGGTGAGTCCGCTGGCCACACTCCATCTTTCGTTGAGGTTGTACCGCAGGGTGAGGCCAAAGGTAATGGGTTGATGATGTCTCACATCAGTATATGACTGCTCCCTGGTGTCATTGACAAGAAAGTGATACTGTTCCTCTACAGTCTCCGTAACTGCAAAGGTGCCATATCCGGAATAGCTCTCTGATGATCCGGAAGAGGCGTTAGACAGGGAGAGGCCGGTTTGCCATTTTGTTGGATTCTGATGATCTCTGCGACCATTCATTGCCAGTAACTGATCGTGACCATCGCCGGCATCCAAAGCAGGATGGCTGGAATCCCGAATGAATTCATTTCCACCAGGTTCAGGATCAGGGTCATTGGCAATCATACTCTCTGCTTCTGGATGGGTTACTTCGGGATCATTGGCGATTGCTTCCTGCTCTTCAATAAGCTCCAGATTGTGATCCTTTTCATCTACCTGGGTCACAAAGTTTTCACTTTCTTTAACGGCAATTGCTTCGTTCCGGTTGCCGGCTAGCAGAAGTTCGGGTTTCTGCTGAGGTTTGGTAGGGGTAACGTTCCCGGTGAACGGTTCGTCAGTCTGATCCTCCATGGAGTCGTTACGCACGATAAACAGCAGCACAATGGCCGCAGCAGCAACCGCAGCAGTCGCCCCCATGCGTTTGCCCCACACCCGAATCTTATGGCTTCGGGAAAATCTCCCCCTCATCCCATCCGCAGTGATGCGCTGATCGATCTCTTCCCACAACCCTTCCGGTGCGACCTCCTCATGAAGCTCCATACGGTTGCGCAGGTTATCTTGCCATTGATCGTTCATGGTGCTTTTGTTTTAACCGATACAACTCTATCTCTTTCATCAGTATACCCTTGGCTCTGTGCAATTGCGAAGCGGAACTGCTTTCTGCAATGTGCAGCAGGGATGCAATCTCCTTGTGACTTTTTTGCTCGAATACATAGAGGTTGAAAACCGTACGATAGCCGGGTGGAAGCGTACGGATCATCTCCAGAATGACCGGGGTGGGAATATCATCGAAATCCGCGTCCCAATCATCTGCGGGATCGGGGATATCATCCTCCGGAAGGCTTGTGAGCTTCATTTTCTCGATTGTTTTCAGATGCCTCAATGATTCGTTTACCACGATGCGTGCCGACCACGCCCGCAACGAACCCTCTCCCTTGTATTCAAATGTATGGATGGCCTTGAAAATCTTTAGAAAACTTTCCTGTAACAGATCTTTGACATCTTCCCTGTTTGGGATGTAGCGGACGCATACGGCGGTAAGATACCCCGAATATTCATCGTAGAATTGCTTCATGGCAACCCTGTTGCCTTGTACAATCTGCCGAATGAGTTCCCGCTCACTGTTTTCCTCTTTACTCATTTACCAATCCTGTCCCGCTATATAACTCCATACGCTCAATCGATTGCATGGTAAGGTTGTACGAAGTGCAAATGTACAACCTTACCTGTTTTATTCAGCAATAAAATATTGTAAGGATACTGAAATGGTGTTTTATCTGAATGATCGATTTATTGCAATGGAATCACACTTCTCTCAGCAGCAATTGCAGATGTTGCCGGCGTTGCGGCGCGTGTGCGGTAATCAAACTCAGCCGACTTGTCGGTGTGGAACGATTTCCATTTCAGCTTCAGCTTCACCGTCTCCCCTTCCGTATCGGGAAGTTGATCCAGCCTGAATGCAACGAGGCCATCGCCAACCCTGCCTGACACATCGCCATTGGCATCGTGTCTAAACTCCACCTCGTATGGGTTATCGGGATTGTTGGTGGGGATAAGATTCACATAGTGCGTGATTCCCTGATGGCTCCACATTGTCCGGAAACGAAGTGTAAGGTAACCATCTTCGGCTATTGTAACCCAGTCGGCAACAACCTCCACGGGATCGTTTCCATATACCTCATCATTCTCCTCCCCCAAATTGGGTGCCATCGGTTTCGTCCGGATGCTGTCGATCCAGTTCACCTTGACAGCCTTGTCATACACCTGACTGGGATCGTCTACTTCATCGTAATTGACCAGCGCCCTCACCTCTTTTGAGCCAAAGGGGGGTGATGTGATATTCACCGGTAACAGGGTGGTATTTTCATCCAGCTGAAAATAAACCGTTTCGTCTGCGGCCTCTTTCACTGTGACGAGCGCGTTGGGATACAGACGGTTCGCATCGTTGTCATCGTCCACGCAGGAAGAAAGGGTCAGCATGCCGAGCAATATCCCGGTTGTGAAAAGTAAATGGGTAATCTTCATCATTTTGTAGTTTTTAAACGTTAGAATCATATTGCTTCAATCATGAAAGCGGGATCGTGGAAAAACCTTGCATGATAATTTGTTATTTTTTCTAAAAACAGATAAAGATCGCAGCAAAAAAGATTTCCGCAGGAGCACCGTTGATATTTTCCCTTCCGATGAAGTACAACTTAATATATTAATATATACCTTTGCCTAAAATTTCCAATATGAACCGTATCGGTGAAAGAATCAAACGAAAAAGAGAGCTCCACAAGCTTACCCTCAGCGAACTGGCCGAAAAAGTGGGTATCAGCGCCAGCGCCCTCTCACAAATTGAAAAATCAAAGTCGTTCCCCTCCATCATCACGCTGAAAAGCATTGCCGGGCAGCTCCACACCACCGTCGGTGAACTGATCGGCGAGAACGAAGCGATCGCAAGTCACCCGGTGGTGAAGAGGAGCGAAATGAAACATGCTGAGCGGAACAGCTCCGGAACAAACGTCTACCTGTTGTCGCACAATGAGATCGACAAGCAGATGGACACCTACCTGCTCCGGTTTGCCAAAGGATCGGGCATTGAACAGCTGTTCGCCGAAACCCACGGACAGGTCTTCTGCCATATCCTCACCGGCGAAGTGAGGTTTATCCTTGAGGAAAAGCCGCACCTGCTGAAACAGGGAGACAGCATCTATTTCAATGCCAGGGCTTCAAAAGATATCACCAACAACCACGACGGGATCAGCGAGATGCTCTGGATTCAGTCTCCCGCAAATTTTTAAACAGAAAAAAATAAAGCAATACTTAATTTATAAAGTAAAAAATATCTATCTTTGTATCGGAACAAATAATAGGTTATCAACCCTTCAATTCATAACGCATGATCAATTTTTTTCAGGAGCTGCAGATCAGGAAGATCACGCTGCCCAAAGATGCGGCTGAAATACTCAGAGGCTGCAACTCGTTTCAGGTTTTCAGCAACACCGCCGATCTGGCTGATGCCGCCGTCGGAGGCAAGGAGAGCCAAAGCTTTGAGGTACGCTACAGCCTGCCGGAGCAGGGCAAGGTGACCGAGGCGATCATCCACAGGGTATCAAACGGCATCTCGGCCAACTATACCGAAGCCTATATGCGACGGAGGGATCCCGACACCATGCTGATCGGTGATCTCCTGCCCAGTGACAAGGAGCGGTTCAGCGACAGGATGGGATATGATTTCGAAAGTCTGAGAAAGGAAACGATAGAGTGGCTGCAGTCACAGGATCTGGCGCTCTTTTTTTACTTCGCCGGCCGTGACGGCATCGGCTCCGGAGGAATCGCCATTCTGCCGGCAAATGCCGGTTTCTTCGCCTTAGGACTGGCCATGCTGCAACAGATCATCCCTCTTCAGGAACTACCCGAAGGGTTTGCCATCGAGTCGGCCATCTATGTGGCACCCACTTTCCGGCATACCCATTTCCAGGGGAAGCAGATCGTAGTGCACAAGCGCTCCGAGGAGCTGCACGAGATCTTCTCCTACAACCTCTACCCCGGCCCCAGTGCCAAGAAGGGACTCTACGGGGCACTCCTGACCAAAGGAGAGCGGGAGGGCTGGATCACCGCCCACTGCTCCACGGTGCAGGTAGTGAGCCCCTACGACAACATCACCACCTTCATGCATGAGGGGGCCAGCGGAGGAGGCAAGAGTGAGATGCTGCAGAACATCGTCAGGGAGGAAAACGGCCAAGTGCTGATCGGCACCAACAGTATCACTGGTGAAAAGCGACTGATCAATTTCCCGTTGTTCTGCTCCTTTAATCCGGTGACCGACGATATGGCGCTGTGCCACCCCTCACTGCAAAAGAACAATGGCAAGCTGACCGTCTCGGACGCGGAAAACGGATGGTTCATCCGGGTGGACGGCATCAGGGACTATGGCGACGAGCCTTTCCTGGAGAAACTGACCATCAAGCCAAAAGAGCCATTGCTTTTCCTGAACGTGCAATCGATTCCCGGCGGCACTGCGCTGATCTGGAATCACACTGAGGACAATCCCGGCAGACCTTGCCCCAATCCGCGGGTGATTGTGCCACGGAACATTGTGCCTAACGTCCTGGGCCTGCCGGTGACGGTTGACATCCGAAGCTTTGGTGTGCGCACCCCACCCTGCAACAAAGAAAAACCCACCTACGGAATCATCGGCTTGTTTCATATTCTCCCCCCGGCGCTTGCCTGGCTCTGGCGTCTGGCCGCACCGCGCGGCCATGCCAATCCCAGCATCGTGGATGGTGGGGGCATGGGCAGCGAAGGAGTCGGCTCCTACTGGCCTTTTGCCACGGGCGAAATGATTGTGCATGCCAATCTGTTGTTGGAACAGATCATCCATACACCCCGCATGCGCTACACACTAACCCCCAACCAGTACATTGGCGCCTGGAAGGTAGGTTTCAAGCCACAGTTGCTGATGCGGGAATATCTCACCCGCAGGGGCAATGCCAAGCTCCGCAGCGACCAGTACCAGCCAGCCCGCTGTCCGCTACTGGGCTTTGAACTGAACTATCTCACCCTTGAGGGAGCCAAGATCCCTTCCCGTTTCCTCCAGGTGCACAAACAGACAGAGGTGGAAACAGCAGGATATGATGCCGGCGCGGAGATCCTGTATGATTTCTTCCGGTCGGAATTGCAGAAATACCTTGTGCCCGGCCTGCATCCCACCGGCCAGCGCATCATCGAGACCTGCCTGCGGGGAGGCAGCGTGGAGGAGTACCTGGAAATCATCCCGATGGATTACCAATATACCTTTTCCAATAGTGATGACGAACATTGAGGAGATAAAACTGGCTGCCGGCATCCTCCGCAAGGGAGGACTGGTGGCATTTCCTACGGAGACCGTATACGGTCTTGGGGCCAATGCGCTGGATCCGATTGCCGTGGCTCGCATCTTTGCGGCGAAAGAACGCCCTTCGTTTGACCCGCTGATCGTCCATGTCGCCTCAGCTGACGACCTGGAACAACTGACCAGCCAAACGACCGATCTTGCCCGCCAGCTGGCTGCCAGGTTCTGGCCGGGGCCACTCACGCTGGTATTGCCCAAGAGCAGCCGGGTACCCGATATCGTCACTTCGGGCTTGCCGACGGTAGCCGTCAGGATACCCGATCACCGGGTCGCACTGGAGCTGATCCAGACCGCCGGATGTCCGATAGCCGCTCCCAGCGCCAACAAGTTCGGGCATTTGAGTCCGGTTACCGCCGCCCATGTAAGGAAGCAACTACCGGATATCGATTATGTGTTGGATGGCGGAAAAACCAGCGTGGGTATTGAATCGACCATCGTATCGCTTGAGGGGAATGCCTGCACGCTGCTTCGTCCCGGCAAGATCACCTTGCAGGATATCGAAACGGCTTTTCCCGGAGTATTTGAGCTACAGGACGGCAAGACAGAGAAGATCGTCGCACCCGGCCTGCTGAAAAGCCATTACTCCCCCACCAAGCCACTTCACCTATATGACCGACAACAACCGGAGCTGCCACCCGCGTCGGGAGTGATCCTGCATGGACATGCTGATCATGAACCGGAGTGCCGCAGAATCATCTATACCTCTTACAACCAAAACTACCTGGAGACAGCCGCCCATCTCTTCTCTTCCCTTCATGCAATGGAAGATGATCCCGGGATCAGGCAGATATTCATTGAACCGGTCGAAGAGCATGGTGTAGGCAGAGCCATCATGGACAGGATCAACAAGGCGGTCTACCAATACAGGAAAGAGGCATAACCATGTGGGTACACACGCGGGAAAGCCAGGAACAACTCACTCCACAGGAGGCACTGGCATTGCTAAAGGAGGGCAACAAGCGATTTCTGAACAACCTCAAGATGGACAGGAACCTGCTGAAGCAGGTGAATCTCACCTCAGAGGGTCAGTATCCCTTTGCCACCATTTTGAGCTGCATTGACTCCCGCACATCGGCAGAACTGATCTTTGACCAGGGGCTGGGCGATATCTTCAGCATCCGCGTTGCCGGAAACATCATCAACAACGATATCCTCGGCAGCATGGAATATTCGTGCAGTATCGCCGGATCGAAAATCATCGTGGTGCTGGGACATACAAAATGCGGTGCGATCATCAGTGCCTGCAACCGCACCAAGGCAGGACACCTGACCGGGCTGCTGGAGAAAATAAGACCAGCCATCGAGCAGGAGACAGTCACACGGACGGAGCGAAATGGGCAGAACCACTCTTTTGTCGCCAATGTGAGCAAACTGAATGTAGAGATTATGATGCGGCAGATCAGGGAACAAAGCCCCATCCTCGCCACCTTGGAGAAGGATGGCAGAATCGTGATCGTGGGCGCCCTCTACGACATTGATTCGGGAAAGGTTGCGTTCGATCAAGAAAAAAGCGAAAAGCCATCCCCATCGTTTTTCAAATAGAACTCCTTGCTTTGAACCTTTCCTGATGGATCCTTCCACCGGACAAGGTATTTACCCTTGAACCCCCGGAATTTCACGGTGCCATCTTCCGGGATCTCCACTGTCAACCGGGTTTTCCACTCCTGGTTGATCAGCTGCTCCAGCACCCTGTACACAGGTTTCCGGTTCAATTCAACATCATATATCCCCGACAAGGAGGGTTCGCCGGCAGCCGCCCCCCCATCCACCACGTTCCACCAGGTGATTCCCATCACATTCTCGTGACTGAACCACAAGCGGTAGAGGTTCTCCGTGATCATCGATTGAATGGCTTTCCCTTCATCCGAATCATCCGGGGCGGTGACCGTGACTTCGCTGACATGTATCGGCCGTCCCGCACCTGACATGCAATCGAGTCGCTCGTAGATCTTGGCAGGGGTCAATATATCGGCACCATTCGCGATCCTGCGTGACTCTTCCGGGTTGTAGATGTGCATTTGAAGACCTACGTAGTCTATTTGCGTCCCTCTGTCAATCAAATTGCGCACGATCTCCAGGTAGCGACGGTAAAGCGTCATCTCCCAGTGCATATCGGAATCATTGATGTTGAACCTGACGGAGTCGGGAAAATATTTCCGCGCCCAATTGAAACACTTGTAGGTATAATCATCCGGCATGATCCCCCGGTTGGCCTGATCCGTCGGTTCATTCACCACGTCCCAGCGTTGTACGCGTCCCTTGTAGCGTTCGGCCAGTTCTTGCACATGCTTTTGGAAGTACTCTTCCATCAGTCCCCGTTCCTCCGGCATCCAGGTAGGATGTCCCCAGGTGCGCATGCCATAAATGATGGCATGTCCGTTCATGTTGATGCCTCTCGATTCGCAGAAATCAACCACCGGATCTGTGGGTGGGCGCCGATATTCGTAGGAACTACCCTCCCTGTATCTCGGTTTACCCTGTTCCTGCTCCAATGTTCGCCAGTAAAAGGGAACGGTGGCAGCATTGAACAGGGAGCCGAAGGTCTCCTCGTAGCGACTGTTCTTCTCAGACGAACCACAATCTCCATAGAGAAAGATATTGCCACCGAACAGGAAATCATGACCAACCTGTTCTACCTGAACGATTGTCCCCTTGGGAAGATTCCCCAGGTGCAGCACCGCATCCGCTTTCCGGTTTTTCTCTATGTCTCGCTCTATCCTCTCCATCACCTGAGGATTCCAGAACGCATGATAATTCCCGGACATCCCTTCCGAAGCAACACCCATTTGTGCCGCCATTCTATTACTCAAGAGGATCAAGACAAAAAGCAAAAGATGTTTCTTTTTCATTTCAGTTTCACGTTATGGATGGTAAAAAAAATATTCGACAGAATAATCCCGCCAAAATTACATTTTTTTCATGGATATTGTCATTTATATATGTTTTTTATTATTTGTATGCAACAGTTACCTCCTTACCGTGTCATCAGCAGCTCATGGTCAGCGACATCACATTCCCCAAACTGTTAAATTCCTGTTTTAAAACGATTGTATCACCTACATTTTGTAAAATTGCATGATTGGGTTGAATAAAAGAGAATCATGATGTCGAATCATAGTGACCGTGATATTTGGCATTCGTTTAAAACCGGTGACCAGAAGGCTGTTTCGTTCATTTACAGGCAATATTACCCTGCATTGTACCACTATGGCTTACAGTTCACACCCCACATCCCGTTGGTGGAAGACACGATCCAGGATCTGTTTGCAGATCTGATCAAGAATAAAAAGAGCATCGGGGATACCGACAACATCCTTTTCTATCTCCTCAAGTCGTTTCGGCGCAGGCTGATTCGCAGGCTGGATCATTCACACAGGTTCAACGTCCCCGGGGTGATGACGGATGAACCTCCTTTTGCAGTTGCCAGATCCGTGGAGCAAGACATTATCCGTGATGAGGAGGAGAAACAACGGGCAACCGGATAGCATAAACGAAATCTTTCCCGGAGATCTCTTCCAGGTGAAGGGGAGGATCGTTACCGAAGAACCTCTTGCCGGTGCTTTTTACTTTCATCAGAAGATCGATGAAACGGGCAAGCTGGATGAATCGGGCGATCGGCTGGAATTGGGAGTGGAAGGCAGTGCCGACTCCTTTACGCTGGGATTCCTGGCCGAGCCAACCACCGTGGGCGTGAAAATAATCGCTGAGGATGTCAAGGGGAACAGGTCGGTCAAAATATTCAAGGTGATACAGGGCATTGATGACCTGGAAATAACGTTGGATGATCCGGGGTACATTGATGACATTGAATCAGGAGAACCTTTTCACGTGAAGGGAAGGGTGACCTCGAAAACGAAGATCTCCAGCCTGAACTACCGCATCATCAAAGGCGATATCGAAGATGCACCTGTGTCAATAGACCTCACGGGTGACCTGGAGTCAAGATTCGACATCCCCCTGACCGCCCGCAATGGCATGACAGGGGTAATGGTCACGGCGGTGAACAAAGGGAGTCTTACTACAAACAAATTATTTGAAATAAAACATGTTACTGCCATAGGGCCGGTAGTCATCTTTGATGATGACATGATAAAGGTCAAACCCGATTCCACTTTTACCGTCACAGGCAGGATCAGTTCTAATCTGACGGTTACAGGAGTTTCCTTCGTAGTGGTAAGAGAAGGAAGTAGCGATCCGGCTCAAACGGTCACACTTGCTGACAACCGGTTCAGTTTCGTGGTGAATGCCGGTGAGGATGTGAAAAGTGTTGGGGTAACAGCAGTCGACAGTAACGGGAATGAAGGCCTGCAGTCAGTACCTGTCACCATCCTGTTCCCGAGAGCCACGGTTGGAGATGTAATGATCCATTACGAGTACATCATCCTTACCGATGAGAAATATCCCAAGTGCTATTTTAGTTTCTCAATGGCTCCTTACGTGTTGAATGGTACGCAGGCAAAAGCCAATCAGAGCAGTGTAAACCTACTCTACTCCAACTGCTTCATATCAGATGGCCATGCAAGCAACGGACCGGCAATTTTCGGACCGAACGTGAGTACCGGTACAACCATCAAGGCCAATGATCTCGTGGAAGGGTGGGCTACTCCCTATAATCTCACCCGTTTGCCATCGGCAACCGACTTTTACAGCATGGTTGGCAAGACATTCGATGAAATTGGAGACAATCAGGAAGATTGGAATCTCGTGGACACCTACGTGAAGAACAAGATAGCCAGTTCAAGTGTGGTCAGACAGTTTAACATGTCTGAGGGTTACATGTTTGCCATCGGTTTTGGAGGCACAAGTGTGGGTGAAATCAACAAATATGCCATTGCCATCGTGAGAGGATTTGGCGGCGAAAAGGCGACATCTTCCGGTGAATCCACGGGTGCCTGGCTGGAGATTGAGATCAAGATGAGGAAATAGAGTCCGATTCGGCCATATCAGTAGATTCCGGGTGGCAGGATGCCGAAGACGATTCCGGGGCATCTCCTCTGTTCCCGATAGATTCATGGTTGATTAATGAACAGGCTCAACAAGTAAAGAGAGAAAAAAGTCAATATTTGATGTTCTTGAACAGGACACGGTTCTCGCGTGCCTCGTTCAGGCGGGTGAGCATCTTCTCACGACTGTACTCGGGATACTCCTCTTCGCCGCTGCCGGAAATGAGGCTGAGCAGGGCACGCAGTTCCTCATCGGAGAACTGCGACATGATCTGATCGAAAGGCTCCTTGGAACCGATCTCGAAGCGGATGAATGCGAGCCGCGACTTGGCGGTGGGAAAATCGGGCGCAATCTCGAGCAGTTCCTCCAGGTAGGCTGCCGCCTGCTCAAATTTCTCCTGTGCCACACTGATGTTGGCGAGCCGGTCGAGGATCTCCTCATTCCCCTCGGAGATAAGAGCCGCTTTCATATAGGCTGATTCAGCCCGTTTGAGATCGTTGTCATGGAACGCCAGTTCACCCTCCAGCATATAGTAATCGAGTGTGTCATTTTCGGCTTCCGGAATCTGCATGAAGAGCTCCCTGGCTGCCTCGAACTCCTCCTTGCTGAGGTGCACGAATGCACGTTTCGCCGGGATCCCCTCGCTACCGAATAATGCCTCTTTCTTATCGATCAGCTTGATCATCTCGTCGTATTGTTCCATCGCCTCATAGGCTTCCAGTAGTGAATCATAGAGCGTCTCATCACCTGGTGCCTGCTGCAGGCACTGCTCAAAGATAGATACTGCCTCAGGGGTATTGTCGTTCAGGTAGAGCGAGAGAGCCTTCATCTTCATCACCGGCAGGTCATCCTCACGGATGGTGAGGGCAAAATCGAATGCATCGATTGCCTTATCATACTGCCCATGCATGGAGTATAGCTTACCAATATTGACCCACCCGTCGTAGGAGTAGGGATCAATGTCCAGCAGCCGGTTGTTCTGTTCAATGGCTTTCTGAAGGTCACCTTTCATCTCGTAGGCATATGCCAGATCGACGATCGCGTCGGTATTGGTGTCGTCGATCTTCATGCTCTCCTCCAGGAAGGTGATTGCCCGGTCGAACTGATCCACATCATTGAGCAGGTAGGCGGTCTCGGTGATAAAGTAATAAATATCATCCATCACCAGTTCCTGCTCCAGAGTCCCGTTAATCAGCCGATCCGCCTCATCGTACCGGTCGAGATGCAACAGCGATTCAATCCGGAGCAGGGCATACTCAACCCCACCTTCATCCGCTATCAGCCGCAGATAATCGAGTGCCTCTTCGTAGAGCTCCGCGAAAACGAGTGTCTTGGCACGAAGCAGCATCAATGCGGAGCTGCCGGGATGCATCATCAGTCCCTCACGGATCAACTGCTCTGCCTCCTGGTTGTCACCTTCGGCGTTGTAGTACTCTGCCAGGAGGGCAAATTCATCGGCATCGAAGTAGATGTTCCTGCCGAGTGCACGCATCTGTTCGTACTTCTCTACCAGGGCGGTAATGTCAGATTCATTCTCTTCCATGCTTTTTCGGGTTTTGGGTCGTTACTGTCTCTTTGGGCGATCAGTCGTTCTGCTTTTTCCAGGAATCTTTCAGTGCCACGGTGCGGTTGAACACAAGCTGATCGCCGGAACTGTCCTTGTCCACGTTGAAGTAACCGATGCGCTGGAACTGAAAGCTGTCAAGTGGTTTCGCCTCTTTGAGATACTCTTCCACCTTGCAGCCCCTCTTGACGATCAACGAGTCAGGATTCATCAGTTCCCGGAAATCCTTCTCTTTCTCAGCCGAGGGGTCCTCTACCATGAAGAGACGGTCGTAGAGCCGCACCTCAGCATCGAGGCTGTGGGGCACCGATACCCAGTGGATGGTGCCCTTCACACGACGGCTGGCTTCCGGCATACCGCTTTTTGTTTGTGGATCGTACTCGGCGTACACCTCGGTGACGTTGCCCTGCTCATCTTTTCTGCAACCGGTACACTTCACGATATAGGCATTCTTGAGGCGCACCTCGTTGCCAGGAGTGAGACGGAAATATTTCCTGGGCGCCTCCTCCATAAAGTCGTCCCGCTCGATCCAGAGCTCACGGGTAAACTTGACACTTCGGCTGCCCATCGACTCATCCTCGGGGTTGTTGATCGCCTCCATCTCTTCCACCTGTCCCAGGGGGTAGTTGGTAAGTATCAACTTCACCGGATCGATCACACCGGAAACGCGCATCACCCGCTTGTTCAGGTCTTCGCGTACGGCATGTTCCAGAAGAGAGATATCGTTGATACCGTCATACTTGGTGTAGCCGATTCTGTCGATAAAGTTATGGATCCCCTCCGGCGTAAAACCGCGCCGGCGCATCCCGGTAAGGGTCGGCATCCGCGGGTCATCCCATCCGGAGACCAACTTCTCCTGCACCAGCTGGAGCAGCTTGCGTTTGCTCATCACCGTGTAGGTGAGATTCAGGCGGTTAAACTCAGTCTGGCGGGGACGGTAGTCACTATCGGCCAGCTGGTCGATGAACCAGTCGTAGAGCGGACGGTGTACCTCAAACTCAAGCGTACAGAGCGAGTGTGTCACTCCCTCAAAGTAATCCGACTGACCGTGGGCGAAGTCGTACATCGGGTAGGCTTTCCAGGTGGTGCCGGTACGGTGATGCGGGATATGGATTACACGGTAGATGATCGGGTCGCGGAAGTGCATGTTGGAGGCGGCCATGTCAATCTTTGCACGCAGCACCATCTTCCCTTCAGGGATTTCACCACTGTTCATCTTTCCGAAGAGCGCGAGCGATTCTTCCACGGGCCGGTCACGATAGGGACTGTGGGTACCGGGCTGTGTGGGTGTACCCTTCTGGCGGGCGATCTCCTCGGCCGATTGTTCGTCGATATAGGCCTTACCTTCACGGATCAGCTTCACGGCAAAATCCCACAGCTGCCGGAAGTAGTCGGAGGCATAGTAGACATTGCCCCATTGGTAACCGAGCCATTGGATATCCTCCATGATGGAATCGACATACTCCACATCCTCTTTCACCGGGTTGGTATCGTCAAAGCGGAGGTTACAGACTCCTCCATATTTTTGTGCAATGCCGAAATCGATGCAGATGGCCTTGGCGTGGCCGATGTGCAGGTAGCCGTTCGGTTCTGGCGGGAAGCGGGTCTGTATGCGCCCGTTGTTCCGCCCTTCTGCCAGGTCTTTCTCTACCATCGCTTCGATAAAATTGAGGCTCTTCCTGTTCTCCTCAATGGCACTGTTTTCTTTTTCAGTCATACTATCTGGATAATTGTAGGTTGTTGTGATCAAATGGAGACCCTTGCGTAAGGTGCTGCCTCTGGTCCGCAGAACTCACCGCGGAGATACTTGTAATAACCCGCGATGGCTACCATGGCGGCATTGTCCGTAGTGTAGGCAAATTGGGGGATATGGATTTTCCAGCCGTAACGCCTGCTGTATGCTTCAAAGGCACTTCTCAGTCCCGAGTTGGCGGAGACACCGCCTGCCACCGCCACCTCTTTGATATGTAAATCTTTTGCGGCATGGTAAACCTTGTTCATCAGGATCTCAATGATGGTCTGCTGCAGGGAGGCACAAAGGTCGTTCTTGTTTTGTTCAATGAAATCGGCGTTCCTCTTCAGTTCATCCCGCAGAAAATAGAGGAATGAGGTTTTCAGTCCGCTGAAGCTGTAGTCGTAGCCGGCAATGTTGGGTTTGCTGAAGGTAAACCGTTTCGGATCACCCTCCTTCGCCAGGCGGTCGACCACCGGCCCCCCGGGGTAGCCCAGTCCCATCACCTTGGCGCACTTGTCGAACGCCTCGCCGGCGGCATCGTCGATGGTCTGTCCGATGATCTCCATCTCCCTGTGCGACTTCACCAGGATGATCTGTGAGTTACCACCCGAGACGAGCAGACAGAGAAATGGGAAGGAGGGCCGCTCAGTGTCGTTTACATCCTCCTTGATAAAGTGAGCCAGCACATGTGCCTGTAGATGATTCACATCGATCATCGGAATGTTGAGCGCAGAGGAGAACCCTTTTGCAAAGGAGGTACCCACCAGCAGTGAACCCAGGAGGCCCGGTCCGCGGGTAAAGGCTACGGCTGTCACCTCCTTTTTCATTATGCCTGCCTGCTGCAGGGCTTCGTGCACCACCGGAATGATGTGCTGCTGGTGCGCACGCGATGCCAGCTCGGGTACCACACCACCGTAGCGCTCGTGCACCGCCTGTCCGGCAATCACGTTCGAGCAGATCACCCCATCGCGGATCACCGCTGCCGAGGTGTCGTCGCAGGAGGATTCTATGCCTAATATCGTTACCATTTATCCTATTACAATCATGCAAAATGTCTGATGCGCATCAGCCCCACACCACAACAGTGTGCCGTGATGCTACATAGCAATGAGGGTACAAAGATAGCACAAAAAAAACGTTTCGCCGAGAAACATTGAAACGCTTTTAAAGAGCTCAGCCGCTGAAAGGAGCGGGTGCGGTTTCCCTTCCAATCAATCTGTATGTGTGTCAGATTTTATTATAGGTCAGTTTCGTTTTGACAAAAGCCTCTATCTTGTGATACTCATCCTTTTCCTTTGCCGATTCAGCTTCGTTGAACATCAGCAGATCGACCAATGATTCTCCTACAAAAAGGACCAGATAATCTTTATAGATGCTGTAATACTGAAATATGCTCCACTTTAGATCGAAGTGCTTTTCAACATCCCAATAGCGCAGCGATTCAACTGAATTTATTGTTCCGGCAAAATTCCCATAAATAAATGATCCCACACCACTTTTTTCGACTCAGAACTACAAACGATATAGTTGGTATATGCATTTCCATGATAGGTAAAGTTAATCGCATAGACCCTATCGCCTTGTTTTACAGTATTGGTGAAGGCTACTTGTGTGGTGAGCCTTTCAATGATCAGGTTTTCAAGGATAAACTCCCTTGCATCGTTTACTGTTAGGTCTGTGATCTTTTTATCACCCTCCAGTACAATATCAATATAATGCTGAGAAAGAGGTTCTAGGGATGTAACAGTATGATTTCTGACTTGTTTTTCATACCCTGAAGAGGCAGTATCAGAACATTCCTTGTAGTACTGATAATTGAATAGCTGTAAAGTATCCATATCAAACTCTCTGGATAACAGATCGCGGGCTTGTTTTTGAAAATTGTCAGATAAGATATTCCGGATGCTGTCATTCATTCCTCTTGTATCATAAAATTCAGCATAGCGGTAACCGGGTTGAATATAAAGCTCTTCGATTATATTTCCTTTCGTGTCCATGCTTTTCCTCCCTCTTGTAGCCGCGTGCAGGGACTTATCCGACGAGAAGAAATTCCGATAATGATTGTACCGATCTCTGCTTGTGAGTACTTCAACAAAATAAATATCAGATAATTCGAAGTCTTCAATATTGGTTATGTTCTTCTTTGTCCAATTACGAAGCAAATTCTTAAAATTATCCTCGTAGTCCGTTATAGGATAGCCCAATTCATAAATAGATACAGACTGAGCTTCCAAGCCGATAGATTGAACAAACAGGAAGGTGAACAGAATAAATATTTTGGAGTTCATCGGTATATATTCAATTGTACAACAAGGTCGGTATTGCCTGCTCCATAAATATGAACAGGACAAATATAGCAATTATTTCATTACCCCGTGAATGGATTCACTTGATCACAATTCCCTATAATCCTATTTACCGTCACCTTTCCCCTCTTTCACGATTGATTTTGTCTCGATCAGCAGCTCACGGGAGACGTGGGCGATGTTGTAGATTAGCCCTGCCCTGCGGTTGGCCTTGTCGTGCTGCAGCTCCTCGATCTGTTCTTCCCAGCAGTTGGCGTCCCGGAGCAGGATCTCCAGCTCTGCCGGGTCGGCATTGCCTGTCAGCAGGTCTGAAGCGTAGTGCAGTACCCTGCTCACGTTGTAGCAAAAGGATTGTTCCTGCTCTGTCAGATCTTCGGCATGCTTATGGACGCCGAAAGCGGAGATGTAGGAGAGCAGTGCATGGTTCAGGTTGGTGAGGTTGAACGCCCGTTCCTGATAAAGGCGCGTATGTTTCGGTTCTAGGCGCATCCCCTTCCAGGCGGAGGTGAGCGCATTGTCGGCATTGTAGGCGGTACGCCGGTTGTGCTGGTACTCCTCTTCGCTGACAGAGCCGTCGTAGATGCTTTCAAAGTAGCGTTTGTTCTTCACCACCGCGGTGTGTAACAGCGTGGGAAGCTGTTTGTACTGCCAGTCGGGCCAGACGAAACGCACCACCAGGTAGGCAATTGCCCCGCCTATGAGGGTGTCGGTGATCCGGGGCAGCATGACCTCTACGCCCTGGCTGGTGAGCAGGTTGAAGACCGCCAGCACGAAGGTGGTGATGAAGATGGCGGCGATGGTGTAGTTGTTCCTGAGCCAGTAGAAAAAGGCATAGATTGACCCAAGCAGCAGCAGAATATGCCCTGCCTGGGTGGGCAGCAACTGTGCCAGGGTTACCCCGAGGATGACACCCCACAGTGTGCCCAGCACACGGTGGAAAAGACGCATGCGGGTGGCGCTGTAGGTCTGTTGAAAAACGATCAGCGAGGTGAGCAGGATCCAGGCCCCTTTCTC
>JADLKK010000180.1 GCA_016839025.1 Proteiniphilum sp.
AGCTTTTATCCGTTGAGCGATGGCCCTTCCACTCGGTACCACCGGATCACTAAGCCCGACTTTCGTCCCTGCTCGTCGTGTCTGACTCGCAGTCAAGCTCCCTTCTGCCTTTACACTCTTCGCGCGATTTCCGACCGCGCTGAGGGAACCTTTGGGCGCCTCCGTTACTTTTTGGGAGGCGACCGCCCCAGTCAAACTGCCCGCCTGGCAATGTCCTGAAGGTCGTTACTCTTTCAGTTAGATTTTCGGTATAGGAAGGGTGGTATCCCAACGGCGCCTCCACGAAAACTGGCGTTCTCGCTTCTCTGGCTCCCACCTATCCTGTACATCATACACCAAAAATCAATGCCAAGTTACAGTAAAGCTCCATGGGGTCTTTCTGTCCAGTCGCGGGTAACCTGCATCTTCACAGGTATTTCAATTTCACCGGGTCCCTCGTTGAGACAGTGCCCAAATCGTTACACCTTTCGTGCGGGTCGGAACTTACCCGACAAGGAATTTCGCTACCTTAGGACCGTTATAGTTACGGCCGCCGTTCACCGGGGCTTCGGTCGAGAGCTTCGGGTTTCCCCTGACCCCCTTCCTTAACCTTCCGGCACTGGGCAGGTGTCAGCACCTATACGTCAGCTTTCGCTTTAGCAGGCACCTGTGTTTTTGGTAAACAGTCGCTTGGGCCTCTTCTCTGCGACCAGCTCTGGCTTCACCCGTTTCAAGGCTACACCCTGGCTGGCTATCCTTCTTCCGAAGTTACGGATACAATTTGCCGAGTTCCTTAACGAGGGTTCTCCCGCGCACCTTAGGATTCTCTCCCTGCCTACCTGTGTCGGTTTACGGTACGGGCAGCAGTTGTCTCGCTAGAAGCTTTTCTTGACAGCGTGGGATCAACAGCTTCAGCATCATTACAATGCCTCGTCATCACGCCTCAGGTTCAAAGAACACGGATTTGCCTATGCTCTACCCTACACGCTTGAACGCGAATACCAATATCGCGCCTTGCCTACCCTTCTGTGTCACTCCATCACTCAAACGACTTCTGCTGGTACAGGAATTTCAACCTGTTGTCCATCGCCTACGCATGCTCGCCTCGGCTTAGGCCCCGACTTACCCTGAGACGACGATCGTTGCTCAGGAACCCTTAGGCTTTCGGTGGACAGGATTCTCACCTGTCTTTTCGCTACTCATACCGGCATTCTCACTTCTCATCAGTCCACCTCGCCTTACAGCTCAGCTTCTGCCCGATGAGAACGCTCCCCTACCACTCGTATCATAGATACGAATCCATAGCTTCGGTTCTGTGCTTTAGCCCCGGACATCTTCGGCGCAGCGTCACTCGACCAGTGAGCTATTACGCACTCTTTAAATGGTGGCTGCTTCTAAGCCAACATCCTGGTTGTTTGTGTAACGCCACATCCTTTGCCACTTAGCACAGCATTGGGGACCTTAGCTGATGGTCTGGGCTGTTTCCCTCTTGACCACGGATCTTATCACTCGTAGTCTGACTCCCAAGATACCAGTATAGCCATTCGCAGTTTGACAGGGTTCGGTAACCTGTACGGCCCCTAGCCCAACCAGCGCTCTACCGTCTATACTTACTTCTTGAGGCTAGCCCTAAAGCTATTTCGGGGAGAACCAGCTATCTCCGCGTTCGATTGGAATTTCTCCCCTACCCACAGCTCATCCCAGAACTTTTCAACGTTCACGAGTTCGGTCCTCCACGCAATTTTACCTGCGCTTCAACCTGGCCATGGGTAGATCACTGCGGTTTCGGGTCTACAAACACTAACTTGTCGCCCTATTAAGACTCGCTTTCGCTTCGGCTCCGTGTCTTCCACTTAACCTCGCTAGTGCCTGTAACTCGCCGGTTCATTCTTCAATAGGCACGCCGTCGCTCTCGCTCCGACTGCTTGTAGACATACGGTTTCAGGTACTATTTCACTCCCCTCCCGGGGTGCTTTTCACCTTTCCCTCACGGTACTATACGCTATCGGTCGCCAAGGAGTGTTTAGCCTTGGAGGGTGGTCCCCCCTGCTTCCCACAAGGTTTCACGTGTCTCGTGGTACTCTGGATACCGGCCCTTCATCTCTGCCTTTCGCCTACAGGGCTATTACCTGCTATGGCCCATCTTTCCAGATGCTTCGACTAGGCCTGGATGAATTGTTGCCGGTCCGCAACCCCATAGAGCCGTAGCTCCATGGTTTGGGCTTCTCCCAGTTCGCTCGCCGCTACTTTGGGAATCTCGCTTGATTTCTCTTCCTCCGGGTACTTAGATGTTTCAGTTCCCCGGGTTCCCTCTCCCGTAGGAGTGACAAGGCATAACCCTTGCCGGGTTTCCCCATTCGGATATCCACGGATCTATACCTGCTTGCGGTTCCCCGTGGCTTTTCGCAGCTTGCCGCGTCCTTCATCGGCTCTTGGCGCCTAGGCATCCACCGTATGCCCTTACTAACTTGACTTTATTCGCGTCTTTGCTAACTGGTCGATTGCGTTGTTGTCGCTTCACTTCGCTTGTCGACGTACCGTTAAGTACGCCTCCGGCGCTCAGCTCACGACGCCTAGCACTCGAACCACTTATCCAAGCCGCTTACGTCAATAGTAATCATTCGATGCGCTTTTCAACGCATCACGACGCGATTGCTCGCACCGTTTGGTGTAGATTGCTCTACAC
>JADLKK010000181.1 GCA_016839025.1 Proteiniphilum sp.
TCTCATTGTTTTGCAACAAATATAACTTTTTCTTTCGGACTAACAAAATTGTAACTTACAAAAAGCGAACTTAGGTTATTGTTAGCTATTGGTTGTTGGCTGTCGGCTATCGGCAATGAATCCGGAACCCCCAATGTCGAACGTCGAACGTCGAACCCGGAACCTACTAACGCAATAACCTCTTAACGAGCCCCGGCATTTTTGAAAAAAAATGTATCTTTGTCCCCAATCTGTTTTCCACAAATGTAAAGTTTTTTTATGAAGAAAACCCTATTAACCCTATTTTCTGTGATGATGATGACAATAGCCGCGGCGGAGGAGAACCCCTTCTTCAAGCCGTTCGCCACGCCACACGGTACGGCCCCTTTCAACGAGATCAGGAATGAACATTATGAACCCGCTTTCGAGAAGGCGATGGCAGAGCACCAGGCCGAGATCGACCGGATTGCTGCCAACCCTGCTGCAGCCACCTTCGCCAACACCATCGAGGCGATCGAATATTCCGGCAATATGATGAACCGCGTCAGCAGCGTCTTCTTCAACCTGCTGGGCTCCGAGAGCAACGACGAGATGATGGAGATCTCCCAGCGACTCAGTCCGAAGCTGTCGGAACACTCCAACAACATCAACCTGAACGAGGATCTCTTCAAGCGGGTGAAGGCTGTCTACGACAGCCGCCACAGTGCGGAACTCACACCCGAGCAGATCCGTCTCACGGAGAAGTACTACGAAGGGTTCGAGAACAGCGGTGCCACCCTCTCAGCCCAGGGCAAGGAACAGTACCGCGCCCTCTCGATGGAGCTGAGCAAGGCGACGCTCGACTTTGGGCAGAACAACCTGCGCGAGACCAACGCCTACGAGATGCTGCTCACGGACGAGGCGGACCTGGCTGGACTGCCCGAGAGCCTCACCGATGCTGCCGCCGCCAAGGCGAAGGTCAAGGGTAGGGAGGGATGGCTGTTCGACCTCTCCGCACCAAGCTATATCGGCTTTATGAAATACTCCTCTCGGCGCGACCTGCGGCAAAAGCTCTATATGGCCAATGCCACCAAGGGTGTGAAGGAGGGGCCATACGACAACCGGGAAAATGTCCGCAAGATTGCCAATCTGCGCCTGCAGATCGCCAACCTGCTCGGCTACAGCAGCTACTCCGACTACGTACTGAAGAACCGCATGGCAAAGAATGCCGCCGGTGTATACGGCCTGCTCGATCGCCTGGCTGATGCCTTTGGGGATGTTGCCCGTGAAGAGGTGACAGCAGTGGCTAACTACGCTTCCGAGGTGGAAGGAAAGTCCATCGAAATCGAACCCTGGGACTGGAGCTACTATGCCGACAAACTCAAAGACAACCGCTTCGGTGTGAACGACGAGATGACACGTCCCTACTTCGAGCTGGAGAACGTGAAAAAAGGGGTCTTTGGGCTGGCTACCGAGCTCTATGGGTTGCAGTTCGTTCCCAATCCTGAGATCCAGGTCTACCACCCCGAGGTGGAGGCGTTCGACGTGCTCGACGAGGAGGGTGACTTTCTATCCGTTTTGTATACCGACTTCCACCCGCGTGAAGGCAAGCGTTCGGGTGCCTGGATGTCTTCCTTCAAGAGCCAGTACATGAAAGATGGTATCGACAGCCGTCCCCATGTCACCATCGTGATGAATTTCACCCGTCCTACTGAGAGCAAGCCGGCACTGCTCACCTTCGACGAGGTAGAGACCTTCCTTCATGAGTTCGGACACGCCCTCCATGGCATGCTGGCTCGCAGCACCTACGAAAGCCTATCCGGTACAAGCGTTTACCGCGATTTCGTGGAGCTTCCCTCCCACATCATGGAGAACTGGCTCACCGAGAAGGAGTACCTCGACCGGTTTGCCTTCCATTATGAAACCGGCGAGAAGATGCCCGATGCGCTGCTGCAGAAGATCATCGACGCCTCCAACTACAACGTGGGATACCTGACACTGCGCCAGCTCTCTTTCGGTTACCTCGATATGGCCTGGCACTCGCTCACCGAACCCTTCAGTGGCAATGTGCCTGCATTCGAACAGGCGGCGATGGCACGCGTGCAGCTGCTGCCGGTGGTGCCGGAAGCCTGCATGTCGACCGCTTTCGGGCATATCTTCTCCGGAGGGTACGCCGCCGGTTATTACAGCTACAAGTGGGCAGAGGTGATGGATGCCGATGCCTTCTCACTCTTCAAGCAGAACGGCATCTTCGACAAGGCTACAGCCGACTCCTTCCGGCGCAACATCCTGGAACGGGGCAACACCGAGGAGCCGATGGAGCTCTACAAGCGTTTCCGCGGCCAGGAACCCTCGGTTGAGGCCCTGCTCAAGCGAAGCGGGGTACAATAGCTGTTAGCTGTTAGCTGAAAAAGCCTACATGTTTTGCTCAAACAGGATGAAAATTAGGGGAATTGGGCACAATTCCTCTTTTTTTTGCATTTTTTTTTCGATTTTCCCCGGAAATATTTTGACAGAACGTTTTTATACCTATCTTTGTCGGGCAAAAGGTTTTTTTGCGGGCCGTTAAATATTTACTTCACACCACTGTTAAGTCATTTTCTAACTTCTCTCATTTAAAAGACTTCTGCACAAAATTTATTTTTATTTTTTATTTTAATTATTTTACATGAACATTTTTGTAGCTGGCTTAAGTTATCAGATTACT
>JADLKK010000182.1 GCA_016839025.1 Proteiniphilum sp.
TGGTACAACGCTGATCTGCATATCCACACCTGTCTGTCGCCCTGCGGCAGCCTGGAGATGAGTCCCCGCCGCATCATCCGTAGCGCACGGGAGCGGGGACTGCAGCTGATTGCCATCACCGATCACAACAGCACCCGCAACGTGCAGGTCTGTATGGAGTGTGGTGTCGATGCGGGTCTATGGGTGATCCCCGGTTGTGAGGTCAACACGCAGGAAGAGGTGCACTGTCTCTGTTACTTTCCTCACCTGGAAGCGGTGGCGCAATTCCAGCAATACCTGGACTTCCAGATTTCCGATATCCCCCATGATCCGGTTCGCTTCGGCTATCAGGTGGTGGTGGATGCAGATGAGCAGATCATATATGAAGAACCACGGTCGCTTTTCGCAGCGATCAATGACGGGATTGAAGCGCTTGAGAAGGTGGTGCACCGGCTTGGGGGATTCTTCGTGCCGGCGCACATCGACCGTCAGTCGAACGGTATCATCAGCCAACTTGGTTTCATTCCCCGTGAATTGATGTTTGATGCCCTGGAAGTCTCTCGTCGTACCACCCCTGCCGCTTACACCAGCCATTACCCGGAGTTGGCGGAGAACTGTTTCCTGCAAAGCTCCGATGCGCATCGGCCGGAGGATATCGGGTCGGTGCACACCCGTTTTCAGATGGAGGAAACAGGGTGGGATCATTTCAGGAGAGCGCTCCTGGAAAGACGAATTGAGACGATGAATGAACCACCCTATTTGGATGTAAGCTGATGGTCACCCTGGGAATGCATATGATCGATATCGTGCAGAACGCCATCCGTGCGCAGGCTGGACAGATCACGATCACGCTGGAGGAACAGGGTGATGAATCGTTCCTTCTGTTCAGGGTGGAAGATGACGGCACCGGCATGAGCCCGGAGGAGCTGGAGCGAATGACTGACCCCTTTTTTACCACCCGCATCACACGGAGGGTGGGATTGGGCATCCCCTTCCTGAAGATGACCTGCGAGCAGACGGGCGGCAGCCTCCGGGTAGCCTCGACAGAGGGTGAGGGAACCACCGTGGAGGCACTCTATCGCACCGACAACCCTGACTGTCTGCCCTTGGGTGACCTGGAGGGGTCACTGCTGTTGCTGGTGATGGCCAACCCTGCCATCCGCTTTCGTTTCGTCTACCAGGTGGGGAAAGAGGCCTTCCTGTTCGACACCGATGCGCTGAGGGAGCAGGGGATTGATTTGCAACACCCGCAGATGCTGACACCGGTGAAACGCTACATCAGGGAGAACCTGGAAGTGCTCTGGCGGCATCGGGCAGCGGCCAGCTATCTCTGCTGACACAGAATGAAACAGGATGATTGATGACCGAATGATAATTTTCTACATACAGATTAGGATGGAACATACAACTGGAATCAAAACGCTCGCCGACCTGAAACGAATACAGGAGGAGGTGAGTAAACGCATCGGCCTGCGTGACAAGGCGGAGAACCCCGAGTCGCTGGTTCAGGTGAAGGTGGCGATGGCCACCTGCGGCATCGCCTCAGGTGCCAAGGAGGTGATGGAGTTTTTCGCCTTGGAGCTGGACAAGCGGGGCATCGATGCCGTCGTGACCCAGACAGGCTGCATGGGCTATTGTTTCGCGGAACCCACTGTGGAGATCACCCTGCCGGGTAGGGAGCCGATGGTGTTCGGTTATGTGAACCCGAAGAAAGCAGATGAGATCATTGAACGATACATCAAAAACGGGGAACTGGTGGATGGCATCATCCCCCAGAACTACAACACGATTGAATCTTGAATCAACTGAAAACTACTGTTATGAGCCAATTTAAAATGCATTTGCTGGTCTGCGCCGGGACCGGCTGCCACTCTTCCCAGAGCGACCTGGTATATGAGATGCTGCGCGATGAGGTGGACCGGAAACAGCTGAAGGGAGAGGTGCAGATCATCCGCACCGGCTGCTTCGGCTTTTGTGAGAAGGGACCCATTGTGAAGGTGTTGCCCGACAACACTTTCTATACGCAGGTGAAGCCCTCCGACGCGCGTGAGATCATCGACGAGCATGTGATTAAGGGGCGTCGCGTGGAGCGGTTGCTATACCTCGATCCGGAGACCGAGGAGCATGTGCTGGACTCGAAGCACATGGGTTTTTACAAGAAACAGTTGCGTATCGCGCTGCGCAACTGTGGCACCATCGATCCTGAGAACATTGATGAGTCGATTGCCCGCAATGCCTACCAGGCATTGGGCAAGGCCCTCACCGAAATGAGCCCGCAGGAAACGATCGATTTGATCAAGCGCTCCGGACTGCGGGGACGTGGTGGTGCCGGCTTCCCCACCGGACTGAAGTGGGAGATTGCCAGTCGTAACCAGGCCGACCAGAAGTATGTGGTCTGCAACGCCGACGAGGGTGACCCCGGTGCCTTCATGGACCGCTCCATCCTGGAAGGTGACCCCCACTCGGTGCTGGAGGCGATGGCCATCTGTGGCTACTGCATCGGCGCCACAAAAGGGGTTATCTATATCCGGGCCGAATATCCGCTGGCCATCCGGCGACTGAAGGTGGCCATCGCACAGGCGCGCGAATATGGCTTGCTGGGTGAGCAGATCTTCGGCACCTCCTTCAGTTTCGACATCAGCCTCAAGTATGGTGCCGGTGCCTTTGTCTGCGGTGAG
>JADLKK010000040.1 GCA_016839025.1 Proteiniphilum sp.
TAAGAGTCAATTGCTCTACCAACTGAGCTACGGAGTCATTTTCAGGATGGCAAAGGTACAAATATTTTTTTTACCACCGCAAAAATCCTCATTTTTTTATCGCACACAGGATAGGAAAACGGCAGCAAAAAGGTAAGGCCCAGAGGTTGAAAAGTCAAAAAAGGAACAAATCTGTGATTTGTTCCTTTTTTATGTGTCGACCAAAATCTTAGAGATTAGACAATTCCGAACCGGCTTTGAATTTTGCGGTTTTCTTTGCAGGAATGTTGATGGCTTTCTTTGTGCGAGGGTTGATCCCTTTACGAGCACTTCTTTCAGACACGGAGAATGTACCGAATCCTACCAATACAACCTTGCCTCCGGCTTTCACTTCGCCTGAAATGGTGTCGAGGGTGGCATCGAGTGCTTTCTTTGCATCCACTTTGCTAAGACCGGCTTTTTCGGCAATAGCGCTAATAAGTTCTGATTTGTTCATAAGAAATGGTAAATAAATTAATTAAACATACTATGAGTCAAGGCTGAGCCTTATTTCCAGGCGTCAAATATAAGCGTTAAAACGTACATTATCAAGAAAAATGATAAAAAGTATTTGTTTTTTATAAAAATAATCCATTTGTGTGGCGAAAAACCGCAAATTGCAGGAAATAATCGTAATTTTGCGCCTCAACAGTTGGTATAAACATGTATAATTCAAGAAACAGTTTTGCGGGTATGCTTCCGATGGTCACCAAAAACCTGATCATCATCAACGGGATCGTCTGGTTGGCACAGTTCGTATTGTTCAACAGGGCGGATATTGATCTGACCCGACATTTCGGATTGCACTTCCCCGCATCGGATCAATTCCGTATTTACCAACTGGTTACCTATATGTTCCTGCATGACCCTTATTCGATCTCCCATGTATTCTTTAACATGTTTGCCGTCTTCATGTTCGGACGAACCCTGGAGCAGGTATGGGGTCCCAAGCGGTTTCTTACCTATTATCTGGTAACAGGTATCGGAGCCGGACTGATTCAGTTGTTGATACTCTATCTACGTGTCCAGGCAGTGTTGCCACAGGAGATGTTCTCCATGGTTGACAGCGTCACCGTAGGAGCATCGGGGGCCGTTTTCGGAATTCTGCTCGCTTTCGGTATGCTCTTCCCCAATGCGGAGCTCTTCATCATACCCTTCCCCTTCCCGATCAAAGCCAAGTGGTTCGTGATGGGCTATGGATTGCTCGAGCTGATCTTCGGTGTAGCCAACCGATCAGGTGACAATGTCGCCCATTTTGCTCATCTCGGTGGAATGCTTTTCGGTATTTTCATGATTCTTTACTGGAAAAAAAGAGACAGAAAATATGGCCGATTTTATTGACACACTGAAACAGAAATACACAACCGGCAACGTGATCACACGTCTGCTGTTTATCAACACCCTGGTTTACATCATCCTGAAGATGATTGTGGTGCTCTTCACTCTGTTCAACCTCCATCTGATAGATCCGATAACCCTCCTGGGTGTTCCCTCACATGTCCCCATTTTGGCAAGCAGAATCTGGACCCTTGTTACCTATATGTTCGTGCATGAGCGATTCCTGCACCTGCTCTTTAACATGCTTTGGCTCTATTGGTTTGGGCAGATTTTCCTCCAGTATTTTACGGGACGAACCCTTGGCAGCCTTTACTTGTTGGGGGGATTGGCGGGTGCACTACTTTACGTGCTGTCCTTCAACACCATACCCTACTACACAGGCATGGAACGAAGCTGGATGATCGGTGCCTCTGCGGCGGTGATGGCCATCGTAATGGGTACAGCCTTTTATCGGCCGGAGGTACAGATAAACCTGCTCTTTCTGGGACCAATCAAGATCGTCTACATTGCCATCTTTGCCTTCCTGATCGACTTCCTGTCATTGGGCAGTCCGGCCAATCCAGGAGGACATGTAGCCCATATTGGGGGTGCACTACTGGGGTATTTCTTTGCCACACAGCATGATAAAAAGGGAAAGGATATCACAAACTGGATGAGTCGGCTGCTGGACCTGCTGGCTGGACTCTTCAAACCGCGACGCAATCAAACCAAAATGAAAGTCGAGCACAGCCGAGGCGAGAGTGATTGGGCCTACAACAAGCGGAAGCATGAAGAACAGGAGGTGATCGATGCAATACTGGATAAGCTGAAACAGTCGGGATACGGTAGTTTGTCATCAGAAGAAAAAAAGAGGCTTTTCGATGCGAGCAAGAAGTAAAAAAAAGCGGTCGTTCAGGGATTGCATCAAGTGGATTATTTTTGCCACCAACCTGGTTGTGATCCTGCTACTCCTCACATCCTTTCTCTCCTGGAAGGTATCTCCTTTGAAAACCAATCTCTTTTCCTACATCGGGTTGGGTTTCGGCTTCATCCTGCTGCTAAACATTGCTTACCTTATCTTCTGGATCTTCTTCTCGAAATGGAAGCTGGCACTGGTCTCACTGGGAGCTATCCTGATCTGTCACAAACCGGTTACAACCTTTTTCCCGACACATCTCTTTCCGGTGAAGGAGCCCCACGGGACAATCGAAGTACTCACTTACAATGTACAGGGTTTTCCTGAAGAGCGGGACAAGAATTCTGCGAAGCACCCCATCCTCGATTATATCGCTGCTACCGATGCCGATATTGTCTGTCTGCAGGAGTACCTGGTGAGCAAGACCGGACAATCGATCTTCTCACAGCGGGATGTGAATCGCATCCTGAATCAGTATCCCTACCAATCGGTCACCGGTTTGGAATCTTCCGGAAAATATCATATCTTCGGGCTGGCATGTTTTTCCAAGCATCCCATTGAGCAGACGGAGGAGATCGTCTTTGAGTCCTCCTACAACGGTGCCGCGGTCTACACCATCAACATCGACGGGAAACGGTATACGGTGGCCAACGTGCACCTGGAATCAAACAGCATCATGGCTGAGGATAAAAAACTCTACAGCGATTTTATTCAAAACAACGATTCGGTGAAGCTGGAAGAGGTGGCCAGCAATATCCGCAGCCGGCTGGGCAATGCCTACCGGATGCGTGCCCGGCAAGTAGAGAAGGTAAAGAGGGTTCTCGCAACACAGGGGACAGAAGGAACCATCATCTGCGGCGACTTCAACGATACTCCGATCTCCTACGCATATGCCAGGATGAAGAAGGGATTGAAGGATGCTTACGTCTCCACCGCCTTCGGGCCGGGGATCACCTACCACGAGGATCTCTTCCTGTTCCGCATCGATTACATCCTGCACAGCGAAGAGCTGAAAGCCTTCCGGACAAGGGTGGACAGAGTGACCTATTCCGACCATTATCCACTCAGAACCCACCTGAAATGGGTGAATGACAGCAATGAAAATAAATAAACCAGCACAACCGCCATGTACAAGATAAGCAAACAATTTCCATTTTCGGCAGCACACTCCCTCCACGGGCTCCCCGACGATCACCCGTGCAGCCGGCTGCACGGGCACAACTACCTGGTCACTGTCCACCTCCGCTCACGGGAACTGAACGCCCAGGGATTTGTACGCGACTACAATGAACTGCACATTGTGAAGGAGTATATCGACACCCGACTTGATCACCGGAACCTCAACGACATCATGACACCAGTTAACTCCTCAGCTGAAAATCTGGCAAAAATGATCTTTGATCACTTCAAACCACTGCTCCCGGAACTCTACGCCATCGAGGTAAGCGAAACTCCCAAGACATCGGCCATTTATGAACCTGAATGTAAATGAAATCTTCTACTCTCTTCAGGGGGAAGGGGGCCGTACCGGCCAGGCATCCATCTTCATCCGACTGGCCAAGTGCAACCTGGCCTGTAGTTTCTGTGACACCGACTTTGAACGGGGAGTAAGAATGTCACTGGAAGAGGTATACCAACAGATTGCAGACTGGGCCTGCAGATGGATTGTATGGACAGGGGGAGAACCCACCCTCCAGCTTACCGATGCGGTGGTAGCATTCTTCAAGGAGAGAGGATACCTCCAGGCTATTGAGACCAACGGCACACGACGGGTACCCACCGGTATCGACTACATCACCTGCAGTCCAAAACAACATTTTGAAAAGGTAAGGGAACTGATTCCGGAGGTGGATGAATTACGCTTTCCCATACAGAAGGGTGACCCGTTGCCGGATACCTCCATCCTTCCCAAAGCAGATCGTTATCTGCTGAGCCCCCTCTTCAACGACCAGCAGATGATTCCCGAGAACGTGGCATACTGTATCTCCCTGATCAAGCACCATCCGGAGTGGGCACTAAGCCTCCAGACACATAAACTGATCGGGATCCGCTGATATGACAAGATTCGACGTAACCATTCTGGGCTGCGGCTCGGCCATGCCCACCACCCTGCACAACCCCCCCTCACAACTGGTGGAGCTCAACGAGAAGCTTTTCATGATCGACTGTGGAGAGGGTACCCAACTGCAAATGCGCAGGTATAAGGCACGAATGGGGAAGCTTCTGGCGCTCTTCATCTCCCATCTTCATGGAGATCATATCTTCGGCCTGCCGGGTCTGATCTCCACCCTCAGCCTGTTGGGTCGAACCGATGAGCTGCACATATATGCCCACAGGGAGATTGATGCAATGCTCAAGCCTCTGTTGATTTACATGGGAAACCATATCTCCTTCAGGATACGCGTTCATCCACTGAACCCAAGAGAAAAAGAGGTGATCTACGAGAACAAAACCATACGCATTTCCTCTTTTCCGCTGAAACACAGAATCGATACCAACGGTTTTCTTTTCGAGGAAAAAGAACCCCTCCGCCATATCATTCGAGAGATGATCGGTCTTTACAACATTCCGATCAGGGAAATAGCAGCCATTAAGGCTGGAGCCAACTTTGTCACAGGTGATGGCACATTGATCCCCAATAGCACACTCACCCGCCCCGCACCCCCCCCGAGAAGGTATGCCTACTGCTCCGACACCGTCTATGCGCCGGAGATCATCCCGTACATTGAGGGAGTGGACCTGCTTTACCATGAGGCAACCTTTGCCGAGAGCGAGTTGAACAGAGCTGCAGAGACCTACCACTCCACCGCCCGACAGGCTGCTGTGATTGCAGCCGCTGCCGGGGTGAAGAAGCTGATGATCGGCCATTTCTCATCGCGTTACAACGAACTGGACACACTACTCAATGAGGCCAGGGCAGTCTTTTCAGACACCGAGCTGGCAGATGAAGGAAAAATTGTATCTTTGTGACAGAAACTATAGCCCATGAAACTGTCCTGTCCCATCCTGTTGCTGGTTCTCCTCATCTCCACCTGTTTCCCTGCCCCTGCGCAGATAAACGATTCCCTAACAGTGGTAGAAGAAAGAATCGCAAAGGAGGAGAAAGCCGGCAAGGAACAAGAAGAGGGGCAGGATATCCGTATCAGAGTGATCGGGAACAGGCTTCGTATCGAGAACCTCTCCAAGGAAGCAATACTGGAAATCTACAACATCATGGGGGTGAAGGTCTTCAGTCGACGCATACCTCCCGGAAGTGGTGAATACCCTGTCAACTTGACGCGTGGCTATTACATCCTGAAAATTGGCAAGACAACGAAAAAAATAGCCATCCGGTAATATTTGCACTTTAACAGTTTCAGTTTGCTACATTTATCCGCTTTTGTATATCTTTGTGGTCTATTCGTCACCTGATATGCCATCATTCAACAGGTAAAGCAGGCATGTGACAACGGTTATCAACATTATTAAATTTTTATTCTCATGAACATCGCGATTGTAGGAACCAGCGGAGCAGTAGGACAGGAACTGCTGCGCGTACTGGAACAGAGAGATTTCCCCCTGGATGAACTTGTTTTGTTCGGCTCATCACGCAGTGCCGGCACCGTCTATACCTTCAAAGGCAAGAAGATCAAGGTGAAAGAGCTGCAGCACAACGACGATTTCAAGGGAATCGACATAGCCTTCGTATCGGCCGGTGGTGGCACCTCCATCGAGTTTGCCGATACCATCACCAAGCATGGTGCCATCATGATCGACAACTCCAGCGCTTTTCGCATGGAAAAAGATGTGCCCCTGGTGGTGCCCGAGGTGAATGCCGCCGATGCACTGAACCGTCCCCGCAACATCATCGCCAACCCCAACTGCACCACCGCACAGCTGGTGGTGACACTGAAAGCAATCAACGACCTGTCACCTATCACGAAGGTGCACGTCGCCACCTATCAGGCAGCATCAGGTGCCGGTGCCGCGGCGATGCAGGAGTTGGAAGAACAGCATGGACAACTGGTCAATGGCGAACAACCCACCATCTCCAAGTTTGCCTATCAGCTTGCCTACAACCTGATCCCTCAGGTGGACCTCTTCACTGAGAATGGCTACACCAAGGAGGAGATGAAGATGTTTAACGAGACACGCAAGATCATGCACACCGACATCGAGGTGAGCGCCACCTGTGTACGCGTACCGGTGATGCGGGCACACTCGGAGGCGATCTGGGTGGAAACGGAACGTCCTATTTCGGTTGCAGAGGCACGCGAAGCATTCGAGAAAGCTGAGGGTGTGGTAGTAATCGACAACCCGGCCAACAAGGAGTATCCCATGCCGCTCGATCTCAGCGGCAAGGACCCAGTCTATGTGGGTCGCATCCGCAAGGACCTGACCAACGACAAGGGGCTCAGCTTCTGGTCCGTATCGGATCAGATCCGCAAGGGAGCCGCACTGAACGCCGTTCAGATTGCAGAGTACCTGATCAAACAGTAACAAATTTTTCGCTGAGGGTGTCACTTCTAAATGACACCCTCATTGCGTTCATAAACAATGAAAATCATCCTGTTCGACGGCGTCTGCAACTTCTGTAACGCCACCGTCAATTTCATCCTGAAACGGGACAAACGGGAAATCTTTCGCTTCTCACCACAGCAAAGCGAACAGGGCAGGAGATTGCTGGAGCAACATGGCAAAGCCGATGCCGCACTGAAAACGATTGTCTTTATGGATGGTGATGAATGGCTGGAGGGGATGGAGGCAATAATCGGCATCACCAGACAGCTGAAAGGAGCTGCATGGCTCTCCTGGCTACTGAGAATCATCCCCCGGAAAATCTCACATGCACTTTACACATTCGTCGCCCGGAACAGGTACAGGTGGTTCGGGAGGAGAGATGCCTGCCGTTTGCCGAAACCGGGTGAGCAGCAGCGGTTCCTGTAAAAACATGATTTAACTGTTCAGTACTGCTAGAGTGTGCTGTGATATCACAACAGCACCCGCAGGAAAAAGAAGAGGATCAGTCCCACAGTGATGAGTTTGAGCACCAGCCCCGTAATGTAACCGAGAAAGGCACCGGTGGCATGCTTCACCGCATGGAGGAACTTTGTCCCCGAGCTGTTTCGTCATGGTCATGCTGCATCAGCACGCGGTGGGGCAGGGTGCCATGTCCCAGCAGCTCGATGGGACAGGAGTCGTAGGCGTTGTTCAGCCACTCCTGTGATATCCCGCTTCCGGAGTGGTAATGAAGACCCTGGTTCACACAGGCGATGTTCTTCACCAGCGAGATGATGGTGCCCACATCGTGCGACACCAGCATGATAGCGATCTCCCTGTTGATGTCACCCAGCAGCTTGTAAAAATTGGTCTCGAAGAGTTTGTCCACGTAGGTGCTCGGCTCATCCAGGATGATCAGCTTCGGATTGTCGACGATGGCCCTGCCCAGCAACACCCGCTGCAACTGTCCCCCCGACAGCTCGCCGATGGCGCGCGGCAGCAGCTCGTTGATACCCAGTCGTTCTGCCACCTCCCTCACCCGTAGTTTGTCTTCCGCACTGTATCGCCTGAAGAGCTGCTTGCGCAATGTGAGTCCCGAGAGGATCACCTCCGATACGGAGATCGGAAACTTGCGGTCTATCTGATTGATCTGCGGCAGGTAGCCGATGTTGAGCGAGGCGACCCGACGCTCTCCATCGAAAAAGCGTACAGTGCCGGCACTGGGTGTGATCAGTCCCAGCACCGTCTTCAGCAGTGTGGTCTTGCCACCGCCGTTGGGGCCGATGATACCGAGAAAATCATCGTCGTAGATGGTAAGCGACACATTCTTCAACACATCAGGCTTACTCTCATAGCCCACCGACAGGTTGTTGATCTCAATCAGTCTGTTCATCGCGTTGTCGTGAGAGGATGGTGGCAATCCCAATCAACTCTTCGTCCCATTCGTAGCGGAGAGGATCGATCTCAAACAGCTCGGCGCCAATCTCGCGGGCAATCACCTCCCCGTTTTTCAGGTCAAACCCACGTTGTACGAAGATGGTGCTGATCTCCTCCCGCCGGGCCAGGTCAACCAGCTCCTTGAGCTGTGCCGGGGAGGGGTTCTTTCCCTCGAACTCGATGCTGTGCTGCCGCAATCCGTAATCGCGGGCAAGGTAGCCCAGCGCCGGGTGGTAAATGATGAAAGAACGAGAGGGGGCATTGGTCAGCAATGCGGTGAGTGTGCTGTCCACCGCATCAATCTTTTCAGAGAGGTGACGGTGATTCTCCCGGTAGAATTCGGCTCTCTCGGGGTTGGTTTTCACCAGCGCATCCAGCATGTTTCGTGCAAAGATACGCATGGCGCTGGGAGAGGACCAGACATGGGGGTCGAGCGAACCGGATATATGATCTTGCCCCGCGTGATCCCCGTGGTCATGAACATGGTCATGCGGATCGCCCGCCATCAGTTCGATCCCCACGGAGCAGTCGACAATCTTCACATCCGGGTTGTTCTCCGCCAGACGTGCACTCCATACCTTCTCAAAACCCAGATCGCCCACCCGGAAGTAGATGGCGCTTTTTCCAAGGTCGATCATCACCGAAGGAGAGGGTTCATAGGTCTCGGGACTGGTACCTGGGGGCACCAGCGTGTTGATGCTATAATCATCGCCTGCCAGCTGTTCCAGGAAGTAGCGCTGAGGCTCGATGGTGACGGTGAGGAGTGGTTTCTCAGTCTCACTCTTTTTTTTGGATGCATTGCTGCAGGCAACAGTCAGTAGAAGCGTCAGGAGTATGAAAAAATATTTCTGCATAGGTTGATATTGAATGACAAAAGTAC
Source organism: Proteiniphilum sp. (assembly GCA_016839025.1). Taxonomy (GTDB): domain Bacteria; phylum Bacteroidota; class Bacteroidia; order Bacteroidales; family Dysgonomonadaceae; genus Proteiniphilum. The sequence continues at coordinate 9,048 of JADLKK010000040.1, forward strand.
GAATTTTAGAGAGCCGGAGGAAATAGTAAACAAAGATTTCCTACATTTGTTTCAGCATAGAAAGATGAGAACCATTTTAGAAACCACCGAAGACGGATCGCACACCCTTTACGTGCCTGAACTGGAGGAGCATTACCATTCCACCCACGGCGCCATTCAGGAGTCGATGCATGTCTTTATCGATACAGGACTGCGGCATTGCAACAATGAGCATATTCACCTGCTGGAGATCGGCTTCGGCACGGGACTGAATGGCCTGCTGACCCTGTTGGAGGCGGAAAAACTGCATAAGAAAATTTTTTATCACTCGCTGGAGCGATTCCCGCTAACAGAGACTGCTGCCATGCAACTCAACTATCCGGAACAGATTGCAACGGGGGCTAAAGCCCTGCCAGTAGCGGATGAGAAGATAACCGCCCAGTTGTTTTGCCTGCTGCATCAATCGCACTGGGAGAGGGCGACAGCCATCACACCCTCCTTCACCCTGCTGAAAGAAGAAACCGACTTCAGCCATCCCGAACAGTTTCAGCCTCCACGACAGTACGACCTGATCTACTTCGATGCTTTTGCTCCCGAAAAACAGCCGGAGATGTGGCAGGAGACGATCTTCCAACGGCTCTACACCCTGTGTGCCGACAATGCGATCCTCACCACCTACTGCGCCAAGGGAGCGGTGCGACGGATGCTACAATCTGCCGGATTCATCGTGGAGCGCCTCCCCGGTCCCCCGGGAAAACGGGAAATGCTGCGGGCCACGAAAATGAAAACTCTCCTGAAAGCTCAGTGAAATGACCTTCACTCAACTCTGTAAACCCGCATTCCGGAGCTTATTGAGGCTGGTTCCGTTTCCTCCTGAACAAGATGCCTCCGCTGCTTGTTTCTCAGTAACAGAGAGCGGATTATCCATTAAAAAATCAAGCACAATGAAATCAAAAATTTTCTTCCTGACAATGACGCTACTCCTTACTCATTTGCTGATGGCAGGAGACTACGAAAAAGACAGTTTCCGCACCAACAGCGGCAAGGAGGTGACCATCACCTTTATTAAGCACGGATCACTGATGCTCACCTACGAGGGACAACATATACAGGTAGATCCGGTGACCCTGTTTGCCGACTACAGCACCTTCCCGAAAGCCGATTTCATCCTGGTGACCCATGAGCATGGCGACCACCTCGATCCTAAGGCGATTGATGCGCTGACAAAAGATAATACGCGGTTGATACTCAACCCCTCCTCCCGTGAGACAGTGGGTAGAGGCGAGGAGATCCGCAACGGTGAGCGGCTGAAACTGACTGATGCGATCACCCTGGATGCCGTTCCCGCCTACAACACCACCCCGGGACGGGAACAGTACCACCCCCGTCGCCGCGACAACGGCTATATTCTCACCATCGACGGGCTCCGCATCTACATTGCCGGCGATACCGAAGAGATCCCGGAGATGAGTGAGCTGAAGAAGATCGATATCGCCTTCCTGCCGGTAAACCAACCCTACACCATGACCGTGGCACAGGCGGTGCGTGCCGCGAAGATGTTCTCTCCAAAAGTGCTCTACCCCTATCATTTCGGTGAAACCGATGTGAAGTCGATCCAGGGACAACTCAAGGAGAGCGGCATTGATGTGCGGATCCGGAAAATGGAATAGTATTTTTTGCAAATGTGCAGTAAAATCTGTTCTTTTGCTGTAACGGAAAGCATATGAGTGAAATCGCGGCACGGCTCGAGGCAGCCGGCAAGGAGTATAAGACGGGTGAATCGACCATCGTCGCACTGCAGCCCACCACCACCGAGTTCAGGAAGGGTGAGATCACCCTGATCGTCGGACCCTCCGGCTCGGGCAAGACCACCCTGCTCTCGCTGCTGGGATGCGTGATCTACCCCACCATGGGAAAGGTGTGGGTGGGTGACACACGCGTGAACGACCTCCCGGAGCGGGAGCTGGCACAACTGCGCCTGCGGCAGATAGGCTTCGTCTTCCAGGGATTCAACCTGCTGGCACCCCTCAACGCGCTGGAAAATGTGATGCACCCGCTGCTGCTGCAGGGGGTGAGCCGCCACGACGCCCGAAAACAGGCGATGGAGCTGGTCCGCACCTTCGGTATGGAGGAGAGGATCCACAACCTGCCCCGTAACCTGAGCGGGGGCCAGCAGCAACGCATCGCCATCGCCCGCTCGCTGATCACTGACCCACAGCTGATCCTCTGCGATGAGCCCACCGCCTCGCTCGACCACAACAGTGCCAGGATGGTGATGGAGATGCTGAGTCAGCTCTCCCTCGAGAACAGGGCAGTGATCGTGGTGACCCATGATGTGCGGCTGAAGAAGTATGCCGACCGCACCATCTACGTCTCGGAGGGGATGATCAGTGACACCGCCATCGAAGAGGAGTTTTAGTCTCAGCAAACCGGCATGGAACCATTGAAATGGAAATCAGACATTGAACGATGATACGCATACAGATGAGACAACAGATCGGCTGGCTGTCGGCCATATTGCTCCTGACGGCCTGTGGCAACGGGAAAGAAAATAACAGTGCCCCCACAGCAGAGCCCCTCAAGGTGACACAGGTGGTGGGCATCGGCAAGGTGATCCCGCAGGGGGGCGTGGTGGAACTGGCCGCACCCGCCTCCGGCATTGTGGAGGAGCGCTTCTTTGCAGCGGGTGACAAGGTCGCGGCAGGTGATCTGATCCTGGTGCTGGAGACAAATGAGGCGACCCTCTCACTGCAGGAGAGCGATGCCGGCATCGCCACACAACAGCTGCAGCTGGAGTCGGCACGGCTGGCACGGGAACAGGAGCGTATCGCACTGGATGATCTGCGGCGACGCCATAGTGATGCAGAAGAGCTGCAGAGAGTGGGCGCCTTCACCGGTGAGGAGGTGCGCCGCCTGCAGAACGACCTGGATCAGGGCATCGAGCGGCTGAAAAAAGTGGAAAACGACTACCGCCTGCAGCAGTCCCGCCTACGTGAGATGCAGACAGCACGGGCAGCCCGTGAGAACGACCTGTCGCAACGCTCCTTCCGTGCACCTGCCGGGGGCACGCTGCTCGCCCTCACCCCCCGCGCGGGAGAGGCGGTGACGATGCATCAGCCCTACGGACGCATCGCCCCCGACGGTCCGCTGGTGGTGACGGCCGAGATCGATGAGCTGTTCGCCGACAGGCTGGCGATGGGGCAACGCTGCACCATCCACCTCCCGGGTGACCGTAATGTTGCCGCCACCGGCAGGATCACAAATTTATCCCCCGATCTGAAGCGCAAGTCGCTCTTCTCCGACAGCGGCAGCGATCTGGAGGACCGTCGCATACGGGAGATAGAGGTATCGCTCGATGAGGTGGCGCGCACGCTCTTCATCGAGTCGAAAGTGGAGTGCAGGATAGAGATAAACTGATCCAACATGTTCCCAACCGCCTACAAATTTGTCCGTTTCGAAAAGTCCAAGAGCATGGGCATCCTCACCGCCATCATCATCAGCATCTACCTGATCGGCATCGAGCTGGGTATGTTCTTCTACCTGGCCAACCTGATAGGGGGACTGGTGAGCAATGCCAATCCGGCATATGCACAGGTGTTCGTGGTGAACAAGCAGACAGAGAACGCCAACCAGCTCTCACCCTTCGATGTGCGGTGGATCAACCAGCTGCGCAGCATCGAGGGGGTGGACGACACCCACGGCTTCGTGATCACCCCCGTCACGGTCAAGTTCCCAAACGGCAAGGATGCCCCCGCCATGGTCATCGGCTCTGCCTATCCCTCCCTGGCGGCTGGTCCCCGTGAAGAGCTGATAGAGAGCGGCTCACTCTACGACCTCACGGCACCGGAGATCGTGTCGACCGACTTTTACGACAACAAAGCACTGCGCTATGAGGTGCAGCCGGGCACCCGTTTCGAGATCAACGGCAAGACGGCCATGGTGGGTGTCACCACCCGCCATGCCAAGGGGTTCAACGCACCGCTGCTCTACACCACCCTCGACAAGGCCCGCTACTTCTCGGAACTGCCGGAGACCATGGTGAGCGGCATCATCGTCACCGTGCGCGATCAGGAGATGATCGGACCGGTGGTCAGGCGCATCAACCGGGCCGCACCCGACCTGAAGGCGTGGCCGGCGGAGGAGCTGCGCACCGGCACCATCGTCAACGTGATGACCGCCAACAACATGGGCATGAGCTTTGCCACGCTGGTCATCTTCGGCATCATCAGCGGCTTCTTCATCATCGGTCTCACCATGTATTCCGCCACCTACGACCGGATCAAGGATTACGGAACGCTCAAGGCGATCGGCGCTTCGGGGCGCTACATCACCCGCCTGGTGATCGCCCAGTCGCTGATCTACGCCGTGACCGGCTTCCTGGTGTCGCTCCTGCTGCTGGTCATCTCCAAGATCGGGATGGCAAAAGCGGGACTGATCATCAGCCTCTCGCCACCCCTCCTCACCTTCCTCTTTTTGATGACACTGCTCATCTCAGTAGGTAGCTCCTATTTCTCCATCAATAAGCTGAGGAAGGTGGAACCCTCATCCGTATTCCGATAAACTGTGAAGCTATGAAGAGACCAATCACCCTGTTACTGTTGCTGTCAATCACCCTGCTCCTACCAGCGCAGGAGTTGCATCCGGAACGACTCACCCTGGAAGAGACCATCGCCTACGCGCTGGAGCATGCGCCGGAACGGATCAGGCAGAGACTGATGGTGGATGAGGCGGCGATACGACTCGATGAAGCCCGCCTGCAGCAGCTACCCGATATCTACGCCTCAGGCGACCTGCGGCGCAACCTGATCATCCCCTCCACCCCGGTGCCGGCCCATCTCTTCGATCCCGATGCATCGGAGGGTGAGCTGATGTACCTGCGGTTCAATACCACCTGGAATGCAACGGCAGGCCTCAACCTCAGCTATGATCTCTTCAGCCCCGAGAAGGTGAACCGCATGGGCGAACAGAAGCTACAGCTGAAGATTCAACAGTATGATGAGATGATATCGGAAAAGGAGCTGCGGGAGCAGATCGCCATCGCCTATGCCGAATGTGTGATCGCCGGGGAACAGCTTCGTTCCTGCAGGCAGGATACGACCTATTATGCCCTGCTGCTGAGGAACGCCGGTGATCTCTACGAAAAAGAACAGCTCTCTCTCGTGGAGAAGAATAAAACACAGAAGGCCTATAACGAATCCGTGGCAAACTGCCTGAGAGCAGAAAAGATTGTCACGGATACCAGGGCCAACCTGCTCTTCCTCGCGGGTGCCGAGGTCATCCCCCAAACCGTGGCGACGCTGCAGCTGGAGGAGGATATCCCTACTCTGCTCAGCAAGATGGAACAGCACGCATCCACAGCTGTGACAGGGAAGGAGCTCGAAGTGATGAAGCAGCAGGAGAGGGTGTTGCTGGCGGCCCTGCGCATAGGGTCGGCAGAGTGGAAGTACGCCCCCACGCTCTCGCTCAACGGTTACCTGGGCACCAACTACTACAACAATGAGCTGCGTCTCTTCAACGACCGTTACTGGCGCGGCAACAGCTATCTGGGCCTCTCCCTGAAGATACCCATCAGCCGGTCCCTCACCACCGCCAAAGAGGTATCACGGTTAAAGCTGCAACAACGACTGGAGGAGGCAACCCTGCTGGAGATACGCAACCGGCTGGAGAAAGAGCGGCTGGAGAAAGCATCACAGCTCGCGGTGCAGCGAAAGAGCTACCACCTCAGTGAAGAGAACCTGGCGATGAGTGAACAGAACCTTGAGGCAGCACAAATGCAATACGAAAAGGAGTATATCCTTCAACAGGAGCTTCTCAGCGAACAGCTGAAAGCTCAGCTCGCCCGGCAAAGCTACCTCCAGGCTGCTTACGATCTCTTCACCGGCCTGGTCACCATGGAGAAAAATCGCTAAGATCATCCACCATAAACCAAAACCACCTACAAATCATGAAATTTCAATGAAGCGCCCAGGATATCAGTACATCCTCACCTTTCTCTCAATTCTCCCGTTGCTCCCTTATACAGGATGCAAAAATGGCGACATCCCTAAAATGGAGATCTCGGTGGAGGTGATCGACTCCATCGCCCCTGAACGCAAAAAGAAAAGAAAATGGACAGGAGTCGATATTCAATTGAAAAAAGAGCTGGAATATGATCAGTATACACTCGATGATGAGTACCCTTACAGGGATACCACCCGCCATTTTCAATGGGAGAAGATCAAAGAGAAGATCGCTCAAATAGAAAATGCGGTTGCCGACGGGGGTAACTGGGGAGTATTGAGCAATTACAAGAACCAGAACGGGGAGGCAGCGACCATCACCGGGTTTGTGCGGGACGAGTACAAACGGGTCTCGGATCAGTTTGGCGTTGAACGCTATCAATCGGCACCGCTCTATGCCGCAAGCGATGAGGGAGAGCTGCAACGTTATGGCAGGGATGGCTGGCTGGTGAAAATTCCGGATAGCGACAGCACTGAAATGGTGAGGGTGCAGGGAGTCTCTTTTGAAGGGGAGTACCTGGTTCCGAACCGCTATCTGCAGGTCTGGGGCGACACCATCCGCATCGATAAGGTGGTAGTGGTTGACGTCACCCACCAGCATATCTCTCTGCTGGAAAAAAGAGATGATACCTGGTATATCCTCAGTATGAACCCTGCTACCACAGGCATGCACAAACCACCGCACGCACAGGAAACACCTACCGGCATCTTTGCCATTCAGGAGAAGAAAGAGAAAATGTACTACGTCCGCGACGGCACCTCCCAGATTGCCGGTTATGCCCCCTATGCCTCACGATTCACCAATGGAGCCTACCTGCATGGCGTGCCGGTGCAGTTGCCGAGAAAGAGCATCATTGAATACAGTGTATCGCTGGGAACCACTCCCCGGTCGCACATGTGCGTGAGGAACGCATCGTCACACTCGAAATTCATTTACGACCGGACAACTGTTAAAGAGTCTGTTGTGGTGGTAATTGACTAAGGGTCGTATCGGGGAAAAAGGTATATTTGGAAATTATTTTCTGAGTATTTCCTATGCGTACACTCGTCATATCCCTTATTTTCCTCATCTTCGGAAACCTCTTCTTCCCTATTGGAGGGGGATATCCACACCGTGAGATTTCGTTCTCGCCGTTTTCTGACGACGCTTGTTTACTCTTGTACGAACAGATGAATCTCAGCGGATTGATTCAATTCAACGCTTTCAAAGCGGCCTTTACAGGTTATAAAAAGTTAAACAACAACAATTCCATCCTCACAGTGATTGATTTTAGTCTTCCATCTACTCAGAAAAGGATGTATGTGCTTGATATTAAACACAAAAAACTATGCTATATTTCCTATGTCACTCACGGCCGGAACAGCGGGGATAACTACGCCACATCGTTCTCCAACCGGAACGGTTCGCACCAGAGCTCGCTCGGTTTTTACCGCACAGGCGCCACCTATCAAGGTGGAAATGGCTATTCGCTGCTACTGGAGGGGCTGGAGGAGGGAATTAACGATGAAGCCAGATCGCGTGCCATCGTAGTTCACGGTGCCGACTACTGCAGTGAGCAGGTCATACGGTCCGTCGGGCGGTTGGGACGCAGCCATGGCTGTCCCGCGCTCCCCAGGGAGCTGGCAAAACCCATCATCGATACCATCAAGGGAGGCTCACTCCTGTTCATTTACGCCGACCGGACCGATTACCCGGCGATGAGTGAGATAGTGTAAAATCCGACAAAGGCGGAAAGAAAGGGATTCGAACCCTTGGTACCCGTAAGAGTACAACGGTTTTCGAGACCGCCCCGATCGACCACTCCGGCATCTTTCCTGTTCAAGATGCAAAATTACACTTTTTCCATGAAAAAAGGGCAATCTGCAACCATTTATTGCTTCAGTGCCGTCAGGGCTTCCGATGTAGCGGTCAGCAACGGATCGATGGCGATGGCTGCCCCTACGGCATGCTGCATCCATAGCTGTGGGATGATGCTCCCTTGTCTGTACATCCGTTCGATCTCCTCCGCCAGGTTCCTGCCCTTCACCTGCTGCTCAATCTGGAAATCGATCAGGTGACCCATCGGGTAGTTGGGCAGGTAAAGCGGATAATCAATCATGTGGGAGTAGATCCCAAGCAGCATCTCATCCTCAGCCCCCAGCACACCGGCATAGTAACTGTTCCACACCTCTCTGGCGATGGCGATCACCGCCTCTTTGAGCTGCGTCGCCGTGGCCTCGGGATGAGCGTATAGCCACTCCCATACCCGGATATCAACCAGCGAGACACCCATGATCTCGTAGGCGGACCAGAAGCTGCTGAGGGCGAGCCAATGAGGCTCGTCGGGGTTGCTTTCCCTCAGGCCCAGCAGCTCCAGATCACGTTTCTGAAAGAGGAACGCTACCGCCTCGGTGAAGGAGGTGTTGGGCACGCCATTCAGCATGTAGTAATCCACATCGTTCATGGTGATGGTCTGTTCCACGTTGTGTCCGAACTCATGCACGGCGATGTTGTACCCCTTGTAATCCATCCCCCCCTCACCGATACGGGTACGGAGGCGGGAGAGGTCGTTCCGCATGGCGGCGCCCCAGGCGTGGCCGGCTCCACGGGAGGCATCGACGGTGATCAACGAGGCAATCTCCTTCGCCTTCTCAGGATTCCAGCCCAGCTTCACCAGGATGTGTGGCAGATCATTCTCCAGTGCCGCCGCATCGGGATACTTACGTGAGGTGAGATCTGTCAGCTGCTCCTCGGGGGATCCCTCCCCACCCTTGAAGCCGTTGTACCAGATATCGAACGGCTCCAGCTCCCGTCCCAGTCGAGAGGCGATGAAGGAGGCCACCTCCTTCACCTGTGGTGAGGAGAGCAACCCCACGAAGAGCGCCTCCAGATCTTTCTGCGGCACCTCCATGGTGCCGTCGAAAGCACGGGCGAGCTGGGTGGGGTAATGGGGGGAGTAGGCATCGAGCTGACGCATGGCGTGAAAATTCTTCAGGAACACCTCATACCTTCTGGTATCTTCCGGGGTGGCGGTAACAGCGTCGCCGTTACTGAAAATCTCGTTTGTCTCCGGGTTCCAGGTGTGGGATCCGCTGTTGATCACCTCCCGCGGGATGGACTGGTCGATGATGCGCTGCATCACCTTGTAGATCATGCGCTGCTTCTCCAGCCCTCGTTCCGGGTCGGCGTAGTTCGACTTCAGCTCGTCGCGCAACCCCCAGTGGGTGATCAGCTGCATCCCCTCGGGAAAGAGCTGCTCCCCCGCATCGTTCCGCAGTTTGTCCATCAGGATGTTGTAATCGGAGATATAGGCATCGGCCTCCGTCAATGTTTTGGAGATATCCTGCTGGATGGCGGCCGGCACACGGGAGATAAAACGGTCTCCCATCCGGGCATAAGCCCACTCCCTGCGGCTCCACCCGGCGCCCTGTTCCGTCTTCTCCTCAAGAGAGTAAAAGGGGAAGTTGAGTGCGGTGAGGAATGCAACCTTGTTGCCGTAGAGATCGTCGGTGAGGTGTGCAGAGGCATCGTAGCTGCCAAACATCATATCCACCGGTGTGATGGCAGGCCCCTCCAGCTGCAGTGGCATCTTGAGCTCCACATCCATCTTGTGAAAGTATCCTCCCATCACCTCGAAGTTGCGTTCCAGCGTGGAAAACAGCGTGGCAAGTGCTGCCGTGTCGGCCACGAACGAGCGCTTGCAGAACTGTGCAAACGCTTCGGCGTCGCCATCCTGCTCGCGCCAGAGGGCTGCTACCTGCCGCACACCGCGTCCAATACGGAAGGCGGAGACCTCGTCGAGCGAGTCTTTCAATTGTGCGATCACCTCTTCCGTCTGGGCAGCAGTGATAAACGCTGCTGGTTTCGTATCCTGATTCATCTTCTGATTGTTTGTGCATGCCGCCAGAAGGGTTACCATCATGGCAATGGCAATGAATACGTAGTGCTTCATAGGATTCTATTTTCCCCAAATTTAGTGCATTTTTCCGAATCAACCTTTCAACGTAACACAAACATTTTGCACTGAGGATACGTTTCACTCATTGTGCATCACATCCATCCCACACGATAATCCTGTTCCTATGAACCGACGAACATTTATCAAAAGCTCATCCCTGGCGATGCAAGACCGGGCTGTCGAATTCTTCACCCTATTAGCAGCGACCAACAGACAACCTGGTTATCGATCAAGGTAATTCAACGTTAAAAGCATCGTCATATTCTTATAGAACATCTATTTTTCATATGTTTGTTCTTCAATCCAAAAGTCTTGCATCATGAAAAAAATATTGTTGTTCCCAATCCTTTTTTTGCGGGACCTGTTTATGGAAGATGATCAATGCTCAATCCATCATTTTGAAAAAGAACAGACTGATGAGTCTCTACTATTCTGTAATAATAATTCCACTTTTACTCTTTTTGCATGACAATGATAAGAAAAAAAAAAACGTATGAAACCAACTCTCACCCTTGCTTTTGTGCTGCTCACAGGAGCGTTGAACGGACAGGAGT
>JADLKK010000183.1 GCA_016839025.1 Proteiniphilum sp.
ACCCACATAGTAAAGGTTGCCATACTCCTCGTCGTAATTCTTCGGACGGAGGGCACCGATCTGGCTCAGCCGGTGCGACAGACCCAGGCCGCTCCCCATGTAGAGGTTGAACTGCTTCTCCCACTCCAGTGGAGTGTAGATGGTGCGGGTGACGATATGGGGCATGATGTCGATGCCGATGCGTTTGGAGAAATCGCTCAGGATGCTGTCGACGATCTCGTCGCGGTCGCTCCAGTCGGGCTTGTACTGCAGGCTGGGCACGGGACAGACGATGAAGAGGCTCTCGCACCCCTCCGGTGCACACTGGGGATTGTGTTTCGAGACCGCATTCACGTAGTAGTAGGGTTTCTGCAGCGAGTCGGGGTTCTTCAGCACGTTGTGGGCGTACGCCTCGAAGTTGGTGCCGAGGAAGTAGTTGTGCAGGTCCAGGTCGGGCAGCTTGCGGTCGATGCCGATGTAGATGGTGAGGTAGCCCATGGTCCACTCCATCTTGCGGAGCTTCGCTTCGGAAAATTTCTTCCGTTGCAGCACCCGTCCCCGGAAGAGGGCCGCATCGGCGTTGACCAGGAAGATGTCTGCCTCGTAGTGGTTGCCCTCGCTGTCGGTGATTCGCCTGACGCGGTCGCCCTCCGCCTCCACCGCCGTGACCTCGGTGTTGTAGTGGAAGGTGGCACCCCGCTGTTGCAGCGCGTTCACCATCCCTTCCACGATCTGGTACATGCCCCCCTCCACGTTGTGGTAGCCGTCGTGCCGGAACTCGGTGTAGGAGAGCAGGCTGTAGATGGCCATCGTGTCGAAGGGGGTGCGGCCCAGGAAGAAAGCCACCAGCGAGACGATCTGTCGTGCCTCGTGCGAGTCGAAGTAACCCCTCACATGCTGCCAGAACATCTTCATCAGCACGGGGATGTGCACCGGGTTGACCTTCATCAGGGCGGCGAAGTACTCGAGGTAGCTGTCGAAGTTGTTGCGGATCACGATGTCGAAGGTGTCGTGAAAGAGGGCCCCCGACTTCTGGAGGTAGCGCTCCATCTTCGCCTCGAAGTCGGGCTCGATGTCGCGAAACTGCTCCGCCAGCTGCCGTATATCCTTGTGCAGGCGGAAGCTGCGCCCCCCGGCGAAGTGCACCGAGTAGAGCGGGTCCAACTCCACGAAGCGGAAGGGCATCTCCACGCCGCACAGCTTCATGAAGTCGGTGAAGACATAAGACATGCTGAAGAAGCTGGGACCGGTATCGAAGGTGAACCCCTCCTTCTCGAGGCGGTTGAGCCTTCCGCCGGGGCGGCTGTTCTTCTCGAGGAACTGCACCTCATACCCCCTGCTTTGCAATAGCAGTCCGCTGGAGAGGCCTCCCAGTCCGGTGCCGGTGATGATTACTTTCTTCTTCATTATGGTTGATGTTTTTTGGTGAATTCGGGATAAAGCTCATCCTTCACCCAGCTGAAGCCGGGGGCGATGGAGAGTGATTTGCGGTAGAAGCTGTCGGCCATGGCGATGTTGCCCGTCTCCTCGTAGGCGGCAGCAAGCTGCACCAGCAAGGCCAAGTAGTTCCAGTCGCCCTTGCCGTCGGGAACCATCAGCCGCTCGGCGTGCCGGTAATGCTCGATGGCCCGTTCCTTCGAGCCACCAAAGAGGGGTGGCATGAAGTAATCGATGTTGCCCAGCTGGATGTAGCCCAGTGCGTTCCTGTCGTTGTTGGCGACGGACTGTTTGGCGGCATCGAGGCTTTTGGGTCCCAGCCTGGGTGCCTTCAGTTTTGCCAGGCCAATCTGGAAGCCAAGGTAGGCCGACTCGTAGGCCTGCAGCTCCGGCAGCCTGTAGTTCGCCGCTTTAAGCCGGTCGATCCGTTCCAGGCTCCTCTCCAGGTAAATCTTCGCCTCGCTCTTCCGGTTGTTGCCGATGCACCAGCCCACGTAACCATACTCGTAGTTGAGTAGCTCCAGCTCCCGCTCGTGGCTCTTGTCTGCCTCGGCATGCATCGCCTCGATGGTTGTTTTCCAGGTGTCCATGTCGTTGGTCAGGTAAGCCTGGTAGATGGTCTCTTTCTCCCCGGCTGTCACGAGGGTGCAGCAGAGGGTGAAAAGCAGCAGGGAAATCAATTTTTGTTTCATCATCAGTTGTCCGTTATCAGTGGTCATTTAATAGTTCCAGGTTCCAGGTTCCAGGTTCCAGGTTCAGGGTTCCAGGTTCAGGGTTCCAGGTTCCAAGTTCCGGGTTCCGGGTTCATCAAACTATAAACGTTGAACGTTGAACTCTGAACTTTGAACTCTGAACTTTGAACTTTGAACTTTGAACGTTTATACGTTGTATCGTTCCAGCGCCCGTTGGCGGGCGAAGGTGTGATCGACCATCGGTGATGGATATCTGGAACTGCCCAACTCGGGGATCCAGCGGCGGATGTACTCCTGTCGGGGATCGAACCGCTTCTGTTGCTCCGCAGGGTTGAAGATCCGGAAGTAGGGTGCCGCATCGCATCCGGTGCCGGCCACCCACTGCCAGTTGCCGTTGTTGGCCGCCAGGTCGTAGTCGAGCAGCTTCGCGGCGAAGTAAGCCTCCCCCCGGCGCCAGTCAATGAGCAGGTGCTTGGTGAGGAAGCTGGCAGCCACCATCCGCACGCGGTTGTGCATGAAGCCGGT
>JADLKK010000041.1 GCA_016839025.1 Proteiniphilum sp.
GTGAGCCAGTATCAGTGTTAGACTTTCCGTGTTTTGCAAAGATTTCCTTCTTTTTGGCAGAATCTAAATACATACTTGTTTGTAATGAATTACTTGTATCAATAATATTCGGGATGCAAAGATAGCACTAATATTCCAGATTGCAAACCCTTTTCTCTTTTTATTCTCTTCTGCGTTCCAATTTGCCACTCAGCCGTTTGATTGCATCATTGATCTCCTGGTCGGGTTCAATCACATTGTATGCGCCCCAGAAGTTTGGATGGAGAAAATGCTCTACCTTCTCGGCGATCACATCGGTAGATCGGATCCGTTCGTTGCGTGGAAATTTCACTACATTTTCACTGTACCTGTCTGTGATTGCCATCTCTGAGCGGATGGTATAGTTGGTGGCAAAAAGGCCAAAGAAGCGATTGGTCCATCTGACACGGAATGAGACTTCGGTACCGCTATAGTTGAAGTGCCATTTTCCGTCACTTTCCGTGAAATCTGCGATGTAGCGTGCCTGGATTACCTCAACCCGCATCTTGGAGGGTTTCCGCCTGATAAAGATACCTGCCGCTTCTTTCCGGTTTTCCACATTCATGTTGAACTCCATGCGTGCAAAAGCCAGGGTGGCATAATCGAGATAAATGGTGCCGCGGAAGAGAATATCGTTTATCTCCTCGTCGGGTTTGAAGGTGATGATGTAGTGCGGTTTGTTGTCAATGTTGATCAACCCCTCAATGTGAAAACTGTACTCTGCACCCTCACTGCCGAAAACAATTTCGGGGTTCTTTGCAATGTCCAGCATCAGTGCGTCGCTGATTCCCCCCTGAAACTTGAGCAGCACCGTATCACGGGGAGAGATATCGGTCGCTTTACGTCCAATGTAGATGCGCGCCTGGTCATTGTTATAGGAGTGGTATGAGGCTTTGTAGACATCCAGCACCGCTTCAACCAGCGAGATGTGGTTGTTGCCCTTCTCAACCGATTCACGGTAAAAGGCAATCATCATATTGGGATCGGAGGGATAATTCCGGGGAATCCGCTGCAACGCTTCCCGTACCAGATTCCTCCCGTCACCTGAGACCACCAGCACCTCATTCAGCAGGATGGGTGAAGGGGTCATCGGTATATGGTTCTCGGGGTTGCCCATCAGTGTGACCACGGGTATCTTTCTGTTCTGGTAACCCAGATGCCGGATCACCAGTTGTGAATGGCGGGCGGATAGGGGAAGCCGGATGGAAAAATTGCCATCCTGGTTGGTGACGCTTGATACGCTGCCCTCTTCCAGCATGATGCTTGCGTTGATCAATGGCTGGTTTGTATCGCTACCCGTTACTCTTCCTTTCACGAGGAAAGTGCTGTCCTCCTGTTCTGCTGCTGAGACGACTGGGTAAAGGAAGAAGAAGAGAAGAAGCAATAATCCCGTTATTTTCATCCTGTTGTTGTTACGTGATGGGTTATCCTGCCACCCGCTACAAAGTAAGTCAAATGATGCCATATGACAAATAAACTGCTCATTTTTAACTTTGACTGGTTGCATGATCTCCTGGTGACAATGCCATGGGCGGTTCATGAAAATCGGGGAATCTCTCTCTAAAGCCACAATTATTGTGTAAATTTGTGGAATCATAAACGCAACAGACAAACGATGGTACACAGGTATGATTTCCTGGTGATCGGTTCCGGCATAGCCGGAATGAGCTATGCCCTGAAAGTGGCCAGAGAAGGGACAGTAGCGATTGTGGCTAAGAATCCGCTGGAAGATGCCAACACCTATTATGCACAGGGAGGTATTGCCTCTGTGACCAATCCCTGGGACAACTTCGAGAAACATATCGCTGATACGCTTGATGCCGGGGGTGGGCTCTGTGATCGCAGGGTAGTGGAAAAGGTAGTGCGGGAAGCTCCTGCACAGATCAGGGAGCTGATTAACTGGGGAGTCGATTTTGACCGGGATGAAAAGGGGAATTTTGATCTGCACAGGGAAGGAGGGCACTCCGAGAACCGGATACTGCACCATAAGGACAGTACCGGCGCGGAGATACAGGTGAGCCTGATCGATGCCATCCGCCGTCATCCACAGATCGATGTATACGACCACCATTTTGCCATCGAGATCCTCACGCAGCATCACCTGGGGCAGGTGGTCACGCGCCATACCCCGGGGATTGAATGCTACGGTGCTTATATCCTTGATCAGGAGACCAATGAGATTGACACCTTCCTAGCCCGCGTTACCATGATGGCTACTGGCGGCATCGGTTCGGTTTACCAGACCACTACCAATCCGTTGGTCGCTACAGGCGATGGCATTGCCATGGTCGCCCGTGCAAAGGGTGAGATCAAAGGGATGGAGTTTGTGCAGTTCCACCCAACGGCACTCTATCATCCCGGCGCACGTCCCTCTTTTCTGATCACTGAAGCGCTGCGCGGTTATGGTGCCCTGCTAAAAACAACTGACGGACAGGAGTTCATGCAGAAGTATGACCGGCGCGGCTCACTGGCACCCCGCGACATAGTGGCCCGTGCCATCGATAGTGAGATGAAGGAGCGGGGCCATGAGCATGTCTGTCTTGATGTGACCCGCAAGAATCCGGAAGAGACGATAGGACACTTTCCCGGTATATATGAGAAATGTCTCTCGTACGGTATCGACATCACCCGCGATATGATTCCGGTGGCGCCTGCCGCCCATTATCTATGTGGCGGCATCCGGGTAGACATGCATGGATGCAGCAGTATTGGACGGCTCTATGCCAATGGCGAGTGTGCCTGCACCGGTTTGCATGGTGCCAACCGGCTCGCCTCCAATTCACTGATCGAAGCGGTGGTGTTTGCTGATGCGGCAGCCAGACACTCCCTGCCTCTGTTCAGACACTATCCCTTCCGAGAGGATATCCCGGCCTGGAATGCTGAGGGAACCAGCTCTCCGGAGGAGATGGTGCTGATTACCCAGAGTTACCGGGAGGTGGGACAGCTGATGTCATCCTATGTGGGTATTGTACGCTCCGACCTGCGTCTGCAACGCGCCATGGACCGCCTCAATATCCTTTTCCGGGAGACGGAGGACTTTTTCCATCGCTCGGTGGTCTCGCGTGAAATATGTGAACTGCGCAACATCATCAAGGTGGGGTATATGGTTATCAAACAGGCGATGGCTCGCAAGGAGAGCCGGGGACTGCATTATACCATTGACTATCCCGATCCCGATCCCGATTCGGTGCTATAATTGTTGCCAGGTTGCTAGGTTCGTAAGGTAGTAGGCTCGAGATGCAACGTTCAGAGCTGACTGCTACACAATAACCAGGAACCAGATAGAGCTTACAGTTTGTCGTTTATTGCTAAAACAGCCCATTTTGAGAAAGAGCATCAACATAGATGGAAGACTGATGGATCTCTCTACCCCCAAGGTGATGGGGATCCTGAACGTGACTCCCGACTCCTTCTTTTCCGGTAGCCGGAAACAGTCGGAAGATGAGATTCTGCGCCGCTGCAGGCATATCCTTCAGGAGGGGGGGGCAATTATCGATGTGGGTGCACAGTCCACCGCTCCCTCTGCTGCCAGGTTAACGGCCAGGGAGGAGGCGAAGCGGCTGATGCCGGCGTTGGAGCTGATTCGCCGTGAATTACCGGACGCCATTCTCTCGGTAGACACCTTTTATGCCGATGTAGCCAAACAGGCGGTGGAGGAGCATGGGGTACAGATTGTCAATGACATCTCCGGCGGAGAGATCGATGAGCGGATGTTTGCCGTGATTGCCCGACTCAACGTGCCTTATATACTGATGCATATGCGTGGTACCCCGCAGACGATGCAGCAACTGACCGGCTATGATCATTTCATCCAGGATCTGCTCTATTATTTTTCAGAGAAAAAGGCCCGACTCAACAACCTCGGGGTAACTGATCTGCTCATCGACCCTGGCTTCGGATTCAGTAAAACGCTGTCTCAAAACTACGAATTGATGGCATATCTGAAATATTTTCATATCTTTGATGAACCCATTCTGGTCGGAGTGTCGAGAAAGTCGATGGTTTACAGGTTATTGGAGGTTACGCCCGATGAGAGCCTTAATGGAACCACGGTGCTCAATACCATAGCCCTGCTTTCCGGTGCTTCCATTCTACGCGTGCACGATGTGAAGGAGGCAGTGGAGTGTGTGCAGATAACGGGTAAGGTAAAGGAATTTGATCATCAACCCGCACAATAGTTGTTCTATGTTCGCACATTTCGGCATTAAGGATTTTATCGATGTATTGCTGGTGGCTTTCCTTCTCTACTACCTGTTTCGGTTGGTGAAGATCTCCGGCCTAAGGCCCCTTTTCATCGGTATTCTTGTCTTTATGGTGATCTGGATCCTGGTGTCGCGTGTTTTCAACATGGTGTTGCTGGGATCCATCCTTGACCAGTTCGTGAGTGTGGGGCTCTTTTTGTTGGTGATCCTGTTCCAGGATGAGATCAGGCGTTTCCTGATGTCGCTCGGGTCAAAGAGAGGATGGAATTTTATTTCGAGGCTCTTTTTTCCAAATGAACGGCAGAAGAAGGATAATGCACACCTCACGGCAATCGTGCTGGCTTGTATGAATATGTCGAAAACCAGTACAGGGGCTCTGATTGCCATTCAAGGTGACATTCATCTGGGGCTCTATGAGCAGACCGGTGAGATTGTCAATGCAGAGGTCTCTTCCCGTCTCATTGAGAACATTTTCTTCAAAAACAGTCCCCTGCACGATGGGGCGATGATTGTGGTGGGTAACAAGATCAAGGCTGCCGGCTGCATCCTGCCCATCTCGCAGAATCCCAACATACCCAATCATCTGGGTCTGAGGCATCGTGCCGGGTTGGGAATTTCTCAGGAAACCGATGCGCGGGTGATCATTGTCTCGGAAGAGAGAGGTAAGATGTCGTTTGCCTCCAAGGGACGCCTTAAGATGAACATCTCACCGGAAGAGTTGCAGCGACTGCTGTTGACGGGTGAATAATCGGGAGTAAAGAGATCTTGTATAAAACCGTTGAACCGAATGATTCTGCAAACACTCTCCATCATCAACTATAAGAACCTAAGGCAGGCTGAGCTGCAGCTTGCTCCCAAGTTCAACTGTTTCATCGGAAACAATGGAATGGGGAAGACCAATCTGTTGGATGCGGTTTACTTCCTCTCCTTTTGTAAAAGTTATACCAATCCTATCGACTCGCAGATCATCTGCCATGATGCGGATGTCTGTATGCTACAGGGGCGCTACCTGACGGAGGAGGGAGATGGGGAGGAGATCTATGGTGCTATTCGTCGCAGGCAGAAGAAACAGTTCCGGCGCAACAAAAAAGAGTATGAGCGGCTATCCGATCATATTGGATTGATCCCACTGGTGATGATATCGCCTGCCGACAACGAGTTGATTATGGGAGTCAGTGAGGAGCGGCGTAAGTTTATGGATATGGCGATCTCACAGTTCGACAGGGAGTATCTCCGTGCACTGGTGCGTTACAACAAGGCCCTTCAGCAACGCAACGTGTTACTGAAGAATGCTGAAAAGACTGTTGATCCGGACCTGCTGGAGTTGTGGGAAGAGCAGCTGGTGACCGATGGCAGCTATATCTTCCAGGTACGGAAAGCTTTTATCGATGCTTTCACGCCGATCTTTCACCGTTTCTACGACCGTATCAGCAACTCCCATGAGAATATATCCTTTGCCTATGACTCACAGCTCAACGATGAGGATTTCGGTGTAAAGCTCAGGCTCAACCGGGAGCGGGATATGATTCTGGGGCATACCACTACCGGTATCCATCGCGATGAACTGGAGATGTTACTGGATGGGTATCCCATCAAGAAAGTGGGGTCGCAGGGACAGAACAAGACTTTTTTTGTCTCCCTCAAACTGGCACAGTTTCATTTCCTGTTGCAGAGAGGGCAAACCACCCCCATACTGTTGCTTGACGATATTTTTGACAGGCTTGATGCCGCTCGTGTGGAGGAGATTGTGAAACTGGTATCCGGACCTGAGTTTGGTCAGATTTTTATTTCCGACACCAACCGTGAGTCGCTTGACAGGATCCTGCAACGGACAGGAAACAACTCCCATGTCTATTCTGTCGTAGAGGGTGAGATTAACCGGATAAACGAGTAATGGCGTATGCAGAAAAAAAATGCACAACCCCTCTCGGATGCTCTCTCCGACTTCTTCGACAGCAATGATCTGCTGAAGAAGAAGCTGGCTGAGCACCGTGCGGTGAGGGGATGGTATGAGCTGCTGGGCGAAGGGGTGGCGAAGTATACCCGCAATGTCTATTACAGTCGTGGGATTCTCAACGTTCAACTCTCCTCATCGGTGCTTCGCGCAGAGCTGCTAATGAACAAACAGGGATTGATCGGGAAGATCAATGACTATGCCGGTATGCCGGTTGTCCGTGACATCATGCTGCGGTAGCAAGTTGGCTATGCAATGGCGAGATCAGAAAAATGCCGAGACACCCAGGTAAAAACCTTCCGGATGCGGGGAGTTCACGTGTTGTACCAGGTCGTAATTGAGGG
The DNA here is from genome assembly GCA_016839025.1 of Proteiniphilum sp. GTDB lineage: Bacteria > Bacteroidota > Bacteroidia > Bacteroidales > Dysgonomonadaceae > Proteiniphilum. Next base: position 6,519 of record JADLKK010000041.1, read on the forward strand.
TGATGTGTGACCTCCCTACCCGCAATCCCGCACCTACCACCAGGGAGGGTACCATCCCGCTGCTGCTCTCTCTGTTTCCCGCTGTTTTATCTTCCAGTTTCGAATGAATATAGTTCAGCTCCGGTTGAGCGAATAGGGCGATGAAACGGGCAGGGTAGAGGTATCCGAAGAGGTTTGCCCCCAGCAGGTTGTTCCGGATCACATAACGGGGGGTAGCTGCACGGGTGTAGTAGTACTTGATCCCGGCACCAGCCATTAGATACTGGTTGAATTGGTACCCTGCCTGGGGGCCAATACCCAGACGGGTGTAATTTCTGCTAAGGGAGAACCCCAGGTCTGCCCCAAAGCGAAGCTTCCGTCGGTCGAAACGAAGGGGTTCATTTTTAGCCGGTTGGCTGTTTTCCACGTAGATGCTTTCGTCTGCCGGTTTGAGGTAGAGTGCTCGGCTACGATGTATGTTGCGTGAATCCCCGGGTGCGACGCTGATGGTGTCGTAGCGGATCACCTGTGCTTCTGCGGCAAAAGTGACAAGGAGAAAGAGGAGTAGATAGAGCTGTTTCATGCACAATCAGACAAAGAGAGGGCCCCAGGGTTTAAGGTAAAAAAAAGAAGTTGAACCGTGATCCAACCTCTTTGATAACTTTTCATACCGAACCGGATTACTCTGTAGGCGTTCCCTCTTGCGGTACGGGTTGTGACGGTGCCTCAGCGGGAATGGGTAAGCCGGGTGTGACATCGGGTGCCGTAGCAGGGTTCAGGGGTGCCGGTTGTTGTACCTCCACCTGCGACTGCGGTGTGTTGCGCTGTGAAGTGGTAAACTTGGCAGTCAGGATGCTGAGCACAATCATGACGCCCGCCAGGCTCCAGGTGAATTTTTCCAGGAAATCGGTCGTTTTGCGTACTCCCATAATCTGGTTCGACGAGGAGAATCCGCTCGCAAGTCCCCCGCCCTTTGACTTCTGCACCAGTACGGCGAGGATCATCAGGATGGCTGCCAGCAAGATCAGGATGGTAATGAAAATATACATATCTTATTTGTTTTTGTTCTTTTCGTTTGCAATCAGATATTCCAAAAAACGAATTTGGTCGGCAAAGTAAACACTTTTTTTTGGAAAATTCAAACTTAATCGTTTAATAATTGTGACTGCCTGTTCATATTTCCGCTGTTTGATGTAGATTCGTGCCAGCGTCTCCGTCAGAAACGCACCCCCATCCTCGTTCTTTTCATCCTTTACTGTTTTTTCCCGGCTGAAGGACTCTACCGGCGTGAAGAGATCATCATTGGCTGCTTTTTCGATAAACGCATCGATGATCTCCTGATGCTGAAGTGGTGGCTGTTCTTTCTCTTCCTGCTCCTCTGCACCGAGCGATTCCAGATATGCGAAGTAGTCGGTACCGGCTACATGGAGACCAATATCCGGGAGTGTTGTCTCTTCTGTTTCACTGTCAGACAATGTACTCAGAAAGGAGTCAAGCAGTGCTTCCGTACGGTCGGTTGTATGTTGTTCTCTCTCTGACGGGGTGGTGAGAAATTTGTGATATTGTTCCTTCCGGATCAGGTATAACAGTTTTCTCCTGTCACAGCAAAGCAGGGCCGTTTTAGCCAGCTCGTCCCCAAAATGGATCTTCCCTGTCAGTTCCAGGTTTTTGGTTAAGAGCAGGCGCGAGGTGTGGAAAAAAGGGTATCTCTCTACCATCTGTTCCAGCTCCTGCAAAGTAGTGCCATCTAAGTGGGCAGGTTCCAGTATGTAGTCGTAGAGTCTCTCCTTTGTCATCTTCTTACCAGTTAGCCATGGTTGCGTTAAATATCTGGTCCACGATCTCGTCGATCAACTCTCCTATCAGCTGATCCTGTACGCTGTCGAAAATGGTATTGCTGGAGAAGGTGCGGTTGGCTGAGATCCGTTCTTCCATTTCAGGTGCATCGCTCTTATTGTTACGGAAGCGCATCCGTACCGTCATGGTGAGCTTGGTCTCTGAGGCAAATGCATCCTCCTGCACTGCCATCGGGGTGAGTTCATATCCCACTATCTCCCCTTCGATCTCCATGTCGCCATTCTGGGTTACCAGTTGTAGGCGCGTGTTGCGGGTGAACATATCCTTCATTTCCTCATTGAAGCGCTGTTCGAGAGGAGGATAGACCAACGGTGCCTGGTTCACGAAATGGGCAATCATGAGTGTTTTTGTCAGCTCGTAATCAATCGAGGCTGTCCTGAAGGAATAGGATATCCGGCAGGAACTGGCCATTAGCGTCAGCGTGAGAAGAAACAGGATCTTTTTGCTCATCATCCTTCCAGTTTGTATTCTTTGATCTTGCGGTAAAGGGTACGCTCGGAGATACCCAGGTCGGCGGCAGCCAACTTCCTTTTTCCCTGATGCCGCTCCAGCGCTTTCGCGATCATCTCTCTTTCCACCTCACTGATGGAGAGCGCACTCTCTTCATATTCAGTGGCCTCCTGGATATCGCCCCTTTCCCGTTCATTCAGGTTGATCTTTTTGGGCATTGTCTCAACCTTCACCGGAAGTGAGACCTCTCCCTGTTCGTGGCGGATCAGGGTGGAGGAACGCATGTCGGGAGCATCCGGATCATAGGAGGAAGGGGTATTGACCGATCCTTCCATCAGGTTCTTCACTACCTGCTTCAGGTCGGTTATGTCTTTCTTCATGTCGAAGAGCACCTGGTAGAGGATCTCACGTTCGTTGGCAAAAGAACGCTGATCTGAATCATGTTGTTGTGACACCGGTACGGGGAGCATTCCCACCTCATTGTAGGGCAGGTATTTCTGCAGGATATCGGAGGTGATCAGCCGCTCCTGTTCGATGATGGAGATCTGTTCGGTGATGTTCTTCAACTGTCGTACGTTACCCGGCCAGCGGTAGTTTTTGAGCTGCTCCCGAGCGTCGTCGGTGAGGGTGATGGGTGGCATCATGTATTTCTCGGCACAATCGCTGGTGAACTTGCGGAACAGCAGGGGGATATCTTCTTTCCGGTCACGAAGCGGCGGGATACGGATCGGCACCGAATTGAGACGGTAGTAGAGATCTTCGCGGAACTTGCCTTTCTCTACTGCCTTCACCATGTCGAGGTTGGTGGCAGCCACCAACCGTACATCGCTCTTCTCCACCTTCGAGGAGCCCACCTTGATGAACTCGCCGCTTTCCAGCACACGCAGCAGACGTGCCTGCGTGGAGAGGGGTAACTCACCCACCTCGTCGAGGAAGAGAGTGCCACCGTCGGCTACTTCAAAATAACCCTTGCGGCTGCCGGTAGCTCCGGTGAAGGAACCTTTCTCATGGCCGAACAGCTCCGAATCGATGGTTCCCTCGGGGATCGACCCACAGTTGATGGCGAAGTAGGGCCCATGCTTGCGCCGGCTGTATTGGTGTACGATCTGCGGAAAGTTCTCCTTTCCGGTACCGCTCTCACCGGTGATTAGCACCGACAGGTCGGTGGGAGCCACCTGCAAGGCCACGTCAATGGCACGGTCAAGCTCGGGGGAGTTGCCAATGATGCCGAAACGCTGCTTGATTTGCTGTAGAGGGTGCTTAGCCATATCGCTCGATCATTATAGGGTTGAACAACCAAAGATACACAATAAATTATTTCCTGCCCAATGCGTAGGTCCTTGCTTTGAGAAAATTACCCAGCTGTTGGGTGTTGTTGCCAAAACGGCCGAACTCCTCCGGCATAATGGGTTCACCAAATGTGAGCACCATCTCATGCCCCTTTTTGTTGTAGAGTTCATGGCAGAGGCGCAGGTTGCGAATCCGCCATCCCAGGATACGGGAGAGGTAAAACAGAGGGCTGTTGTGGCCGGAGATGTGCATCGGTATGACCGGCACCTTCACCTTACGGATGATCTTCAGTGCTGCCGGCTGCCACTCCTGGTCTTCAATCACCAGCCTACCCCTTTTCCGGTAGAGGTTGGAGACAGCTCCCGCGGGGAAGAACCCGAGAGGGTGTCCTTGTCGCAAATGGGCGATGCTCTCACGGATACCGGCATAGGTGACGCTCTTCTTGTCGGAATCCTTCATCGGATTCACCTTGATGAAATTCTCCTCCATGGTGTCGATCAGTCCCAGGAAGAAGTTAACCATCATCCGGAAATCGGGAAAACGGCTACCTACTGCCTCGATGGTTGCGATACCGTCGATATGGCCGTAGGGATGGTTGGAGACAGTGATGAAAGGCTGGTCGCTGAAACTGTCCAGTACCTCTGCGTTACGAAGGGTGCGTCTGATTGCCAGCTTATCGAGTACATCCTTGCAGAAGGCGGGACCTGTAAGGTGTTTGGAACGGTCGTATATCTCATTCGGGACGTTCAGTGCCGCAATCTTCATACCCAGATTGATGAACCTGTCCCCGTACCTGCCACGGAAAACCGGGTGTAGACCCCGCAAATCGTCGTGGCTTACCAGTATCTCTTTCATCCCCTTGAAATGCTTATCTGTTTATCTAACTCAAATGCCACGTCATGGTAGGTGAGGTGGCATATGAGCGGTAATCAATATGTGTCGCGCGGAGCTGCTTCTATGCCAGCTCCCTGATCAGGTCAATAATCTCTTTCCCGATTGCCTCGGCAGCTTCGGGTGAAGTTGCTTCGGAATAGATACGAATGATGGGTTCTGTGTTGGATTTGCGCAAATGCACCCATTTGTCGGGGAAATCGATTTTCACCCCGTCGATATCGGTCACCTGCTGTTCTTGGAAACGTTCTTTCATCTTCTCCAGTATCGCATCGGTATCAATATCAGGAGTCAGTTCCACCTTCTGCTTCGCCATGTAGTAAGAGGGATACTCCCTGCGCAGCTGCGCAGGTGTCTTACCCGTACGGGCGAGGTAGGTGAGGAAAAGCGCAATGCCAACCAATGCATCCCTTCCGTAGTGCGAGGCAGGGTAAATCACTCCGCCATTGCCTTCACCACCGATCACGGCTCCCACCTCTTTCATTTTCTCTACCACATTTACTTCGCCCACCGCAGCAGCGTGGTAGGAGCCGCCCCTGGCCAGCGTGATGTCGCGCAGGGCACGGCTGGAGCTCAGATTGGAAACCGTGTTCCCGGGAGTGTGTTGCAGGATATAATCGGCCATTGCTACCAATGTATATTCCTCCCCAAAGGGCTCCCCATTCTCACAATAGATCGCCAGCCGATCCACATCGGGGTCGACGGCAAAGCCAACGGTGGCTTTTGAGCTGCGTGTCAGAGAAGAGAGCTCGGTAAGGTGTTCGGGCAGTGGCTCCGGGTTGTGGGAGAAGTTGCCGTGGGGAGCACAGTGTAGCTTAAAGATCTCTTTTACCCCCAATGCGTAGAGTAGCTCCGGGATGGCAATGCCACCTACCGAGTTGACACAGTCTACTGCAACGCGGAAGTTGGCAGCCCTGATTGCGTCCACATCTACCAGGTTGAGCGATAGTACCGACTGGATATGCTCCTGGAGGAATTGCTTCTGTGTGATTTTCCCCAGCCCATCTACCGGTGCGAAAGAGTAGGATCCGCTTTCGGCAAGTGCCAGGATCTCAGCTCCCTCTACAGCATTCAGAAATTCACCCTGGCTGTTCAGCAGCTTCAGTGCGTTCCATTGCCTTGGGTTGTGGCTGGCGGTGATGATGATGCCACCGGCGGCAGCCTCTTTGGCTACAGCGATCTCGGTGGTGGGTGTGGTGGCCATGCCGATGTCGGTTACATCGCATCCCATTGCCATGAGCGTGCCGGTGATGATGCGGTGTACCATCTCGCCCGATATGCGGGCATCGCGTCCCACCACTATTCTGGGACATCTTTCAGCAGCACTGTTCCGGATAAAAGTGGCATAGGCGGCCGTGAATCTCACGATATCCGCAGGGGTGAGGTTGTCACCCGGCACTCCGCCAATCGTACCTCTGATACCGGAAATGGATTTGATCAATGTCATATGTTGTATTTCTGTCGGTTTACGCTGTGGTAGTATAACAATCAGTACTGATCCTCAAATCGGTAATGCACCAGGTCGTAATAGGTGGGTTGATACTGAGAGCGGTCATATGAAGATCCCATGTTAAACGGGATGATCATTTTCACCTTTCCGTTGTGGCCCACATGCTCCAGTGGGACAACCCAGCCGGGATTGCTGTAGTTACCTTTGGTGGATGAGTTGACAGGGCCGATGTAGATGATCTCTTCAGGGTAAACACTCTTTTGATTGGAGTAACGGGTAGTGTCGCTCGTCATAAAGTAGTGCAGTCCGCTGAAACGAACATAGACGGTTTCCTTCCATTTCAATTCCTGTGTGGTGTCTCCGTAGGAGATGACCTGGTAGTAAACACCCGTTGCAGGATCCTGGTAAAATTCTTTCTCTCCAAACTCTCCGTCAGAGGGATAGGTATTCAGAATGGTCAGCTGTTGTTTCGATAGGAATAGATCAATAGCTTTGGCTTCATCTTTCAGGTAATCTGCGTAGGTCTTCCTGTCCTTGCAGGAGGGAAGAAGGAGTAGTAAGCCCAGAAGAGCGGTTATTGTCGGGTATGTTTTGTTCATAGATCTCTGCCCTATATTTGATAGTGTGTGCAAAAGTACACAATCTGCGCCAAAAAACACGGAATTGCACCGAAATAAACATTATCGATTCTTAAAAATGGGTTAATCCTCATCCATTGATCTTTTCAGGATTTCTTCATACTGTTTGAGACCTGTGGCATAGAGCTCCAATGCTGTTTCCATCGATCCGTAAAATTCTCCTCCCGAGGCATTCAGGTGACCACCCCCATTGAAGAAGTCGGCTGCGAACTCGTTACAGGGGAAAGAACGTTGCGAACGGAAAGAGAGCTTGATCAGCCCTTCATCCTCCCGGATGAAGGTGGAGAAGATAATCCCCTTGATGCTGAGTGGGTAGTTTACAAAACCTTCGGTATCCCCTTTGCTGAAACGGAACGGTGCCTGATCCTCCTTGGAGAGCCAGATCAACGCGGCGTGCAGATCCGGATAGATATCCATGCGTTGCGAAAGGGTGAAGCCCAGCAACCGGAATCGTTCCGCAGAGTAGTTGTGGAACACCTTCGAATAGATGTCATCCTTGTCTACCTTCTTGCGCAAGAGCAGGCTGATGATTTCAAAGATCTCCGGATCACTCGAGTTGTAGGTGAACCCTCCGGTGTCGGTCATCATGCCGCAGTAGATACATTCTGCCTCTGCCCGGGTAAGCTTTTCATACCTTCCTGCCTGGAACAATAACCGGAAGATCAGTTCGCTGGTGGAGGATATCTCCGGATGAGAAACGACAATGTGGAAACCATTCCCGGGGAAAAGGTGGTGATCAATCAGGATCTTTCTGGCAGGTGAGTCTTCCAGCATCGGTGCCATCAGGCCAATTCGCTTGGAGATGTTGTAGTCGAGCGAAAAAATCAGGTCGGCATGCATCATAATGTGTCTGGCTGCCTCGGGATTGTATTCAGCGATGCTGATCTCGCCGGCACCTTTCATCCATTTCAGAAAATAGGGGAAAGAGTTGGGAACAATTATCCTGACATTTTTCTCCAGATCCTTCAGGAAATGAAACAGTGCCAGCGATGAACCCAGGGCATCCCCGTCGGGGGAGAGGTGCGTGGTAATAACGATCTGCTCGGCCTCTTCAATGGCTTGCATGATCTGATCTACCTTTTTCGGTTCAATCACGTCGCTGAGTGATTCGGTAAACTTCATCGGGAACGATTCTATTGGTGATAAACGGCAAAAGTACTAAAAAAACAGCGAATAGGCGCCTTTTTGCCTTACATCATGCACCGGAATACCGCTGATGATGCATGTGGCAGAGATCCTGCTGGATGCAGAGGGCGGCAACGAGCTGTCCAGCACAATGAGCGAAGGTTGAAAGAGTCGGCAGAGCTCATCCGTGTTGAAGCAACAGTAGTGGGAGAGAATCAGGATATCAACCGGGAAGGTGCTGTTGGCTGGAAAATGGTCGAACGATCCGTCGGATAGGCGGAGTACTCTTTTGTGAGGATAGGGAAGAAAACCGTTATCCGGTGCCGGGAAGAGATGGTGATTGCCGTCGATGTAGAGTGAGAGGTTGCTGGCTGGGGGGCTGTTGGATACCACGAGCCGGGGGGGGGCCGATTGCGCCTGTTCCCACAGCTGGATCCACTGAAAGGAGAGCAGTGCGGTGAGTGCGATGATCAAGGTTCGCGGATGGCGCGAGTGGAGGAATTGACTGAGAAGAAAAATAAAGAGCAGCAGCAGAAATGACTGTGGGAGTGTGATCTTCAACCCGGTTAGCTGTGCCCGGGGGAGTGATTCAACCAGCTTCACGATTCCCAGCAGGGTACTTGTCAGCAGTTGCACCGTCTGGCGGAATAGGCTCGGCAGCCACTCCGGAATGCAGGAGAAAGAGGCTTGGAGCCAGCCGGTGAAGAGCATCGGCAGAAGAGAATAAAAAATGAGCCCCATCAGGGGTACTACCAGGATGTTGGAGAGAAAAAACCAGGTAGGGAATGTGCCAAAGTAGTGCAGTACCATGGGGAAAAGTCCCAGCTGTGCCGACAGGGAAAGGGTCATCAGCTCCCATAGGTGCGTTGCAACCCTGTTTTTCGGATGTAGCAGTGCGGCGATCCGGGGTTGAAACCAGAGGATTGAGAAGACTGCTCCGAAACTCATCTGGAAGCTGATATCGAAGAGGCTGTGGGGATGAAATATCAGGATCAGGAAGGCGGCTGCTGCCAGCGTGTTGGATGTAAACCCTCTTTTTCCCTTCAGCCGGCTCAGACAATAGAGGGAGAGCATGATCACTGCCCTGGTCACCGAAGGAGAGAGGCCTGTCAGAAATGCATAACACCAGAGCGAACCGATGATCAGCCATTGGCGTATGTGTAACCCAGTTCCTTTGTTGCCGAGAAAGGAGAGCAGGAAAGAGAGCAGCAGATAGATGACACCCGTGTGCAGCCCGCTGACAGCCAGCAGGTGAGCCGTTCCTGATGCGCGGAATGCCTCTTTAATGTTGTCTGGCAGATAGGCTTTGTATCCGAGGGTCACTGCAGCGATAAAAGCATAATTGTCTTCCTCCAGACCCAATGACCGGTAGAACCGGAGAATGGAGAGACGGCACCGTTGTGCCGTTAGGGTGGGTGAGAGCACTTTTCTTCCGCTTCTCTCCCAGTTTCCTGCTGCAACAAAGCTTCTGCCAACAAATCCTTTGTTCCGCATATATCCCGCATAGTCCCATTCCCCCGGGTTGCCGAAATTGCGAAATGGCACCGGCTGTGCGGTGAAGATGATCTCATCACCCGGAAGCAGCCTGGCGGCCGATTCATTTTTCTCCAGGTAGAGTATCATTTTTTTGTTAAAGGGTGGGGCAACCTGTACCGGACACTGCACGGAACGTTCTTTCTGTTCCGGTATTTCCAGCAATACGGCGAGGTAGGTCCGGTTTGAGGTGGGGAAGTGAAAGTCACAATGTTTTTCCTGCTCACGGCACTGGAACAGGGTGAGGGCAGAGAGAAAAAGGAATGTGCCGGCACCAAAGAACCACCTGCAATTGAACTGTTGTCTCTCATCACGAAGCAAAGAGAGCAACATCAACAGAAGTCCGGCAAAAGTGAGTGCTGCAGGGATCAAACCGTTGAGAGGCAGAAACCGGCTCGATGCAATTGTGCAGATAACCGGCAACAGAAGCCGGAAAAAGGGAGCTTTTCCAATCAGTTCATTCATTCTTTGTGCACAAAGGAACGGATCGTGATCTCACCGGCATGCGGGGTGACACAGTCCCGCAGTTGCCTCGGTAGGGAGAGGAACCCTGTTAGAGCGCCCTCAACTGGCGTATGGTCTCTTCCGGATTCTCCGAAGAGAATACAAAGCTACCGGCGACCAGCACATCGGCACCGGCGTCCACCAGTCTTCTCCCGGTCTCCAGGTTGACACCACCATCTACTTGAATCAGCGCATGGGAGTTTCTCCTAGTGATCATCTCCCTGAGCTGCGCTACCTTTCTGACTGTCGCCTCAATAAATTGCTGCCCGCCGAACCCGGGGTTCACAGACATCAGCAGCACCATCTCCAGTTCCGGCAGAATCTCTTCCAGCAACGATATGGGGGTGTGGGGATTCAGGGTAACGGCCGGTTTCATCCCCTTTTTGCGTATCTCCTGTACCACCCGGTGCAAATGGGGGCAAGCTTCGTAGTGGACATTCATATAGGTGGCACCGGCAGCTGCAATCTCATCGGTAAATTTTTCCGGGGAGACGATCATCAGGTGCACATCGAGTATTTTGTCAGTGACCTCTTTTAGCTGGTTGATCACCGGAAAGCCAAATGAGATATTTGGCACAAAGAGACCATCCATGATATCCAGGTGAATCCACTCTGCCTCACTTTTGTTGAGCATCTCAATATCGCGTTTGAGATGAAGGAAATCGGCCGCCAGCAGGGACGGTGCTACAATCGTACTCATGGGAATTTTTTTTCTTCACCCAAAGGTAGGGATAATTCTTTATTTGTGAAAAATAATAACAGTGCAGTTGCTGTCAGTTATCTGATACCGAATGGTTGGGTGCCGATAACTGTCTTGCCTGGTCCGAAGATTTCCGCCCTGACATATTGCTCTACGGGGTTTTCCCTTAAAGATAAATGCTCTCCCCTATGAATTATCTCCCCACGAGAGATCCATCGAATGGAATCATATCCCGTGGCTTCTATCTCAATGATCCCTTTGAATTTGTTCACGTTGATTTTCTCGATTCTTGGAACAGCTGGACCCTCATGTCCTGAAGGGGAATAGAGATAAAAGCTGTGCCCACTCTCCATACTCTTCCGTACCGATGCATGGTTCAGTACCGGTAACAACAGCATGTTCCAATTTCTGCCAAGCGTTTGGCTGGTATGCATGTCATCATTTGAATATGCCCACACGGGACGATCGGGCATCAGTCTCGTCAAAACAGAATCGTATGTTTGTCGGTCACCAGGATAACGATCGCCCTGGTTGTATATTTCCATGCCGATCAGGTGATCGAAACGCTCATAGAAATCAACATACCAGTCAATTGTATATGTTCCAGGATTCCTTTCCGTATAGCGGCCCGGATGAAAAAAAATTGTTACCCCATTCTTGGAGGCTACTGAAACAAAAGAAGCTTCTTCGGTTTCCGTACCATTCTGGTCGTTGAAGAAACTACCGGTATGGTGGTGCCTGGATAATTCATTTGCCTGGATATCAACCATGCCAAGTGCCGTTGGATTCCTATCGTGGTAGGTCAAATCCTTCTCTTCCAGGTTCCCTTTTTTGTGTCTATCAAGAGTCCTGTTGCTGGGACTCATGGCTGAAAATTCATTCCAGGGGTAGGTCACTTCATTGTGGTCTGTGATTGCCAACACTTGGTATCCAAGAGCGTGATATCTCTCAACCACGGTATGCGGATTGAGTTGACCATCACTTATGGTGGTGTGGGTGTGAAAATTGGCTTTATACTGTTTATAACTATTCCATTCTACCTGTTCATAGGGATTGTCAATATCCCATCTCTGACATCCCACGATCTGAACCAGCAAAAGCAAAAGCAAAAGCAAAAGCAGATACAGATACCTTTGCCTCAACAGGTGTGGCAATAGAAAAAATGTATCACGTAACATATAAGATTTTACTTGAAAGATTAATAAGTAGGATTTGCCTGATCATTCGATGATTATATCATCCATGATGGCAAGAACCCATTTCTGTCTATCTGTCACTTAACAACCCGTAAGAACAAAAGGTTCTGATTGTGGGATCTCAGTTGTAGGGTATTTGGTTTCCTTGCCAGGTGGTTGTCAAGGGTACCCGAACAAACCCCAGGTTATGGATGCAATTGATCAGTCGTGAAAATTTCTTTCACGTAAATAATCTAAGAGGTACTGGGGCCTGTCCGTTTGAATGATGCGGGCGCCGAGGCTGTCAACCAGATAGCCGTATCCCAGATCTGGGTTTGTCAACGACATATCATCATCATGTCCACCAGCCATTGTGTTCCACAATGTGTTGTACCAGATGAGTGAACGCTTTTCAAGCATCTCTCTTGCCTCAAATGAGAGTCTGTTGGAATCATTGCTGAACAGCAGTTCAAAAGCAACAGGATTCAGTTCTTCCAGGAAAAGGGCCAGTTGTTCTATTGCTCCCTCTTTGTCCAGGTTTACAATTGGCATGTAGATCAAATTGTCCAGATAGGGTCCATACATCTCTTTTACCTTATCTGCCGTTTTGCTTCCCTTCATGATGATCTGGTGGGTTGTGCCTGTTTTTTCCGTAAGCTGATACACCTGCTCAAAGAAACGATCCGCTTTATCCAGGTTCAGCATGATCTTGCCTTTTGCATGAAGCAATGCTTCTTCCAGTGTGGGAACCTTATGGATGGTCCGGATATTGCATCCGTTGCGTAAATGCAAGATTTTTATCGAATCATAAGGGGTGTCCGATACTTTCCCTTTGCCCGTGGTGGTGCGATCTAATGTTGCATCGTGCATCAAAATCAGGACACTGTCCTTTGTTCGCTGGATGTCTATCTCAACTATGTCAACCCCCATTTTTATGGCATTGTCGATAGCTTCCAGTGAGTTCTCCGGAAAGTTTCGCCAGTCACCCCGATGAGCCACCACGATCACTGATTGTGTGTCGCGATTTTGAAGCTTCTCCAGGGTTTTGGTTACTTTATGGCTTGAAATTGTTGGCTTTGCCGATCGATCGGGATTGCATCCATGCACTGCGATCAATAGTAAAACAAAAAGAAGTAAATTTTTCATTGTAGATTGTATGCAAATATTTTGCAATGTAGTAAAAATCCTCATGAACAGCAATGA
>JADLKK010000184.1 GCA_016839025.1 Proteiniphilum sp.
AAGCCCCAGTAAACGGCGGCCGTAACTATAACGGTCCTAAGGTAGCGAAATTCCTTGTCGGGTAAGTTCCGACCCGCACGAAAGGCGTAACGATTTGGGCGCTGTCTCAACAAGGGGCTCGGTGAAATTGTAGTACCGGTGAAGATGCCGGTTACCTGCGACGGGACAGAAAGACCCCGTGGAGCTTTACTGCAGCTTGACATTGGGTTTTGGTATTGAATGTACAGGATAGGTGGGAGACGTAGAATCCAGGTCGCCAGGCTTGGAGGAGTCAGCGGTGGGATACCACCCTTTGGATATTGAAATTCTAACCAGTATCCGTGATCCGGATATGGGACAGTGTCAGGTGGGCAGTTTGACTGGGGCGGTCGCCTCCCAAAAGGTAACGGAGGCGCCCAAAGGTTCGTTCAGAATGGTTGGAAATCATTCGTAGAGTGTAAAGGCATAAGCGAGCTTGACTGCGAGAGCTACAGTTCGAGCAGGGACGAAAGTCGGGCTTAGTGATCCGGCGGTGCTAAGTGGAAGGGCCGTCGCTCAACGGATAAAAGCTACCCCGGGGATAACAGGCTTATCTCCCCCAAGAGTCCACATCGACGGGGAGGTTTGGCACCTCGATGTCGGCTCATCACATCCTGGGGCTGTAGTAGGTCCCAAGGGTTGGGCTGTTCGCCCATTAAAGTGGTACGTGAGCTGGGTTCAGAACGTCGTGAGACAGTTCGGTCCTTATCCGTCGTAGGCGCAGGAAAATTGAGAGGAGCTACCCCTAGTACGAGAGGACCGGGGTGGACAGACCGCTGGTGTACCAGTTGTCCTGCCAAGGGCACGGCTGGGCAGCTACGTCTGGAAGGGATAAGCGCTGAAAGCATCTAAGCGCGAAGCCCCCCTCAAGATAAGTTTTCCCATCCTGTTAAGGGAGTAAGACCCCTGGAAGACTACCAGGTAGATAGGCCAAGGGTGTAAGCGTGGCAACACGTTCAGCTTATTGGTACTAATTGGTCGAGGACTTGACCTTAAATCTTTTAACCTTTAAGGAAAAGAGCCTATGGATCTAAAAGCGTTAAAAAAAACTTCTAAAAGCTGTGTAGTTTTGAGAGAACATAACTCTCACAAATTTCTGGTGGCGATGGCGAAGGGGGTACACCCGTTCCCATACCGAACACGGAAGTTAAGCCCTTCAGCGCTGATGGTACTTGGGGTGCAGACCCCTGGGAGAGTAAGACGCTGCCAGATCCTAATTTCATAAGACTCCCCTGACGTCTTCGTTTAGGGGAGTCTTTATTTCTCAAAAAAAATTAATAAAGGTATTATTTGGTTGATTGACAAGCTTTAAGAACGGTGATATATTGGATAACGTCGCTTGCAGGCAAAGCCAACAAGCGGCAAAGCAAGAAATAGTAAGCAAGACAGGCAGGAAAACCCCGAAGAGCAAGTCAGCACGAATGGAAGAAATTAGTTGCTTGACGAGGGCGGGGGAACGTGGTAGAATAGTTTTTGCTGTCACGGCGGATATTAAGTCGAAAGACAGCGAAAGACTAAAGAGGTCTTTGAAAACTGAACAGTGGTAGAAATGAAGCGTCCGGCTTAAAAAAAGCAGGAAACAGCGAGAGGCGGAAGCCTTAAGCTGAGACCTTCGGAAGATTCATTTTGAGTTTACAAAAAGTAATTCGGATTGCAAGCGTGAAGCTTGACATAAAGGATTAAACGGAGAGTTTGATCCTGGCTCAGGACGAACGCTGGCGGCGTGCCTAACACATGCAAGTCGAGCGAGAAAGTTTCTTTCGGGAGACGAGTACAGCGGCGGACGGGTGAGTAACACGTGAACAACCTGCCCTTGAGTCTGGGATAACACCGGGAAATCGGTGCTAATACCGGATACACTCTTTGTATCGCATGGTATGGAGAGGAAAGGTTTACTGCTCAAGGATGGGTTCGCGTCCCATTAGCTAGTTGGTGGGGTAACGGCCTACCAAGGCGACGATGGGTAGCCGGCCTGAGAGGGTGGACGGCCACACTGGAACTGAGACACGGTCCAGACTCCTACGGGAGGCAGCAGTGGGGAATTTTGCGCAATGGGGGAAACCCTGACGCAGCGACGCCGCGTGAGCGATGAAGGTTTTCGGATCGTAAAGCTCTGTCACAGGGGACGATAGTGACGGTACCCTGGGAGGAAGCCCCGGCTAACTACGTGCCAGCAGCCGCGGTAACACGTAGGGGGCAAGCGTTGTCCGGAATTACTGGGCGTAAAGAGCGCGTAGGTGGTTAAGTAAGTCAGGTGTGAAAGGCCAGGGCTCAACCCTGGGACTGCACTTGAAACTGCTTAACTTGAGGGCAGGAGAGGTAAGTGGAATTCCCAGTGTAGCGGTGAAATGCGTAGATATTGGGAGGAACACCAGTGGCGAAAGCGACTTACTGGCCTGGCCCTGACACTGAGGCGCGAAAGCGTGGGGAGCGAACAGGATTAGATACCCTGGTAGTCCACGCCGTAAACGATGGGTACTAGGTGTAGGAGGTATCGACCCCTTCTGTGCCGGAGTTAACACAATAAGTACCCCGCCTGGGGAGTACGGCCGCAAGGTTGAAACTCAAAGGAATTGACGGGGGCCCGCACAAGCGGTGGAGTATGTG
>JADLKK010000185.1 GCA_016839025.1 Proteiniphilum sp.
AAAGAACCACACAAATCAATGAAACGTTACATCCTCTTTTTATTTTTAATTGCCGGGGTAACCGTGCCGCTCTCCGGACAGGAAAAAATCACGCTGACCCTCGAGAACAGTCCAGTCACAGAGGCTCTCCGGGAGATAGAACGACAGTCGGGATACACCTTCTCCTACAGTCCCTCACTGTTAAAAGATATCGCTGCAATCACCATCAAGGTGGTAGACGAGCCGCTCGAAATGGTGCTTAAGGTTCTCTTCGGAAAAACCGATATCCAGCCCATCATACAAGGCAAATATATTGTACTGAAAAAACGCCCGAAGAAAGTCACCATCAGCGGTTTTATCCATGACCGTGAATCACATGAAACCCTGATCTCCGCCAATATCATTGATCTTGTTTCCGGGCAGGGTGCCGTCAGCAACAATTTCGGGTTTTACAGCCTCTCACTCCCACCGGGTAAGATAACACTTCGTCCGAGTTATGTGGGATATACTGCAGAAGAATACCCCTTCACAGCAACACAGGACACAGTGATCCATTTTTTTCTGCAACCCTCCCCATTGCTGAAAGAACTCGTGGTGGAGGGGGAATTGAAAAACCCGGCACATCATGCGGAAACAGGCAAGATAAGCCTCGAGGCTGCCACATTGAAAGCAATTCCGGCATTTATGGGCGAAAGCGATATCATTAAAGCTTTGCAGCAAATGCCCGGTGTGGCAGTGGGTACCGACGCCATGGCAGGGTTATATGTACGTGGCGGGAATGCCGATGAAAACCTCTACCTTGTGGATGGAAATCCGCTCTACCATGTGCACCATCTGTTGGGACTGTTCTCCACCTTCAATCCCGAAGCGGTGAAAACAATGGATTTTTACAAGGGCAGCTTCCCGGCGCGGTATGGCGGCCGGCTCTCATCGGTGGTAGATGTGCGGATGAACGATGGAGACATGAAACAGGTATCCGGTACCGCTTCCATTGGGCTTATTTCCTCCCGGTTGAATCTGCAGGGTCCCCTTGTCAAGAACAAGACATCCTACTCGGTCTCGCTCCGCCGCACCTATCTCGACCTGCTTGCCCGTCCGGCACTCTATTTCATGAACAAAAAAAACAAAAAAAATGATCCGGAGAACTACGACAAAATTGATTTTGGCTACTACTTTTATGACTTCAACGCGAAGATCAATCACAAGTTTTCAGACAAGAGCCGTCTCTATCTGAGCTTGTACAACGGCAAAGACAAACTGTTCTTCAACAACGAATCAAGATACGGAGGTGCGAACCAATATGGCGGAATAACGGGAGAAGCCGAAGCATACCCGGTTACCAACCACAGCACCGAAACGGCAAACATGGATATCGGCTGGGGGACGGGAATGGCATCCCTCAACTGGGCTTATGCGGTGAACAGCAAACTGTTTTCCAGTGCCACGCTGGTATATAACCGCTTCAGTTCTGATATCTCACTCTATTCAGAGAACGAGGATTTTTACACAACTACCAATCCTGTGACGGACACAAAAGAACTTGTGAAATCCTTCCAATTTTTTAACCCTGTATACCGGTCGGGCATCGAAGACATGGGTTACCGCCTCGATTTTGATTATGCATACGACAACAATCACCTGATCCGCTTTGGCACAGCCCTCCTGCAACACAACTTCCGCCCCGAGGAGAGTCGAATCTACCGGAGAGAGACTGATGGTGAAAGAAAAAGAAACGACACCATCACCTATGCCGATGAACGAATCAAGGTGAAAGAGATTTCCCTCTATGGTGAGGATGAAATCAACTTTGGCAGACAACTGAAGGTGAATGCCGGCATCCATCTCTCCGGCTTCTTCGTGCAGGGGAAATCCTACCTGAGCGCACAACCCCGCCTCTCGGCACGCTATCTCCTTGCTGACAACCTCTCCCTAAAGGCTTCCTACGGCAGGATGAGCCAGTATGTACACCTGCTGCAAAGCAGCTACCTCAGCTCACCCAACGATCTGTGGGTGCCGATCACCAAAAATGTGAAACCACTCTCCTCCTACCAGTTTTCAGTGGGACTCTATGGCAGATACCGTGGTTTTGATCTGTCGGCAGAGAGCTACTACAAGAAATCGTCCAACCAGGTGGAGTATAAAGACGGGGCCAGCATCCTTACAGGCAACAGCAGGTGGGAGGATCGCGTTGCACAGGGGATTGGCACATCATACGGCGTGGAGCTGATGGCAAAAAAAAGCATCGGCAACAGTTCGGGATGGATTGGCTACACACTCTCATGGGCAGACCGGCAGTTCCCCGGGGGAGAGATCAATCAGGGAAAGAGCTATCCGGCGAAACAGGACAACCGGCACAAGATCAACGCCGTTTTTATGCACAAGTTCAACCGCAAATTCGATCTTAATCTTTCCTGGGTCTATGCTACTGGCAATTGGACTACCCTGCCGGAGGAGGAGTACATCAACATGCATGGCGTGAAGGAGCCCTATATTGAACGGCGGAACAACTACAAGATGCCCAACTACCAGCGGCTCGATCTAAGCTTCAACTACTACCGCCACAAGAAGAACGGCAGGATGGGTATCTGGAATATCAGCATCTATAACACCTATGCCCACCACAACTCCTTTCTGATACTACCTTC
>JADLKK010000042.1 GCA_016839025.1 Proteiniphilum sp.
GAGGATCTGCTGCGTCCAGTAGTTGGCCTCCGGCACGCCGTTGCGCTGTATCCCCTCCACGCCTGTCTCGGTCACCCCGCAGGGCTTCTTCAGCTCTCTCGAGAGCGCCGCCAGCGTGTGCAGGTTGGTGGTCAGCGTCACCGAGTTTAGGCCGTGGTAGCAATCCATGCCCAGGAAATCCACCCATTCATTGCCCGGCCAGCGGAAGAGCAGCTGGTCGCGCGGCTGCACCGAATCAAGCTGCGGCGAGATGGCGTAGATCAGATTGTGCACCTTCTTCGTGTCGCGCAGGTAGGTGACGGTGAAGCGCCAGAGGTTGATGAACTCCGTTTGCGTGGTGCAGCTGCTGCCCCACCAGGACCAGCTCTGCGTATGCTCGTGGTAGGGACGGAAGAGGACCGGTATCAGCTTGCCGTCGCTCCCCTTCAGGTTGAGCGCGAAGGCCGCCAGTCGGTCGAGCCACCCTTTGTACTTCAGGTTGGTGCTGCTGCCCTCCGTAAGGATCTCTTTTGCCACCTGCTTGTTGCTGTTGTCCCAGGCGTCACCGCCCGTGAGCGGGTTGTTGAGGTGGGCGCAGGCGGTCACCACCTCGCCCCTGTTGTACGCCTCTATGATCACCCTCCGTCGGATGGCGTTTTCAGGATCCTCGTGCCGCTCGTCCATCACCGCCGCCAGGTCCACGCTGAATACCGCCGGGTAGTCGCCGCACACATCCTTCGTGTCGGAGCGTCCCGGCTCGTTGTACCATTTGCGGCCGTACCAGAGGTCATCGTGGTGACCGAACATAAAGCCCGACTGCTGTATCAGCCAGAGGTTGGCGTAGAGCGCCCTGGTCTCTGCCGTGGCCCCCGGGTCGGCGAGGGTCAGCTCGGTCACCTCCTCCACCACCGGCGGCTCCGGTTCGGGGATCTCCTCTCCCTTGGAGCAGGCGCTCAGCAGCAGGAGACACAGGAGACACAAGGGGAAGAGGGATAAGCGTTTGAAACTGAACTGTGGGGTTCTTACTCGCTGTTCAGCTTGTCCCAGGCTGATCTGTGGGACACTTTCATGTCGTTCCGTTTGCCCCGGGTGGCGTTGCAGATGAGGCTCTTTTTGCAGTGCCGGTTGTACCGGTTGTTGTATCAATGAGAGAGGGTGTGTTGTTGACATCATTTAATTCATGTTGGTGATCAATAGAAAGCTGCGGGCCGGGAGGCTGGTCTTGTAGCTCGCCGCGATGGAGAGGCCGCTCTCCACCGGCAGGGGGATACCCTCTTCATCCGCAGGCCTGTTCTCCTCCTCGTAGCGGTAGAGCGAGGCCTCCCCCAGCGATGCCGGAAAGCGGATCGACAGCTTCCGGTCGTGATCCGAAACGTTCACCGCCGCGAAGACATGGCGGCCATTCTTCTCTGCCGCTGCCACGAAAAGGCCCTCTTCGGCACCCATCTCCGTTTTCAGGATCGTGCATCCGGGCGGGAAATAGCGGCACATCAGCGACCAGGTGTAGTACCAGGGACGTATCTCCTCCTGCGAGGGATCATTGAACACCTCTTCCCCCAGTATGTTCCACATGCCCCACAGCTTGATATCCTCCGTGTTGCCCGAGTCGCCGTTGCTGTGCATGGCATCGTCGAGCATCCAGGCGGCGATGCCCGAATAGCCGTTGTTCATCACCTCCATGCCCAGGAGCGGCATGTCCAGCCCGTAGAAGTAGTCGTAGACCAGCATGTTGGCATCGCTCCCTTTGGTGAAGGGGTGTCCCTCCACCCTCCGGAGATACTCCTTCATCAGCAGCGAGTCCGCCTCGCGCCAGTACTTGTACCCCGCCTCACCCAGCAGGATCTTCTTCCCTTCAGGCACGGAAGCCTTATGGTGTTGCAGGATCTCCCCGTAGCTGCCCGAGCGCACCTCTTGCTGTCCAGGGTAGGCATGCAGGTCGTAGACACCCACCAGGTGATCCGCCTCGGCGGCGGTCCGTGCCACCCATCCCGCGGCATCGTAGGGGGAGGCGTTGTTCCGGTAGTCCATCACCGCGTCGGGGGCGGCGAACTGCACCTTGTCTCTCAACCCCGGGTACTCCTCCATCTTCTCCGCGAAGCGGTGCAGCATGGAGAGCCAGAGGTCGTAGTCCCCGTTGGTCGATGCCCAGTCGCCGTCCGGCTCGTTGAAGATCACGAAGTACCTGATGCAGGAGAAGCCCAGGTCGTTCACCAGGTAGTTGAGGTAGTCCACCGACATCTCCACCCATCGCTGATCCTCTTTCATCTCCCAGGTGGGAGGATTGTACTCCCCGTACATCACGGTAATGTTGTTGTCGGTGCAATACTGGAGCAGCTTTTTGAGTGATTCTATGTTTCTTGTCTTGTCGTATCTCCCGGTCTCCGGGTTAAAATAGCGGTAGGGACTGTTGATCATGCAGCGCACATATCCCGGCCGCATGAAATCGATCCGTCTGAAGAGCTTCTGCCAGTCCGCTTCCGACACCGCCGCACCCCATGCTTCCGCCTCGTCGTAGGGATCCCACTCCACGCCGTTGCCGATATAGCCGGTGCTGACCGGCTGGCTGGTGATCGCGATCTGCAGCTCCCCATTTCCCTTCTCACTGCATGAGAAGAGCAGGAAAGCCAGGCTCAGGGGCATCAGGATTAAAATTATCTGTTTCATCTGTTCGG
Source organism: Proteiniphilum sp. (assembly GCA_016839025.1). Classification (GTDB taxonomy): domain Bacteria; phylum Bacteroidota; class Bacteroidia; order Bacteroidales; family Dysgonomonadaceae; genus Proteiniphilum. The sequence continues at coordinate 2,652 of JADLKK010000042.1, forward strand.
TTGTCTCTCTGCAAAGGTATTGCAATGAATTCAATTGCGGTTGTCTGTTTGGTCATATTTTGCCGGTTGCTAGCATGCCTGTGCAAGATCAGGGCATGTTTGTGTATACGATCATCGACACCGGCAGCATCTCCAGCGAGAGGCCACGGCGCAGATCCAGTGTCAGCTCCTCCTCGTTGGGCAGCAGCCGGTGATCCCCCTCCTTGCGAAGCGTCGTCTCGTGGTAGATATACTTGCGCCAGCCGTCGGAAGATGGCAGGTCATCGCTGATCAGACGGATCCGTTTCGGCTCTTTGGCCACGTTCACCACTGCGATCATCCGCCTGCCTTCCTTCTCCGCGTTGATGGCCCGCACATGGCTGTCGCCAGTCACCACCGTGCGTCCTATTACCGAGCCTGCTGGCAGGTTGCGGGTGAGCAGCGACCAGGCGTAGTACCAGGGTCTCACCTCCTCCTCGACCGCGCCGAAGCGTTCCTCGCCCAGGATGTTCCAGAAGCCCCACACCTTCAGCTTGTCGGGAGCCTGGTGTGAGTGCATCGCATCGTCCATCATCCAGACCACCGCACCCGAGAAGCCCTCGTTCACGGTCTGCATCAACGCGTCGGCCATGTCGGTGCCATACATGAAGTCATAGACAAACATCTGCGAGTCGCCCGTGGCGGCATAGGGTGCCGCGGCGGCCCGTCGTTGGTTCTCGCGCAGGTAGAGGCTGTCCGCCTCCTCCACGAACTTGAAGCCGATCTCACCCATCACCATCTTCATTCCCGCCGGCACCCTGTCGCGGTAGGCCCCGATGATGTCGCTGTAGGCGCCTGTGTTGACCGTGCTCTTGGAAGGGTAGGTGTGGATGTCGTAGAGTCCCACCTTGTCGCCCAGCCGTGTAGCCGTGCTGTCCACCCACCATGCCTCCTTGCTGTCCCAGATGGCCACATCGGGACCCACCAGCGTCACCTTCTCATGCAACCCGCGCTCCCGCATCTGCTCGTGGAAACACTCCATGGCCGATGCCCAGAGCGGGTAGCTGGTGTTGGTAGCCGCCCAGTCGCCATTGGGCTCGTTGATCAGGTTGTAGTAGCGGATGCAGGTGTAACCTTTCGTGTCTACCAGGTAGTCCAGTAGCTCCGCGGCATGTTGCATGTTCGCCTCGTGGAGAGAGCCCTGCTTCGTGTCGATCACGCTCCACCCCCAGTCGCCGAACATCACCGTGACGCCGCGGCTCTGACAGTAGTCGAGCATGGGCCCCATCACCTCCATCTGCTGTTCGGGTGCGAAGCGACCCTCACGGAGGAAGGAGGAGGTGTTGATCATCATGCGGATGAGCTGAGGCCGCATGAAGTCGAGCCGGTCGTATAGCTTCTGCCAGTCCGCCTCGCTGATCTGCATCCTTCCTTCGCCGTAGTCCAGCTGATAAGGATCCCACTCCGCGCCGTTGCCAATGTAATCGTCATTCACCACGGTCGTCGCTTCGATCCGCACCGTCACCTCCTGCTCTGCCTGTGTACAGGAGAGCAGGAGTGCGCAGGCCACAATGAAAAGAATCTGCATGAATCTATTCCTCCTTGGTTACCATGATGAACAGCTTGCGGGTCTTCTTCACGAACACGTCGTAGTCGGTGTAGATATAGGTCCAGTCGTCCACGCCGCCGATATTGAAGAGAAAGGCCTGGTTGGGCACAGTGACCGATTTGCCGTATCCCATGTCATAGGTGCCGGCGTTCTCCAGCGTGCAGGTGGTCTCCCGCCCATTCGGATCGGTGAAGGTGATGGTGCCCGCCGCATAGTTGCGTAGCCATTTGCTTTCCCCTTCGGGTATCCTTCGGTAGTAATCCTTTTTGTCCACGTCGAGGTGGGTCTCGGGGTTGGAAGATCCCTTGAAGATGAAGTTGGCATACCTGCCATCGGGTCCGGGATGGTTCACACAGGTACCCATGGTGTTACCCTCGTCCGAGATGCTTTCAAGGGTGAAGGTGAGGCTGTTGTCATACTCCTTTGCTGGCGAGTAGTCGTCGTACCAGCACCAGGACTTGTCCATCATCCCGTATACCCTTCCGCCGCCATACTCCGGGCCGGTTCCCCCGTAGACTACCAGGTTGTTGATCTTCCAGCTGCCTTCCAGCGATTCGCGGAACTCGGTCATGTAGACCGTGTAGGTGCGAGACTCCCCCAGGGGCGAGGTGACTGTGATATCGGCCTTCCGTTCCGGGTTGCTGAAGTCCAGCGTCTCGTTCTTATCCACATTGGCGGTGGCCTGATAGGAAAGGATGATGCTCTCAAGGGTTACCTTCGATAGGTCGTCGATCGCACCCACGTTGAGGGTCACCCGCACTTCGCCGCTCTGCTCGTCTATTCTCTCCACTGTTGCCTTTCCCACCTGGTTTTCGAACTTCAGGTCGAGGATTGATCGTTCGTGGTTCCATCCTCCTTCGTTCAGCTCCTCCTGCATATCCTTCACGCAACCGGTCAGGAACAGGCTGCCGAGTAGCAGCAGGGCAAGGAGGGCTGTCTGCCTGTGCCGGGGTGAGTTTGTTGTCCGGCGCGGCGGATTGCTGGTATATGTAAAAGATTTGTGTTGCATAATCATTTTGTTTTTGATAGAATCATTCATTGACGTAAGCCCGGGTTGAGGTTGATCTCGGCCTGCGGGATGGGGTAGAAAGAATACTGGCTCTCGGTAAGGCCGGCTTCCATTACCTCTTTTATTTCACCTATCCTTCCCTGGCGGCGGATGTCGTACATTCGCTCCGCTTCGAAAGCCATCTCAAATTTCCGTTCCTGGTATATTTTTTCCCTGAACTGCTCCGTGGAGAGGCCGGGAGGAAGGTCGCCCAGTCCCGCCCTGCGGCGGATGAAGTTCATCACCGCGTATGCCTCGCTGGTGGGTCCTGCCGCTTCGGCATAGACCATTGCGATGTCGGAGAAGCGCAGCAGGATGGGTCGTGTGCTGGTCTTGTCGCCATCGAACTGTGGGTCGATGTACTTGCGGCTGAAGGGGTAGAGCAGCTTGCCGCTGCCGTCCGCCTTCCATTCGGCCGTCACGGCACCCGACTGGTTGTAGACCTTGTCGGCGATCAGGTGTTTCCTGCGCAGGTCTCCCTCCTCGAACGAGTTGTAGAAGTCGATCTCGGTGCGGTATTCGCCCCAGCCGTCGTGCGACTTGATGAAGTTGTTGCTGTCGCCCTGTCGCAGCCAGATGGTAGCCCCGTCCACATAGGGGATGAACATCTTCGAGATCTTGGAGTACTGACCTTCCGATTCGCCGGTACGGTCCATCGACATCAGGAAGAGATTCTCCTTCCCGGTGAATTTCTCCACATCGTAGATATCCAGCAGGTTCTGTTCAAACCCATAGGTGTTCTGCGGATAGGCCGCATCCTTTCCCATCACCCGGGCGGCATACCTGGCCGCCTCGGTGTACATGGTTGCCACGTCGCGCGTCATCTCCCGGTAGAGAGGCACATTGTGCTGCTTGGCTGTTGCGGCGTAGAGGTAGATCTTGGCCAGCAGGGCCTGTGCTGCCACGCGGTCCACCCGTCCCATCACTGGCGTGTCGTATACCGGCAGAAGCTCCTCCGCCTGCTCGCAGTCGGCGATCATCCTGTCATAGATTGCGTCCATGTTGGCAGCCAGGGGTGTGGCGGTCTGCTGCAGCGTCTCCACTACGCCCTCGTGCAGGGGCACCAGCCCGAAGTTGCGCGAGAGGCAGAAGTAGTTGTAGGCCCGCAGGAAGTAAGCCTCACCCAGGTACTGGTCTTTCAGTTGCTGGTCGATGGGTGTGTCCGGCATCTTCTTGATCACCGCATTGGCGCGGTTGATGGCGATGTAGGAGTATTTGAAGAAGTTGACCAGCGTGCCGTTGGTGTTGAAGTTATCGATGCGCCAGGTGTTGAGCGCCCGGTTGTCGACCGATGCATCTCCTTTTGTGGTGAGGATCTCGGTCGGCATGTCGCCGATGAAGTAGAGCGCCCGTGAGTATTCGATGTAGGTCAGCGTGGCAAAGGCGTAGTTGATGGCCGCGCGTGCGTCGCCCTCGGTCTGGTAGAAGTTGTCCTCCGAGTAGAAGCCGTAGGGTTCCTCCTCCAGGCTGCAGGAGGAGAGGCCGGCTACCATCGCCGCGAGGATTAAAAAGTATATTTTTGTTGTCTTCATATGTTTAAAATAATTTATTCAAGTAATATATATTGCTAAATACTCGACTTACAATGTTTTGTGACCCATGTTCGATTTACAGACTATCTGATAAGAACTCGCTTCGCTTAAACAACTTATCAGATCACGCCTGTTTCATCGAAGGGTCCCCACAAAACATTGACAGGTCTCATCTTTAGCAGTATAAATTCTGATATCCTGAATATACATAAACTCAAATTTTAAAAGGTGACGTCGATGCCGACGGTCCATTTGCGCAGGCGCGGATATCCGCCGGTATAGATTCCCATCTGGCTCACCTCCGGATCGTATCCGTCGAAGCGGGTGAAGGTGTAGAGGTTGGAGGTGTTCAGGTAGAGCCGCACCTTTGAGGCAAATATCCGCTCCTTGGGCAGGTTGAAGGTGTAGCCTATGTTGGCGTTCTGGATCCTGACGAACGAGCCATCCTCTATCCAGTAGTCGGAGAAGCGTGTCTGCCGTCCGTCGCGCAGGCTGGGGTATTCGTTTGTCGGGTTGTCGGGAGTCCAGCGGAAGGCGGCGTTGTGCGGGTCTCCGAACTTCTTGGTGTTGATCACGTCGTTGCCGAAGACACCGTTGAAGAAGAGTGCGGCGTCGAAGTTGCGCCACCGTCCCGAGAGGTTGAGGCTGGCGGTGAAGTCGGGGTTGGGGTCACCGATCACCGCCTTGTCGTTCTCGTTGATCACGCCTGTAGTGCCGTCCCCATCGTAGATGTTGCGGTACCTGAACTCACCCGGCAGTGCATCCTCGCCCGTCAGACCCGCGTCGAGGCCCTCCTGCAGCGACTGGATGATGCCGTCGTTCATGTAACCGTAGAAGACGTTGATCGGTTGCCCGATGGCCAGGATGTTGGTGTAGGAGCGATACTGCTCCCGCAGGTTGCCAATCACCTCATACTCCATGCCGGTGCGGGCGTCGGTGATCAGTCCCGACTCGATGCTGCTACCCAGGTCGAGCACCTCGTTGCGGTTCATCGAGAAGATGAGCGTGCCGTTGAGGCCCCACTCCTTCCGGTCGGCCAGCACCGCGTCGATGGTGGCCTCGAAGCCGCGGTTCTGTATCTTGCCGTCGTTCACCCACATGCGGTCGTAGCCGCTCGAGAGGGAGAGGTTGCGCTCCCGCAGCAGGTCGGATGTCACCTTGTTGTAGAGGTCGAATGTGGTACGGATCCTTCCTTCCAGGAAAGCCATGTCGATACCGAAGTCGGTCTGGGCGGTGGTCTCCCACTTCAGGTCGGGGTTGGGGATGCCGCTCCACACCTTCCAGATGCCGTCCTGGCCGGTGTATCCGGAGACGTAACCGGGGCCTATGGCGGTGACCCACTCACCCTCGTTGTAGTACTTGGTGGTGCCGTAGCGGCTCAGCGTCTGGTAGGGGCTGATGCCCTGGTTGCCCGAGATGCCGTGGCTGAGGCGGAACTTGAGTTCGCTGATCAAATTCTGTCTTTTCATGAACTCCTCTTCGTGTGCCTTCCAGCTGATGGCCCCCGAGGGGAAGGAAGCCCATTTCTGGTTGTTACCGAACTTGGAGGATCCGTCGGCCCGGAAGGTGAAGGTGGCCAGGTACCTGTTGTCGAGCGTGTAATTGATGCGCCCCAGTCCCGAGAGCAGCTTGCTCCTGGAGAATCCGTTGGAGAGGATGTTGTTGGCCTGTTCGCCGGCGCCCATGTTCTCATTTCCCAGCGTCTCGTTCACGAATCCGTTGGCGGTCAGCTGTGAGCTGCGATACTCGTATAGTTCGTACGACTGGCCTGCCATCACTTCCAGCTGGTGCCGGTCGTTGAAGGTCTGCGTGAAGTTGGCGAAGTTCTCCGCCACGAAGTTCATATTCTCGGCGTTTCCGATGATGCCACGCCCCCTGTTCTCGGTACCCACCTGCGTATACTTCTGCGGCAGGTACTGGTCGTTGATGGAGCGGCCATACTTGTAGTTGAGCTGGCTGGTCAGCTTCAACTGTGGCAACAGCTGCCACTCAGCAGCCCCGGAAGAGATCACGTCCAACATCTTTGTCTTGTCGGTTTTGTTCTCACGGATGGCGATGGGGTGGCTGTAGTCGTTGGCGGTGGTCTGGTAATAGCTCCCATCCTCGTTGTAGACCGGGTAGATGGGATTGCGCCAGTAGGCCTGTCCTCCGTTGTTGTTGCGGTTTCCCAGGTAGAGTATGTTCGATGCGCGGATGGTGAAGTTGTCGAACAGCTTGTGGCTGATGTTCAGGTTGTATCCTCCTTTCGTATAACCATCTTCGATATACATTCCCTTGTCGGTGAAGTAGTTGGCGCTCAGGTTGAAGCTGGTCTTCTCGTTGGCGCTCGACACCCCCACAGTGGTATTGTTGGAGAGGGGGCGATCGTTGAAGACCAGCTCGTCCCAGCGGGTGTTGGTGGTCCAGGTGGTCTGCAGCTCCTGGATGGAGGGGTAGTAGACGCCGGCGGAGTTGCGTTCGCCTATGTAGAGCGGCTGCAGGCCGCCGTTGATGCGTCCTTCGTTGCTGAGCATTGCCATCAGCACCGGGTCGCGCCAGAGATCCAGTTTGGAGGAGAACTCGGAGAAGGTGAGCTGCTGTTTCACCGACACCAGGGTGGTTCCCTCCTTCGCCCGGCGTGTGGTGACCAGTATCACCCCGTTGGCGCCGCGCGATCCGTAGATGGCGGAGGCGGAGGCATCTTTCAGTACCTCCATCGATACGATGTCGTCGGTGTTGATTTGCTTCAGGTCCCCCGCGTCACCCAGGGGGAAGCCATCCACCACGATCAGGGGTGCGTTCGATCCGCGCAGAGAGCTGTTACCTCGGATGCGTACGGTGGCGCCCGCGCCGGGGTCCTGTGACGAGTTGATCACCTGCACGCCGGCAGCCCGCCCCTGGAGGAGTCCCTCCACCGAATTGGCCGGTATGTCGGCGATGGTCTCCGGCTTCACGCTGGCCACGGAGCCGGTGAGGTCGCTCTTGCGGGTGGATCCGTATCCGATCACCACCATCTCGCCCAGCAGGATGGCATCATCCTTCATCACCACGTTGAGGGTGCTCCGGTTGTTGACGGCGATCTCCCGGGGGAGGTAGCCGATGCTGGTGAAGGAAAGCACCCCGTTTGCGGGTACACCTGTCAGCCGGTAGCGGCCGTCGATGTCGGTCGCCGTACCGGTGAGCCGTGCCGCATTTTTCACTACCACGGAGACCCCAATCAGCGGTTCTCCCTGCTCGTCGGTGACCTGCCCCGACACCTCAATGGTTGCCGGTTGCTGCTCCTGAGCCATCAGTGAGGCCGCGGTAGCGGGTCCCGTCAATAGCAGTATCATCAGCAGCAGTACAGTCACTTCTTTTGTTTTCATGATTTTGTTTTGCATACACTTGCGATATTAAATTTGAAAAATTCATGGATTTTCTGAGGCGCATTGCCCAATTGCATATTTACACTTTCACGAATGAGTCGAGCAGCTCCCGCAGGTTGCAGGTCGCCACCCCCACGTATTTGTCCGCTCCTCCGTAGTAGACGAAGAGTGTATCATCCACAATCACGTTTCCGGTGGGGAAGACACATCCCCTGTAGTAGCCCTCCAGCTCATAGTCATGCTCCGGCTCCAGGATGAAGCCGGGCGAGCGGGCGATGATGCGGAGCGGGTTCTCCAGGTCGAGCAGCAGCGCACCCACGCGGTAGAAGCCTCTGCCGCCATGCTCCACGCCATGGTAGATGAGCAGCCAGCCGCGGTCGGTGCGCAGCGGTGGGGTGCTGCCACCGATTTTCTCCTCCCAGGTGCCTTCCCGTCCGGTGAGTAGCAGGTGGCTCTCCTTCTTTTCCCAGTTGAGCAGGTCGCCGGAGAACTTGAGCCAGATGGAGGGATACTTCACGCCATACGGTTCCCCCACGTACTCCTTGGGGCGGTGCAGCATCACGTACCTGCCTCCGATCTTCTCGGGGAAGAGGATCACGTCGCGGTCGTCCAGCACCGGCGAGGTGATGCGCCCCAGACGCCGGAAGCTCCTGAAGTCGGTGGTGACCGCCAGGGCGCTGTTGCCCAGGTTGCGTGCGACGGCCGCCGGGGCGTTGGGACCGCAGGCGGGCAGCCGCACCTCGTCGTGACCGAAGCGCCAGTACTGTCCCGGCGGGAAGGGGCGATAGGCATAGGTCACGTAATAGTCGTCGTCGAACTTCACGATGCGCGGGTCCTCCACGCATCCCGAGTCGAAGTTGTCTGTTCCCGGCTCAAAGACCGGTTTGTCGGAGGCACGCTTGAAGCGGAATCCGTCGGTACTGGTGGCCAGCCCCAGCCGGATCACGTGCTCGGCGTCATCGCCCGCGGCACGGTAGAGCATGTAGAATACCCCCTTGTCGAAATATACACCCGGGTTGCAGGTGACCAGCGACTCCCACTCATTCTCGTCGTTGGGAGAGAGGATCGGGTTGCCCCGAAATTTTGTCAGCATCATATATTTATCATTCAAATTTCGTGTTGTATGTATACAGCTAAAACTTATTGCATCTCTTCAGCTAAACCCTCGACTGCAAATGTTTTCGTGACCCCTATTCGCTCCATGGTTATCTGAAAACGATCCAGATGGCCGCACTCGCCACGAGGAGGATGATGGCCCAGCTGAGGTAGCTGTGTGCCCATCCCCCGGTTTTCATTCCTTTCCATTCGGCAGCCAGGTCCGCCTTGCGGAAGGTGGTCTCCTCCAGCTTGTCGGCAGCGGGTGCCGGTGTCAGGCGGCTGGTGGTGACCATGATCAGCAGGCTGATCACGAAGAGGAAGGGCACGATGAGCAGGAAGTGCAGGTTGCCGAAGAGGGTGTCGCGGAAGAAGAGCATCATCACCGCGATGGCCAGTCCGCTGACCAGTCCCGTGAAGACCCCTCTGCCGTTCACCCGTTTGCTGAAGATGCCCAGGATGAAAGCCGCCACGATGGGGGGTGAGATATAGGAGAGCATCTCCTGGTAATATTTCAGCAGCGAATCGAACCGTCCGATATTGGGAGCCCAGAAGGCAGCGATGGTGATGATCACCAGTGAGGTGATCTTGCCCGCCACCACCAGCTTCCTGCCGTCCGCCTGCTTGTGGAAGCGGGCGTAGAAGTCGATGGTGAAGAGGGTGGAGGTGGAGTTGAGGATGGCACTCAGCGTGGAGATCAGTGCCGAGAGGAGTGCCGCCAGCAGGATTGCCATCAGCCCCTTCGGTATCAGGTTGATCACCATGGCCGGGTAGACCATGTCGGGTCGTTCCAGTCCGGGGAAGAGTCCGCGGGCAATCAATCCCGGGATGGCGATGATCAGCAGGGTGGCCAGTGTGAGGAAGCCGTTCAGCATCAGTCCCTTTCGTCCCTCATCCACGCTGCGGGCGCTCAGCACCTTCTGCACCATGGTCTGGTTGTTGGCCCAGAAGTAGATGCCCAGCACCGGCATGCCCACAATCAGTCCCAGCCAGGGTGTGGCCACATCGTCCATGGGCCGTATCAGTTTGGTCAGGATATCGTTGTTGGCAAAGAGATCGTAGAAGTAATCCCCTCCCTGGCGGAAGCAGAAGTAAGTGAGCAGCACCGACCCTGCGATCAGCACCACTGCCTGTATGATCTCGGTCCTGATCACGGAGGAGAGTCCGCCGGGGATGGTATAGGAGGCCGATATGGCTGCGAAGATGAGGATGATCACCTGCAGGTCGGCGGTGGGAAAGATCAGCTTGATGATCAGCGCGGAGGCGTAGAGTGCCCCTGCCGCATCGAGGAAGATGTTGCCCACGATGCAGATGGCTGAGAAGTAGAAACGCGACCGTTCGTCGAACCGTTTCTCCAGGAACTCGGGGATGGTGAACACCTTCGAGCGGATATAGAGTGGCAGCAGGAAGATGGCGAAGAAGACCATCACGATCACCCCGGTGAGGTTGTAGTTGAAGACGGCCAGGCCGGTGTCGTAGGCGTCGCCCGACTGACCGATGAGGGTGGTGCTGGAGATGCTGGCGGCGAAGAGGGAGAGACCCACTATCCACCAGGGCATGGAACGTCCGGCCAGGAAGTAGGACTGCGAGTCGCTGCTCTTGCCGTGCTTCAATCCCCAGATCACGATAAAGGCGATGTAGGCAGTCAGGATGATGATGTCGACGGTACTGATTGAGAAACTATTCATGGAGTTTACCTGTTCAAAAGATGTTCAACCATAAGCACGGTACAAAGATAGCGGGTGCAGGAAGTAAAAGGTGTATACTTTGCAATGAAAAGATTGTACTTTTTTGACAGTTTTGGTTGCGCATTCAGAAAAACATCTTACATTTGGGAAGTCAAAGGAATTGGTTATGAAGATGAAAGAGCTTCACAAGGAGATCACACCGCTGTCGGACAATGACCTTTTTATTGTCCTTAACCACCCGTCGGCCAAGTTCGACTACCCGGTGCACCACCACTCCGACTACGAGATCAACCTGGTGATGGAGAGCCACGGCACACGGATCGTGGGCGACTCGGAAGAACGCTTCTCCACGCTCGACCTGGTGATGATCGGTCCCCATATCCCGCACGCCTGGCAGGGGGAGGTGGTGGAGGGCAACCATGTGATCACCATCCAGTTCTCCGACAAGGTGCTCCACTTCCCCATGCTGGAGAAGCGACTCTTCCAGTCCATCCGTGAGCTGCTCTACGACTCGCAGCACGGTCTCTGCTTCCCTGAGGCGACAATCCTCGATATCCGCGACCGGCTGCTCAACCTCACCTCGCAGCACGGTTTCCAGACGGTGATCGAGTTCCTGCAGATCCTGCACCTGCTCTCCGTATCCGAAAAGCGGAAGCTGATGGAGCATGTCTACGACACGCAGTCCATCGTGCGCATCTCCAAGAGCCGGCGCATCGCGAAGGTATGCGATTATATTGACAAGAACTTCGAGCAGCCCATCCATCTGCGCGACGTGGCCGCCGGCGTCAACATGTCGGAGTCCGCCTTCAGCCACTTCTTCAAGCGCAAGACACGGATCAGCTTCATCGACTACCTGATCAACCTGCGCATCGGCAAGGCGTGCCAGATGCTCTCCGAGACCAGCCACTCGGTGGCGGAGATCAGCTTCCGCTGCGGTTTCAACAACCTCTCCAACTTCATCCGCATCTTTAAAAAGAAAAAGGGCACCACCCCCAGCGAGTATAGAAGGCTGATGGAGCAGCTGTTGTACAAATATTAACTGTTGGCTGTTGGCAGATTAGCAGATTCGTTGATGTGGGGATTAGCAGATTTATGGATTAGCGGTCTCCAGCCGGTTGAGGAATATCTCCCTGTCGATGGTGTTGTTAGTGAAGAAGGCAATCTGACAAAAGCAACTGTGTTTATTCCAAAAGGGAGTGAAAAATATTTTCTCGATAAAGTAAAGGAGTATGCGGAGAAAGAGACAAAGAAAGGCAAACCGCGCAATGCGCCTCTTATTAACAGTATCGAAGATATCAAACTGGCGTTACTAGAATCATTCTGGCGTCCATCGGAAATTAGGCTGATTCCCCAAGAAATCAAAACATGGTGTGAAGTATGGGTTCGTATCCCCGAGATCATAACTGATAATTCTTCTAACTTTGAAATCGTCAACCGTCAATTAGATTCATTTAGAGAGTTACTGAACCGGAATGAGATTGAATGTAAGTCAAATAGTATACTTTTTCCGGAAAGGGCCATACTTCTTATTCGCGTCAATCGTGTTGATTTGATTGAATTGATCAATCAATCTGATGAAATCGCTGAATTTAGAGTAGCTCAAGAGGTAGCTACAATATGGACAGGAGAATCAAATGTCGATCAAACAGATTGGGCTGAAGATTTAAAGACTCGGTTGTCAATAGAAGAATCTAACATAAAGGTTTGTTTGTTGGACTCAGGTGTGAATAATGGACATCTGTTATTGCGAGACATATTGAACGATTCAGACTGCCTTACTGTAGATCCCTCATGGGGAACAGATGACAGGAGTGAAATTGCACCCAAAGGTCATGGTACCTTGATGGCCGGATTGGGAGGCTATGGTGTGCCCGATATCCAACGTGCGCTGAACAGTTATGAGAACGGTTTTACTTTTATTGCTCAAGAAAGCATTCAACCATTTGTTAAATATAAATCGGAATATAAGACGAATGATATGCACCTGTATGATTTACCCTGGCCCACCGAATTGTTGATGTCACTTGCCAATACCCCTGTAAAATTGAAAATCACATTGTCCTATTTTGTTGAGCCCAGTCCGGGGGAGATTGGATGGAACAACAAATACCGATACCAATCTCATGGATTGAGGTTCGACATTAAGAGAACCGGTGAGTCACCCGTTGAATTTCAAAAAAGGATTAACAGGACTGCACGAGACAGTGGTGAAGAGTTTGAAAACACTTCAGATCCGTTTAAATGGCAAATAGGGCCGAACAGTCGAAATGTGGGGTCTATACACTCAGATACTATTGAAACAACTGCAGCTGAAATTACTGATTGTAATTTAATTGCTGTTTACCCCGTTACCGGTTGGTGGAAAACCCGGACACATCTTAAGAAAATCAACCAACGGACTCGGTATTCTCTTTTGGTTTCACTTGAAACACCGAACGAGGAGATCCCTTTGTATTCAACGGTAAAAAACATGATTGGTGTACCAGTTGAAATAAAGGTATAGTACCATTTATTCTTCTTTCCTTCTTCCAGTGCTCCGTCACCCGAAAATCTCCCTCAGCTCACGGTTGCTCAGCTTGCCGATCCAGTTCTCGCCGGTGGCCACGGTCATGTCGGCCAGCTGTTTCTTGCGTTGTATCATCTCGTCGATCTTCTCCTCGAAGCTGTTCTTGGTAATCATTCTGTGGACCATCACGTTTTTCTTTTGACCGATACGGAAAGCGCGGTCGGTGGCCTGGTTCTCCACCGCGGGGTTCCACCACAGGTCGAAATGGATCACCTGGCTGGCGGCGGTCAGGTTAAGACCCGTGCCGGCAGCTCTGAGCGAGAGGATGAACACCTTGTCGGCGCGGTTGCTTTGGAACCGCTCCACCATCTCCTGTCGCTGGGCGATGGAGCAGCCGCCATGGTAAAACAACGGCTTGTCGCCCAAGTGTGCCGCAATCATTTTCTCCAGCATGGCGCCCATTTCTCTGAACTGGGTGAAGATCAGCACTTTCTCTCCTGCGGCGGTGATGCTGTCGAGCAGCTCGTAGAGCAGCTGCACCTTCCCCGAGAGGGAAGGATCACAGTTGCCGTTCTTGAGGAACTGTGCCGGGTGGTTGCATATCTGCTTGAGGGCGAGGATCATCTGCAACACCAGTCCCTGCCGTTTGAAGAGTGTCTGGCTGTCCCCGTTCTCGCTGTAACCCTCAATTTCATTCATCGCCGCCTGCATCGTCTGCTCGTAGAGGGCCGCCTGCTGTCGGGTGAGCAGGGCCAACTGGTTTTGTTCCACCTTGTCGGGCAGGTCGGAGATGATCGACTTGTCGGTTTTCATGCGTCGCATCATGAAAGGCGATGTGATCCTGCGGAATCGCTGTACCACCTGCTCGTCGTTAAAGAGCTGGATGGGAGAGGCATACTCCTCCCTGAACCAGCTGTTGCTGCCCAGGTAACCACGGTTGGTGTAATCCATGATCGACCAGAATTCGCTCAGCCTGTTCTCCACCGGCGTACCGCTCATGGCGATGCGGATGTGAGCCGGGATGCTCTTGATCGCCTTCGACTGGGCGGCATCCTGGTTCTTGATGTTCTGTGCCTCGTCGATCACCATCACCTGCCACTTCTGTTTTCGCAGCAGGTCACTGTCGCTGCGCGTCACACCGTAAGTGGTCAGCATCACGTCGGCATCGAACAGCTTAAGGTCGCGTGCCGTGCCGTGATGGATGTGCGTGCTCAGGGAGGGAGCAAAACGGGCAATTTCTGCCTGCCAGTTGGTGAGCAGTCCCGTGGGAACCACCACCAGCGCTTTCTGCTTTCGGTTGATCGCCTTCTCCTCCTTCAGTTTCAAGAGGATGGTGATCACCTGGAGTGTCTTGCCCAGCCCCATGTCATCGGCTATGATGCTGCCAAAGCCGATCCTGCTGTTGCGGTACATCCAGGAGTAACCCCGGTGCTGGTAGGGTCGTAGCTGTGCATTCAGTCCCTCCGGCAGTGGTATCTCTTCTACCGAGGTGAGCTCGGCCATCATCTGCCGCACCTCGTCGGTCAGCTCCACGGGCGCACCCTCGTATTCTTCGCTGAGGGCTGTCTGGAATAGTTGGAACGCGTTAAGCGGCTTGTTGGAAGCAAAGACCCTGTTCAGCTTCTCTATCTCGGCCTCGTCCACGTAGATATAGTGCTCCTTGAAGCGGATCAATCCCGAGGCGTTCTTTAGCAGCTCTTGAAATTCCCGGGGCGAGAGGAGCGTGTCACCCAGAGCCACGCGCCAGTCGAAGGCCAATAGGTCGTCGATATGGAGAAACCCCGTCTGATCCGATTTTCGTTTCAGCAAGAGCGACACCTTGGGTCGCAACAGCTGTTGCAGCGATCTGGGCAGCAGGATCCTGATGTTGAGCAGCCGTATGGCAGGCAGGATATCCATCAGGAAGGGAGAGAACTGCTCTCTGCTGAAACGTATGGGGTCTGTGCCCCCCTCGTTGATGTGCTTGTCCAGATCCCGGACAAAAGGGGTGAGCAGTGCGATGCTTTGCAGGATGCTGAAGCGCCGGTGTGCATATGCCTCTTCATGCAAGATGGTGGAGAGCGGCAGGGGTATGGCGTCGGGCTCATCCCTGTTCTCAACGTGAAGTGTCACTGCGAAGTCGTCGGTGAGCGTCTCGTTCACGGTGATCACCGGCTTGTAGGTTCCCTCCGTGAGGTAATAGCGATCAAGCCACACCTTGATCCCGCCGGTGACCCCTTTCTCGCCTACGCCGGCAAAGTCGTGGCTTCTTCCCTTGAAGAAGAGATCCTCGAAGAGATCCCCTTTCGAGGGTTTCGAGGCTGCCCGTACCAGGGTGGAGAGGAAGAGCGAGAGCAGCTCCACCCCCTGATTCGCAATTGGTCTCATTTTCACCCCCTGTCGGCTCCTGTATTGGGTCTGCAGCAGTCCGGCAGGAAGAATTGCCGCAAGCCTGTCGATCAGCGCGCGTACCTCCTCGTCGATCGTAGCCGGGATCCATCGCACCATGGCCTCTCCCTTCTCCAGTTGCACGATCTGTGGTATGATGTTGCCATTGGCCAGCAGGTGGATAGCCGCGAAGAGCAGCTTGTGCGCTGCCGCCACCGAGGGTTGGTAGTCGGTCAGGTAGTCGGGATGCAATTGAAACAGTAGCGGGAGGAGGCATGGCAGGGAGGTCTCACCGGTCACCCCCTCCTTTTCGGTTGTCACCCGCGACTCGTTGTTGCGATCCAGTGTAAAGGTCATACGGGTGTGGTGCGAGATCATCTCTTGGTCGTCGGGCAAGGGAAAGAGAGCCTCGAAGTGGAGACGTTTGTTCAGCAACCGTCCCGCCTCTTTTGCCAGGCGCAGGAACTGCTGGGCATAGATCTCCCTGAAGTTGCCGCCCGGGTAGAAGGGGGGAGCATCGGGCAGCAGCTGCACCAGTGGCTCGGCAATCTGACGCAGTTGTGAGAAGTCCACCCGTTCGTAAGCGAGCTCTTCATCCATTTTGCTTACCTTACTTCCCGGGGGCATCCAGAGCGAATGCAGTGAGGGGATGTTGTTTTTCTTCGGTTCTGCCACGAAGATACCTCTTTTCTTCAGTTCCGCGAGCAGGTCCACCCGGTGCATGCCGAACACCAGGAAGGGGTTGTTGTCGATCTCGCGACTGATCATATAGATGACCGCGGCCAGGTGCTTGCAGGGCACTGCCCAGTCGGGGCAGGAGCATTGCATCTTGAAGTCGGTCCACTGCCTGGGAAAGACCCTGAGTCCCGCCTCTTCGGCAATCGTCAGGATCTCAGGGTCGAGCTCCCGGTTCAGCAGCTTGGAGATGAGCGCCGGCCTGGTGGCAATGCGGTCGATGAGCTGTTGCACCTCCTCTTCGAAGAAAGGAGGCACGATGAGTGTCACCCGGTAGGGTGTGGCACGGCTCCCCCTCACCCGGGCCTGCATCTCGTTCTCTTTGATTTTCACCGACAGCACGTTCCCCCTGCGCGCATAGGAGGCGCCTCTCGGCAGCCGGTTGTTGTAATCCACGTTCTCCAGCGAGCGCAGCCAGTGCCCGCCCCACCATGTTTTTCCAAAGTCTGTTGCCATGTTCCTTATCCCGGGTATGAGTGATAGAATTTTTTTTCAAAGATAGGGAGGATGAGGCTTTGGACAAAATAAATTAGCGCTAAAAGCAATCAGCTTTTAGCTTTTAGTTGTTGGCTGTGGGCTGTGGGGATTAGCAGATTTGTGGATTAGCGGTCTCCAGCCGGTTGAGGAATATCTCCGTGTCGATGGCGTCGGGCAGCTCCTTGTTGGCTGTGACCCGTCCTGCCGGTTTCCCCTGCAGATACAACTCGGGTGGGGTGGTGGTGTGGGGGTTGTG
>JADLKK010000186.1 GCA_016839025.1 Proteiniphilum sp.
CCCTTTTGTGAAAGAGTGTAATAACCCCTTTCCTTGCTTTTGTTGTCAAAGACAGAGAACAACAGCTGCTCCTCCTTTTCGATGAATCGTTTCTCGCGGTCGGTGTTGATGTAACGGAAGGTGAGGGAGTCCCTGCGCCCTACACCACGGGTAATATTCACCGCCTCTGCCTCTCCGCTTGGGTCAATCTTCCAGATATCAAACGCATCATAGAGCAGCAGCCAGGCATCTTCCTCTCCCCATGCAGCCATCCCGTATGGAGCGGGGGTTGACGGTACATCGTTCTTCTCGTTCCAGAAGTTTACCGGTATTTCACCGGTGAGGTTGCGGGTGGTCTGCTCCCGGTTATCGTAAGCAAACCATTGCTGTTGTATGCCGTCCCACCAGATGGTGTAGTTGCCCGCGGGTGAGAGTAGCGGGCGGCCCGTAACCGGGCTGCCCACCTTCTGCAGGCGCTGTTTCTCCAGGTCCATCACCCATACATCATATTTTGAGGAGATATCCCACTGGCTCTCGAGCTGATAAGGTCGGTCGGACCAAAGCAAGGCATAGCGGCCGTTGCCTTCGTCAGAGATGGAAGCATAGGGCACCCCTTCCGTCGCCAGGGGAGTGAATCCACCGGGATGGAGCGGGTTGATGATACCGCTATAGGTGCGTCGTTTCTCGCGATTGAGCTCTGCCAGCTGTTGTGGCTGAATGAGAGGATCCTGCCAGTGCCAGATGTCGAGTGAGGCCATCTCGAAGTCGACCAGCGTGGTGTCTTTCGGTTCCTGTTTGGGTGCGGCACCGATCAGGATCCTGCTGCCATCTTTGCTGAAGGAGGGGGATGCATGCTCGTTGAAAATCCATCCCACCGGCAGACCGGTGGCATTGCCGTCGGCGATTATGCGGGCCGAATCGGCTCCCATTGAATAGTACCGAACATCAAACCGTTTCTGTTCCACCTTTGAGGTGTCCGCGGTAGAGAGATAGACAAGCTGTGTTCCGGGCTCGTCGAAGGCGAGCGACTTGTACTCTCTCTTTTCTGCGGAGATCCTTTTCTGCCCCTGTTTGTTAAAATCGAAGAAGAGTATTCCCGGAACATCGGTGCTATCTTTCTTCTCCGGTTGAATCACAACAGCAAACGCATTCCCGAATTTACTGAAAAGATGTTCTTTTGCATGGGGGATGGTGTCTTGCCGTTGTGATACAAGATCTTGCAAGATCAACAACTCCTCTGACTTCTCCTTTTTTTTCTCTTTCTTTGCAGTGTCTGCCGGTAGGGTGATGCTGTAAGCCACGTGATCGAACGACTTCTCGGCGGTTTTAAACGACTTCACACCGGCAATTTTTTCCACGGAAAAGGTGGGGTACTGGATGATCAGCAAGCTATCCTTGGGTAGATCATCTCCTTTCTTTTTATCGATGCGTGCCTGACGTCGTTCCATGAAAGGAGCCTTGATCACCCCCACAATCCACTTCCCGTCGGAAGAGAGACTGAAGCGGTTGACCCGTTCCACGGTGAGTGATTTGTTGTTGGTCAGATCCCTGATCATGAGGGTGGTGTCCCCCTCCTGTGGGGCAACCAGTGTCGCCATGATTGTCCCGTCATCGCTGATGGTTGTCCCGGAAAAGTTTTTCCAGCTATCGTAAACCGAGTGATCGAGAGGTTTTTTCTGTGAAAAGAGGGAGGTCATAAAACAGAGACCTGCGATGGTGAGTGGCAAGATAGGATGCATAGTGTTCAGTTTGTCAATTAGAGGGCCTGTCTGTCGGCAAGAAGGTTACCCTGGGTATGTGAACAAAATTACAACTATTTTTATGAATAATGATAGAGATGGGCAATTATGAACAACCCATCCACTCAATTGTTTTTTATCATATGGAGAAGGAAACAGGATATCAGATACATCTTACTCGCGTGGTAACCCTGCCATTCGAGTCACTGAAAGGAATCAGGGGTGTGGCGTCGTTGCAGCATGATCCCCGGAAAGGAACACTGTTTGTGGTCATCGATGATCACTCTGCTGATGATGCTGCTGAAATACTACAGGAAGTAGTGATGTTGATCCGTGGTAATGGGGGGGAGGTTGTGACCGAGAAAGCGGTTCATCCTGTGTTGCACATGACATGTGCCGCATGTGCCTCAAGTTCACAGAACATTCTCTCTTTTGTGCCGGGCGTCCTGAACGCCTCCGTAAATTATGGAAACGGAAAGGGTCAGATCGAATATCTGCCCGGTATTGTCACATCTGCTGACATGAAACAGGCGCTGCGGGAGGTAGGATACGACATGCTGACGGAAGAGGAGGAGAGCTCGTTTGAGCAGGTGGAAGAGTTGCAGGAGAAGGAGTACCGAACACTCAGACGCCACACCATCATGGCCGTGTTGCTCGCCATCCCGCTGGTGATCATCGGCATGTTCTTCATGCATGCTCCCTTTGCCAACATCACCATGTGGGCGTTGGCCACACCCATCCTTTTTCTTTTCGGACGCCGTTTCTTCGTGGGTGCCTGGAAGCAGGTGCGCCACCGCTCGGCCAACATGGATACGCTGGTGGCACTGAGTACCGGCATCGCCTACCTCTTCAGTCTCTTCAACATGCTCTGGCCTCAGTTCTGGGAGAGCCGCG
>JADLKK010000043.1 GCA_016839025.1 Proteiniphilum sp.
CCGTTGCGTATGCCCTTGCCTCTGCCTCTTCCGCTGCCGTCAAGCAACCTCCCTTTGCTGTCGGCGTTGGGATTGCCGGGCGTCCCCCTTTCGAAATTGTCGCAGATACCGTTGTTGTCTTTGTCTACGAAAGCGGGTCCATTTTGGGTGGTGGTTCTCTTTTCGGTTTTGTCCTGCTCCTGTGCAGTGGCCAGACCGATAGAAAGTATCACTGCCAATGCTGAGAGGAAAATTTTTGTTTTCATCTTGTTGTTCAATTTTTAATGGGTTTGAATGGTTGTTCCGTTTTTATTGTTATCTGGGTTTCATTCACTTTTGCCACCTCTTCCGTAGCGGTGCCGGTATCCCGGTGCTGTGGCGGTGCTGTCGCTCCAGCGATAACCCCTGCCCCGATTCAGGGTACCGTCTCGAAAAAGCGGGATGAACGCCTGTTGCAATAGCAGGCACTGTGAGGAGTCGCAGATCGTTCGCAGGTTGAGGTAGAAATCATTGGTGATCTTTTTCAGATCGGCATGGTGGCTCCCCACATGTTCCGAGAGGATGTTCAGCCGCTGGGTATCCGGAGAGAGGCTATTCAGTTCGACAAACAATTCATTTTTTAGCGAGTCCATCTCGAAGATCAGATCATTTGCCACATACCGAAAGGTACGGTGTGCCTCCCTGAACTGAGCCATCTGTATATCATCGAACCCAAGGTGTTGCCTGAAAAATCTTCCTGTGAGCGGATTGGGCAGCTCTTCATCCAATACGATCGCAATCTCCTCTTCACCCATAGCCCTGTTTCTTACCAGGATGGTGCCGATGATGGTTAGATCGAGGATTACCAGCAGTGCAATTATCCACCAGAGGATTTTAATGGTAGTCGTTCTGTTCATACTCGGTGATGTTGTAATATCCCAGGTTCTCGATCTCTCCGTCGTTGATGTTGAGACTCATGCCGGAGGTTGTCCGTTCGTTGTAGCTGTTGCCGATGGATATGCCCAGAAATGCCATCGCAGCGATGCTTCCCGCGAGTGCGACAGTCTGCCAGAGCGCTATTTCCCTGGTCTTCTTCTCGCTTCTCCGCTCAATTTCCGCCATCACGCGACTGGCAAGGAACGGGTTGGGTTCTGTTGCTTTTTCACGCTTGATCAGCTCGTCGATGGGATCTTCTGCCTGCATTTTTGTATGCTCTTTATATGGTTAGACAATGTTGCTCCTATTTTCCTATGGTGGGGTTCAATTTTTTTTGCAGATTCTCTTTTGCTCTTTGCAGAAGCTGCTCTACTGCACCCTCCGTACGGTTCATGATAGCCGCGATCTGTTTCTGCGGAAGCTCCTCGTAGCGACTCAGGATAAAGGCCATCCGTTGCTTCTCCGGCAGCGAGTCTATCGCTTTCCTGATGCGTTTGTCACGTTCTGCACTCTCCAATTCTTCCAAGGGGTTTTTTTCTTCACTACGGAGTGCAAAGAAGGGTTCGAGGGATTGCAGCATGCTCTTTCTCCTGTTGCGCCGAAGAAAATTGAGACTCATATTGACAGTGATGCTGTAGAGCCAGGTTGAAAATTCCGATTCTCCCTGAAAAGTGTTGAGCGACTGGTATATCCTGATAAATATCTCCTGGGTGACATCTTCCGCATCCTCTTTCGAGTGGAGAAAACCCATGGTGGTGCGAAATACCGGTAGCTGGTACTTTTCCATCAATGTTTTAAAGGCAGCATCGTTGCCAGCAGTGATTTCCCCTATGAGTTGCTCGTCCGACATGCAGCGTCGTTTATAGTTCTGTCGATTACTTGATCTATCGGACTCCCCGGTCGCCAAGCAAGCGAAATGCATATGAGATTGTAAAAGCTATCCGGTGCAGATCAGAGCCTCTCTTGTAGATATTTTGTGTGATGTTGGTTGGCGTGTAGTATTTACATTCCAAAGCAAGATTGCGATAATTATATCCCAAGCCAAAAAAGAGGTGAGATGAGGCAGAAAAATTACTTCGGTAACTCTCACTAAAAGCGATATATGATTCTGACAGAATCATATATGGTACATAGGCTGCTTTTGCGAAGAGTCTGTTATTTTTATCCAAATGTATGTAGTAGGTGAGTCCGATTGGGAATTCAATCGATTTGTAGTCAATGGCATAACCGGTATATAAAGGCGGGTTCATTTCCTCTCCAACGAAGATGGTCTCTGTTTTGTAGGTAAGGTAGTTGGCTTCGGCAAATATACCCCATTTGTACCTGTTGTACGGGAATATATATGCTGTTTCAATTCCAAATCCGATGCTGTTTGCCTGATCGAAATAGACTTTCGGTGCTGAATCGATTGGATCGTGTATTCCCATCTCGATCCTGTTGATGGAAACTGCAGGTTTCAATAACAGTGCCCCTTTTTTAATCAGAGTGTTATATGTGGAATAAGCACTGTTGGTACAATTGTAATAATTTTCAAAATACCTTACGAGATCTTTCTTTGTATAGGAGATTCTGTCACTGTTATTGCGACTGCCACACGGAAGATGTTCTTTCAATTGTTCCCTGAAGCTGTTGTCATATAATATTTGTTCCACAAAATTGGCCGCGATCTCAACGTGATATTTCTTGTAGATGAGCGGTATCATGTTGGAATCCTTCAGGGTATAAAAGTAAAGTGGCTTGCCATAGTCATGGTATTCATAAAGAGATGCCAATTCACCTTCTACCAGCACCTTCAGGAATGCATGCCCTTCCTGCCACTCTCTCACTGTATCCCTCATGTTGGTTATGCGGTCGCGGGAGGCATCAATGGATACCATCGATCTGATACATTTCAATTCATTCTCTATCCCAAATTCTTCGATTTTAGACAATTCAATCTTATGCTCTTCTTTGGAACCTTGTAACTTGTATACAAAATGCATGGTAGATTCTTCATTGCCTGCATTCCTGATCAGACAATCGGTCCTTTCATGTCGGTTATTCACTATGTACCCCTCCTTGAATTTGAGTTGTGCAGATGACAGAAAACAGATCAATAGGAAGATTGAGGTGAGTAAGTGTTTGTGTATCATAATGGTGAAATTTGAAGATTCAACAGTGGGGTTCCTCTGCAATGGTGCCGCACATCCTATTGAAGAGACAGCAAAAAACACCTAAATATAGATGTTTTTTGTATACGAACCCAAAAAAGTTTCAGGAATTGTGTCTGTGTAAAATATTTCACCTGACTGGGATGCGATCTTCAAACGAATATTGTAAGGAGCAGATATTCATGCATAAAAGGGGGATGAAAGTTATACGTTCGTACGTTTGGATGCCGCCATAGGATACACCGGTTACGCAGATTGCCGCAGGCTTCGGATCTTCGCAAAATAGTGTGCGAAGGAACGGTAGAGGAAATGGGTCCATTTGCCGAAGGGAACAATGATCAGCGCCCATTGTGCCAGCACGGTGAGGTGGAGGATGTGCATCCAGATATTGCTTTCGAGCAGCTGCAGGTCGATGAAGAGGCGCACCAGGAAGGCGGTCAGTCCCATCATCAGCAGCCAGATCACGAAGAGCCAGTCGGAGGGTTGCGAGAACTTGTTCAGCGACTTGTTCTGTCTGATCCTGCCCGATACGAAATGGATGGTGATGACGAACACCAGCAGGCTCTCCAGGTAGCCCAGCAGGATCACGAAGAGGTGCGTCGTGCCGAACCAGTTGAGAAAGACGGTGGTGAAGAGGAGCGACAGGTAGGCGAAGACCAGCACCAGGTGCTCCAACCAGCGGAAATTGTCTTTCTCGTCGCAATCTTTTGCTCTCTTCTGGGTAAACATGTTGGCGAACAGTTCGGGGAGGGCGGTGAAGTAACTCTTCAGTGGTGCCTTCACCTGCTGTTTCACGATGGAGAAATACCACATCCGCAGCAGGTTGGGAAGGAAGATCACCAGGAAGACGGTGCCGATGGCTAGCATCTCGAAGAGATGACCGACATGGATCAACCTCTCAGCATCAAAACCGGTGGAGCGGGCAAAGAGGAGGACGCCTGCCGCTATCAGCAGCAGTGCCATGATGGTGGAGGTGAGGGAACGGTAGAGCAGTCCCGAGATGCCGGTCCAGTCATACTGTGCGGTGAGCCATCGCCGCAGCGACATCATCAGTTCACCCGGGTTGGCCGTCTGCGGGCACTGCGTGGTGCACTCACCGCAATAGTAGCACTCCCAGGGTTTGAGCGACTGCTTCAGCTCCTCCTCCAGTCCCAGTGCACTGAGGCGCACCATCTCGCGCGGAAAGGAGACGTCGGGGGTAGAGAGTGAACAGACGGCGTTGCAGTTGCCACAGTTGTAACAGGCGTTGAAATTGACGGAACCATATCTCTTCAGCTCTTCCGAAAAACGGGGATTGATTTTGCTTGCCATTATTTTACCAGTTTATAGGAATAGTATTCGTCCATCTCATCGATCTCGCCGGTGGCCACCACCCCATATTTCACGAGGGTGAGCAGGTAGTAGGTCACCTCGTGGAGGGGCATCTGCAGCCGCTCCGCGAGCTGCGCGATGGTGAGCTCCTCCTGCTCCAGTGCGCCGGTGATCGCCCGCTTGATCCGGTTGAACGCTTTCAGCTCCTCTTTCACCCGTTCGGGGACACCCTGTTTCTCCCGCAGGTAGCGGGCTGTTTTTCCTTTTTCTGCTTTCATGCTCTTATGCCAATGCGTCAATCATGCTCATTATCTCTTCACTCGAATAGTTGATCAGGTTGATGGCGTCGGGCGGACATACCGGGGCGCACATGCCGCATCCCTTGCAGACCGGGTTGTTGACCACCGCCACCGTTTTGCCACCTATCTCCTTTTGCAGGATGGCGTCGAAGGGACAGGCCTCCGCACATTTTCCGCACCAGTTGCAGGTGTCGCTGTTCACCTCCGCCACGATCGGCTCCGTTTCGAGCGTTCCCTTGCTGATCAGCGAGTAGGACTTGGTTGCCGCCGAGAGGGCCGAGTTGACCGACTCGGTGATGTTTTTCGGCCCCTGGCAGCATCCGGCGATGGTGATGCCGTCGATCACCGTCTCCACCGGACGCAGCTTCATGTGCACCTCGTTGAAGAAGCGGTCTCTCCCCCTGGGTAGCTTGAAAAGGGTGCCCACCTTGTTGTCGGCGCGCGGCACCATACCGGTCACCAGCACCACCAGGTCGGCCTCCAGTTCCAACTCCCTGTTGGCGGAGAGGATATCACGCAGGGTGATGGTTGTCTTCTTCCCTTCCGTCACCACTGCCGGCGGTGTCTCCTCTGCCCATTGCAGGTAGAGGTCGCCCATTGCCAGCGACTCGGCATAGAGCAGCTCCTGCTTGCCGTAGGTGCGGATGCCGCGGTTGAGGTGGTAGTTGTGGATCTTCCCAAACTTCTTCTTTACCAGGATGGAGGCATGGATGGCCGAGGTGCAGCAGAAGCGGGAGCAGTAGCTGTTCTCCCCGTTCGTCTGACGGCTGCCCACGCAGTAGATGTAAGCGATGTGACGTATTTTTTTTCCGTTGTAGATAAGCTCTTTTCCTTCGGCATGGTCGATCAGGTGATGGAAGTCGGGTAGCGTGATCACGTTGTCGCTCTGTGCGAAGCCGAACTCACCCTCCCTGGGCTGGTAGGAGTCGAAGCCGGTGGCTACCACCACCGAACCCACGGTGAACTCGGCGGTTTCTACCGGATCACCCTCTTTCAGTGGTCGCTTGCGCACCTTAAGGGTGAAGTTGCCGATGCTCCCTTTGGAGGAGATCACCTCCGTGCCGGTCATGATGGTCACATTCTCCCGTCGCATCAGGTCATTGTAAATCCGCTCCGTGAGGGCAGAGCCGCTCTCTTCACTCATCGCTAGGGGACCCCAGGTGGCGGTGTGACCACCCACCCGGTGTTCCTTTTCGATCAGCAGTACTTCCGTCTGCTTGTCCGCCAGGGCGGCCGCCGCCTTCATGCCGGCGATACCGGCACCGATCACCGCGATGCTCTTCTCGGCTTCGAAGAGGTTGGGGTGGAGCGGCTCGGCATAGCGCGACTTGGCGATGGCTGCCTTCACCAGGCGGATCGCCTTGTCGGTGGCACCCTCCTTGTCGTCAGAGTGTGCCCAGGAAGCCTGCTCCCGGATATTGGTGTGCACATAGGTGTACTTGTTCAGTTCACCCCGCTCGGTCACGTTGCGGAAGGTGGTGAGGTGGAGCTTGGGGGAGCAGGAGGCGACGATCACCCCGTCGAGGTTGTGGGTTCGGATATCCTCCACCATCTCGTTCTGGTTGGCATCGGAGCAGGCAAACACCGTTGTCTTGGCCATCGCTACTCCTGTTTCATGTTCCACTGCCTGACGCACCTTCTCCACATCGACATAGTCGGATATGTTGCCGCCGCAATGGCAGATGTAGACGCCTATTCTCTCTTTCATAATCGTTTATGCTTCCCGGTGCTGTATGATGTAACTGATTGCTTCTGATGATGCCGAGCCGGCCGAGAGAATCGAATCGGGTATGTCCATCGGGGCGGAGGCGGTGCCGGCCACGAAAACGCCGTCGATGCTGGTCCGTGCAGGGCTGCCCATCAGGTCGCTCTGTGCTACAAAGCGATTGGCGTCCAGCTTCAATGCTCCCTGCGGGAAGATCTTGCCCGCATCGGGATTCGACTTGACTCCTACCGAGAGCACCACCATGTCATGCTCTGCCTCTTTGACCACTCCCTCGCCGATTTCCTCATAGCGCAGAATCAGGTTGCCGTTCTCTTTTTCTTTGATGGTACCGACCTTGCCCTTCACAAAGGAGACACCCATTCCCTTGGCCTGCTGGTAGAACTCCTCAAACCCCTTCCCGAAAGAGCGGATGTTGATGTAGTAGATGGTGACGTCGGCCATGGGCAGGGCGCCCATCAGCAGTTGTGCCTGTTTGATGGAGTACATGCAGCATATCTGCGAGCAGATGGGGTTGCCCACCGAGGCGTCGCGAGAGCCGGCGCAGAGCACATAGGCGATCTTGTCGGGAACCTTGCCGTCGCCCGGCCGCAGGATGGTGTTGAAGGGACGTGTGGGGGCGATCTCCCGTTCCATCTGCATGGAGGTGATCACATTCTTGTATTTCCCGTAGCCGTAGCGCGGTATCTCCAGCGGATCGAAGAGGTTGAAGCCGGTGGCCATCACCACCGTGCGGGCATGCAGCTCAACCTGCTCCGACTCCATGGTGAAGTCGATGCAGCTGGTGGGGCACACCTTCTCACAGGCGCCGCAGAGCGTGCAGTTTTCGATGTCGATGGCTGCCGCCTTGGGGTTGGCGATGCTGAAGGGGATGAAGGCAGCCTTCCTGCCGATCAACCCCTGTTGGTACTCATCGCGCACGCTCACCGGGCATGCCTGCTCGCAGAGCTGACAGGCGGTGCAATCCTCCACGTGCACGTAGCGCGGTTTCTTGGTGATCTGCGCCACAAAATCATTCTCCGACCGCTTGACGATACCGGTCACCTCACTATCGGTGAAGATGGTGATGTTTCTGTGGCGGGCGATCTCCGACACCTTGGGTGTAGTGATGCAGGCAGAGCAGTCGAGCGTGGGGAACACCTTGCTCAGCAGGATCATCTTACCTCCCAGTGAACGTTCTTTCTCCACCAGCAACACCCGATAGCCGCTGTTGGCCAGATTGAGCGCTGCCTCGCCGCCGGCGATACCGCCCCCTACCACCAGGGCATCGTAGTGTATGATCTTCTTCTCTTCGTTCATCGATATTTATGTGTGGATTGTTTTGATCAGGTACTCGTTGAAGCTGCGTATCTGCTTCACGAACGCTTCGCTGCATACGGAACAGATGGCGGCCATGCGCAGGCGTGCGGGGTCGAGGTTCTGCGCCTTCATCCGCTCGTGTGTATCGCCCACCAGCGTGCCCGTCTTTTCCGTGCAGCTCTCTCCATAGACACAGTCGCTGCCGTCGGCCGCGATGAACACCCCGTCGAACCCCCGCTCGTAGGCATGCAGGATCCAGCCGGGTTTGATGCCGCTGGAACAGGGAACGGTGATGGTGTAGACCGTAGGCGGGTAGTGGAGCTTCAGCAACCCCGCCATGTCGATGGCGGGGTCGGAGATTTTTTCCGTCGAAAAAACCAGTATCCTGGCACTTTTTTTCATCGTTGCGGATGCTTTATTTCTTCTTCATGTATACCTTGAAGTAGCCGTTCTCCTCCACGGCGCCGAGGTACTCGTGTCCCTGCTTCTTGCACCACTTGGGGATGTCGGACTTGGTACCCTCGTCGGCCGAGAGAATCTCCATCACATCGTCGGTGCCGATGGTGCCGATCGCTTTCTTCGCTTCGAGGAGCGGTCCCGGGCAGGCTGTGCCCCTTGCATCTACCGATTTGGCCACGCTCAGGGCTCTTAATTCTTCTGTTGTCATTTTTTCAATTGATTAAGGATGAATGTAATATTGATTGTTGCTGGTTCGTTTTTTGCTGTTAGCTTTTTAGTTATTGGTTTCGAACCTTGATTCTTGAACCTTGATTCTTGAACCATGATTCTTGAACATTGAACATTGAACATTGAACATTGAACCATGAACCATGAACCTCGAACCAACTAACCTACAAACTTTGTTACGTTAAATGAACCATTGCATGCTGCTCTCGCCGGCATCTGCCACGAAGGTGGTGGCTCCGGCATAGCGCAGGTGCGGGTAGTCGATGATCTCCTCCTTTTTGAAGCCCATCAGGTTCATCGACATCTCGCAGACGGTGATCTCGATACCCAGGGCGGCTGCCTCCTGAAACATCGCATCGAGCGACATCACGTTTTGTTTCTTCATCAGTCGTTTGATCATCACCGGTCCCAAGCCACACATATTCATATTGGAGAGCTTCAGCTTGTTGCGCCCATTGGGAAGCATCATGCCGAACATCTTCGAGAGGAAATCCTTGCCTTTTGCCTTTTTCTTGGGATCACGCAGTGCGGAGAGTGCCCAGAAGGAGAAGAAGAGCTTCACCTCTGAATCCATTGCGGCGGCGGCCAGTGAGATGATCATCGCGGCCAGGATCTTGTCCATGTCGCCCGACACGATGGCGATCGAGAGCTGGTCTTTCCGTGCTTCCTCAATATCGGAGGTTCTTGCCTTGAGCTTCTCCAATTCTTGCTGGAGTGCTTCCATTGAAAGGGGAGTCGATTTTTCCATAGTTTGATGGTATAATTTTGAAATTGAACCGGATGCAAATTACGGAAAAATATCTGCAATAAAATTCTTTTCGCCGGTGGGGTATTTTACACTATTTTGTGCGATATGTCACATCTTTCCCTATCTTTGCAGGGTTGGCAGGTTAATCGTATGAATGACATCATGTTCTACGGAAATCCGTTTATAATGGTAACAGCAATGAAAAATGAGTGCATCGATTGTGACTGTGTCCTGAAATCATCCGTACAGATGAAGGATTGTCAGCTGGAGCTGCTGGGTGGCAGCCATGCAGTGGTCAGGTTCAAGAAAGGTGATACCATCATCCGGCAGGGAGTCTTTTCGACCAATGTGATCTTCCTGCGCAAGGGGATGGCCAAGGTGCATCTCTCTGGTCCCTCACGCGAGCAGATTGTGAAGCTGGTGAAGGCTCCCACCTACCTGGGACTGCCCACCACCTTTGGTGACAAGATCAACCAGTACAGTGTTACAGCGGTGACGGAGTCGGAGGTCTGCTTCATCGATATCGAGGTGTTCAAAAAGCTGCTGGCAGAGAACAACGACTTTTCTTCTTATATCCTGATGGAACTCTGCAAGAGCGAGCTGGAGGCATATCACCGATGTGCCGGTCGTACACAGAAGCAGCTGAGGGGCAACCTGGCCGACGTGTTGCTTGAGTTTTCCGGGCACCTCTTCGAATCGGATCAGTTCCTGCTTCCCCTCTCCCAATCGGATATCGGCAACTGGGTAGATGCCGGCAGGGAGAGTATCAATCGCGCCCTCTCCGAGTTCATCGCGGACGGCATCATCCGCATGGAGGGCAAGCAGGTGACGATACTCGATAAGAAATTGCTGCAGCTGATCAGCCAGAACGGTTAATTGGACCTGACAACTCAGCACTCTCCCAATTGTGTGGCACTTACCCCAACCGCTCAATTTTCTCCAGTTCCGCCCTGTTGCGGATAGTGATTCCTTTCCCCTCGAGGGTGATGATCCCGTCCCGTTCAAATTCCTTGAGCAGCTTGATGGCGCTCTCGGTGGCTACCGACGCGAAGTTGGCCAGATCCTGCCGGGACAAATACTGAAACACATTTTGGTCGCTGAAATGCTCACTGCTCAGATAGAGCAGGGTGGATGCCAGCTTGCCCCGCATCTGCTTGTAGGTCATGTTGGCGATGATGGTGAGCAGTTGTCGTTCATTGCGGTAATTGCGTGAGGTGATGCGCATGGCAAACTGGGCATTGTTGCGCAGGAGGCTGCGCATTTGCTCCTTGTCGATCATGCATACCTCTGTGTCGGTGAGGGCAACAGCGGAAGTGGCGTGCAGTCTTTCGCCAAAGAGGGAGGCAAAACCCAGAAAGTCGCCTGTCTGTGCCAGCTGCAGGTTGAGTTGTTTCTCCCTTCCGGTCTGAAGATACACCTTAACCAATCCCCCCGTGATCAGCAAAAGGTGTGTGGAGAAAGCACCCTGCTTGAAAATGTTCTCACCCGCCAAGTAGGTGAGTTCGGTCTTGCCTTTGTTGATCTGCTCCAGCTCCTGCGGTGTCAGGTCGCGGAAACAGGCTGCCATCTTTCCACAGTTATCCGTTTCATGTACCATCCTGCCATTCATAATTGATATGCTTAGTTGTTCAAAGATACAACATTTCCCTGAACTGATATTTGTCACCCGCGACGCTGATGCATCTCAGTGGCGGAGATGTCATCTCTCACCATCTCTTTCGTCGGGTATGTGACTATTGCGGCTACCTTTGCATCCGGAAACAGAACAACAATTAAATAACGAAAAAGATGAACTATTTACGGACCAGTATCCAGGAGATTGAATCGGCAGAGGAGCTGCAGAAAGTTATCAGTGAGAATGAAAATGTAATGGTGTGCTGTGGACGGATGGGTCCCATGTGTATTCCCGTCTATGAGATCATGGAAGAGCTGGAGGAAGAATATGAAAATGTGAAATTTTTCTCTATGGGTTTTGACAACCCTGAATCGGTGGTGATCCGCAATGCTCCCGAGTGTCGCGACTTCATGGGGCTACCCTTCACCATGTACTACAAGAACGGCAAGGTAGCCAGGGCCACCACCAGCATTCAGAACATGGAGCAGGTGAAGCAGCACCTTGACAACCACCTGGTCAAAAGAATGTAATGTGAAACAATATGGAGAAAATATTTGATGTGATGATTTTGGGTGCCGGCGCTGCCGGGCTATCCGCGGGAATTTACACCTCCCGCGGTAAGCTCGACACGCTGATCCTGAGTGAAGGGATCACCGGGGGACAGATGGTGCTGACCAACGAGATTGCCAACTATCCCGGTGTGGAAACCATAAAGGGGTATGAGCTGGTTGCCATCATGAAGCGGCAGGCGAAGGGCTTCGGCTGTAGCATGAAGGCCAACGTGAAGATCCGCAACTATCACCTCAACGAGGAGGTGAAATCGGTGGAACTGGAGGATGGCAGGGTGTTCCGTGCGAAGGCGGTGATCCTTGCTCCCGGTGGCAGGCCGCGTTCGCTCGACATCCCCGGCGAGAAAGAGTTTGAAGGCAGGGGCATCTCCTACTGTGCCACCTGCGATGCCGATTTCTTCCGTGACAAGCGGCTGGTGGTGGTGGGAGGAGGCAACTCTGCCCTGGAAGAGGCGGTCACGTTGACCCATTTCGCATCGCACGTTACCATCGTGCACCAGTTTGATCATTTTCAGGCCTTTGCCCATGCCGTGGAGGAGGCTGAGAAGAACCCGAAGATCAGCTTCATCCTGGAATCGGAGCTGAGAGCATATGTCGGTGGTGAAAAGCTGGAGAAGGTGAAGATTGAGAACTTGAAAACAGGTGAAATGCAGGAGCTGGAGACCGACGGGGTTTTCGTTTTCATCGGTTACCAGCCCAATACCAATGCCTTCAGGGGCCTGGTGGAGACCAACGACCGGGGTGAGATCGTGGTGGATCCCTCCATGAAGACCAGCATACCCGGTGTGTTTGCAGCAGGCGACAGCATTGCCAAGCGCTACCGGCAGGTGACCACCGCCGTGAGTGACGGCACCATCGCGGCACTCAGTGCCGCTGAGTTCATCCGATCGTAAGCATATAAGGGAGATGAAGATGTTAAAACGGGATTCACGCACGAAATTTGGGATAAGTACCAGCCGTTGGCCCTGCGAAACGTTAGGGAAAAAGCTCTGATCACCGATAACAAGAAAAATGTTGCTTGCTTATATCTGTAAGGAGTAGATTATTTCGTTTATTTTGTCATTCCAGGTTTATGGATAACTCTGCTGAAACCGGCAAATGATCTGATGGGTAACGACCGTCGTTGTAAGAGTCCGTTAATACGGCATAATTTTTTACCTTAAAGTGATTGCTGATGAAGATATAATCTATTCTTCCGGTAGGCTCTCCCCAGAAAACACCTCCTCCCAGGTTGGTGCCTACAGGTCCCACCGGAAGTGTTTCAGTCACATGATATGCATCTTGTAGCTTTACCAGTATTGCTCTGATCTGTGAGGAGGAAGGGAGTGAGTTATAATCGCCGGTGCTGATTGTTGGAGCGTCTCCGGCAATTTCTTTCATTTTTGCAACCAAAACAGGCCCTGAATTCAATCTTGCCGTCTGATATCTCCAATAAAAATGTGTTGTGAAGAAGTAGAATTCCAGGCTTGTTTCCAGTTCTTTGAATTTTGCCCAATAACAGATTCGCTGGTCATCAGCATCCCAACCGATACTGGGGAGGTCCGGGGTCTCACTGAGCCAAAAAACGCCCTGGTCAAGCATAGTATACCGTTCTTTTTTGTAAAATATTGCACAATTATGCGTCTTGTTATTGGCCCCTCCGTATGGATGGCCAACGAAGTTGTATGCAGGCAAATGGGCTTTGAGATCTGCCAGCTGGGCGTCGTTTCCCTCCTGCGTTCCAACGATGTCGAAATTGTGGGTTGTGATTAGGTTTGCCACGTGTTGTTTCCTGACTTCCCAGCCGTTTCCGGTTTCAATATCTGCCTTTGCTGCATATCTGATGTTATACGACGAAACCTTCAATTTTCCGGTGTTGGGATCCCCCCCGGTTTTTGCTCCTATTTGTTGAACTGTCAATTCAGTATTGGGGCAATCATGGTTGGAAGATAACATTATTTTTGCCGCACGGTTTGTTGCTTCTGTGTTGGGTTCTACCATTATCTGTACATAACCTTCTCCCTTTTCGTTTGTCATTTTTGCTTTACACCAGCTTTTGGGTGACAAGACGAAAATATGATCGGCATCGTTTGACAGCTCTACATGTATCTCGCCTCCATCCGCTTGAATTGTGTAATCCAATGACCCAACGACTGAAAAGCAATTTACTTTTCCATTCGGTGTTTTAGCCGCACATGCGTAGAGAAAGATTAAAACACCCATTACCAAAACCTTCCATGACTGATCGTATGTTTTCATCGCAATCAATTCTTCATATTTTCCCGGATTTGCTATCAGCTCCTTCATTTCGGAATAGTAGTTCCTGTTGAAGGAGCTGAGATAGCACTGATATATCCGGGCCTTTTGGCCTTTCTCCGGCTCAAATATGCGTTACTTCCTGACCTGCATTTCCACACGTTCTTTCATGACCTTGGTAACTGTACCGATAGTGTATTCATACGACAATAAAAACACATTGGTCTTCTGCCCATAAGCCTCTTCGACCAGAAACATATTGGGGTATTTGGGATCGCCATCCAATTGGGTCACCTGGATAGATCCATAGGGTTTAATGGTCACGGTACTGTCTTCGGCAACTTCCAAGATGACCGAGTTCATCTCGAGCGCCTCCACGGTAGAGACAAATGTTTCATTTCCCGCGATCATCCGCACACTGTTGTGTGTGAGGGGGAAGAGCTGTTTGTTGGCAGCGGTCACCATTCCGTCCATCATTCCCGTCATGGTGTAGAGTGAACTTTTTGCCTGAGAGGCATAATTGTTTTCCAGTACAATTTGGTAAAGGATGGTGCTTTTCTTCGGATTGAGTTCCACTCCCGAGATGTCGGTTGCTCGTAAACTGATGAAGTAGGTTGAGTCGGGTGACAATCCATCGGGGTTTAACTTGATCATCGATTTACCGGTACGCTCACCCGCATTGATCTGAATCCTGGGATCAGCAATCTCATACTTATCTGGTTGCAGTTGAAGGGCATAGAGGCTTTCATCTGCATCATAGAGGGAATAATTGTATAGTGCCAAGGGCGCAGGATCTTCCTCCAAACCAATCACCATATCCTTTTCCGGTGCATGGGTGCCGCCTACAGAAGCAGCAATGTATCCAATGATCTCTTCGCCGGTGAGGTGCACCACCTCCTGAAAGGTATTGTGATAATCGCTGCTGATGAGTGCGACCTCATTTTTGTACATCTCTTTCTCAAAGATCGCATCATCATTGCAGGAGACCATTGTACCAATCAATGCCAGCACTCCTAATAATCGTATATTCATCTGTTTTGATTTTTTAATCTGTTCAACTTTTTTTCAATTGTATCCCGGGTTTTGGTCCAGTGAAGGCAACCTGCGTAACTCCGAACGGGGAATGGGCAACCAGTTCAACTTTTTGTCGACCACACGGGAGAGATAGGATGAAGTGGCTGGAATCGTTCGCCTGTAATAGCTCTCACGGTCTGCACCATCGGGATTCATGCCACGAATAGGCTCTCTTTCAGATTCTTCATAAATACCCCATCGGCGCACATCGTAGAAACGTCTGTTTTCCCACAGGAACTCCACCATTCTCTCACGTTCAATCTGCTGTTGCACTACAACGGGGTCACTCAACTGAGCAGCCGATAATCCCGGTAATCCCGCACGATACCGTACCCGATTAAAGGATCCCTTGATCTCCTCCGTATCCCTGGAGACCGTGTATGATTCACTCCCCAATTGAACGGTGTAGCTGCCGGTAAGGTTGTTAAGTGCCTCCGCGTATGAGAGCAGGATTTCCGCATAGCGGATAATGGGATATGCTTTGGGAATCTGACGTGCACCGGTACCCAGAAACGCATCATAAGGGTGGTTGTATTTCTTGATCACATATCCGGTGATCGGATAGTTCGGTGAGGTAGCAGTGACGCCGCCCCTGCCATCCACATCCTGGTAGTAATACTTGGCGGTATGCATGTTGTTGGTTGTGCTCGACAATGCCTGCCAGATGGCTTCGTTAAAGCCTACGGATGCATAAAATCGCATTTCACGGTTGTCATACATTTTATAGACACCTGCATTCATCGGGTATCCCGAGAAGGATTTCGACTGTTCGGTGAATAGATCATCGAAAGTCCCGCCTTCCGGAAGATCTGCTACTGACTCGAAGTAGATATCCCCACGCGCCTCTTCTCTGGTTCGACCATCAGCCATCAGGTAGGCATCAACTATTTTTTGTGTTACGCTAAATCGCCCCCAGCCATTCAGGGAGGGAGGAAAAGAGCCCTTGTTGATGAATTCATTGAGATAACCGGTGTTTCTTGCCCAGACAAGTTCTTTGTTGATGGCCGATACAGCTTCACCGGTGAAGATATCAGAATAGGATCTAAAGGCATCAACACCTGCGGCACCATTGGGATAGGTAGCATAGAAGTCAGGGTCAGTAACCACCCCTTCGGGCAAGTGCGGTGTATGTTCATCTGCTTTCACTGTATAGAGCTCGTAGCGTCCCATCTCCATCACCCGTTTTGCGGCAGCGGCAGCGAGTGCCCAACGACTTTCGTCGTACTGTTGCGAGACATAATGCACATTATCTGTTGACCGTTTCCAGCTCCCGAAGTAGGAATTGGCCACATTGCCGCCGTTGTACAGGGGACTGGCATGTATCAATCGCAGACGGGCAATTAAACCGTAAGCTGCTCCTTTCGTGGGACGCCCGAAGTTCATGATGCCCACATCCTCGGGAAGCAGTTCGGCCGCTTTTTCCAGCTCACTGCATACATACTCCATGGCTTCATCGTAGGTCGCACGTGGACGATCATAATATTCGAGTGATTCGTTGGTATTGACAACCTCATCGCCCAGCAAGATCGGCGGTCCATAATCCACAAGTAGGTTGTAGTAGGCATATGCCCGGATAAAGCGTGTATATCCTTCAATCCGTAGGCGATCGCTGGTTGTCAGATCCTTGGGCATATCCAGGTTCATCAACACGTTGTTGGTCTTGCGAATGATTTTGTAATAGTTATTCCACTGATTGAGATTGGGATTGGAATCACCGTAAAAGTCCGGAGTGATGCGTCCGGTGGCGAAATCCATTCCGTAATAGACATTGGATGATCCCCCACCGGTCAACCCATTGAATCCCTCATCAGCAGCCATGGGTCCGGGTGTATAGCCATATCTGACCGTTTGTGCCTCGTCGGGGAACATGGCAGCAGCTCCCCACATGTATGCCTCGATATAGCGGGCATTGACGAATGCTGAGTCGATATTGAATTCATCGTCGAAATATTTGTCGATATTGAGATAATCCGTGCAGGATATCATCATCGCACAAACCAATGTGACAGCTGCGACAGCTGTTGGTTTTTTTATGTTGTTCATGAATGCTCTCATTTCAATCGTATGTTAGTGTATGCTATAAATTTAAATAAACCTGCACTGCGTAGGTTGTAGGGATAGGATACTTGCGCCCGTTCCAGACAGCCTGTTCGGGATCAAAAATCTTCACCTTATCCCATATGTAGAGATTGCTGCCCACCAGCTGCAAGTCCATGGAAGAGATGCCGATCTGCTTCAGGAAATCAGGGCTGACATGGTAATTCAATGTCACCTCATGCAGTCGCAGATATCGCGCATCCCCTTCCCAGAAAGTGGAGAGCTGGCTGTTATTGGTGTTGTTTCCATATTGAAGGCGAGGAAAGGTGGCGTTGGGATTCTCAGCCAGTGCCGGGTCAATGCCTTGCTGCAAGGCATAATCCATCGGAATCCATCGGTTGGCAGGATCAGCAGCCATGGTGAGCACATTGCCCTGGTTCCCCTGGAAGAATGGCATGTAACCCATCCCGTTCACCTCTGTCACGCCACTCACCGTGGTGGGTTGCCCCACATAGAAAAATGAGGTTTTGCCGGTGCCTTTGAACAGCAGGCCCAGTGTCAGGTCTTTGTAGCGAAACTCACCTCCAAAGCCATACATGGTCAAAGGGTAATTGCTGTGCGTCAAAGGCACTTTATCCATACTGTTGATCACACCGTCACCATTTACATCCTTGTACTTGATATCTCCCGGCATTACCGGTCCAAAGGTCTGTTGCGGGCTGTACTTGATATCCTCTTCATCTTTAAAGAGGCCGATGGCGTGATATCCCCGGATAGAGTTGTAGGGAAATCCGTTGTACTCCAGGTATGGGTATTCCAGATAGGCTTGTTCCCAGTTCTGCACCATATTCTTGGAGTAGGTAAAATTACCTCGTAGGGTAAACCCTACGCTGGGAGAGATCTCGGTAGCATAACTGAAGTTCCCGTCAGCTCCTGAACTTTGCATGCGTCCCACGTTGGCAAAAGGGTTGGAAATCACACCCACATATTCCGGAACCTGTACCCTCTGTTGGAAGATGCCATTTCGCTGATCCTTGAAGAAGTCGAGCACGAAATCCACCTTCTCCTTGAATAGTTTCCCTTCGAACCCGATATTCGATTTCACGGCTCTTTCCCACTCAAGGTTATCGGCACCGATACGGGTCTCACCGATTGTTTCGATGCCTGGTACCCCCCAGGCGGAACCGGTTCCTTCGTTCACCTTTGTCAGGTAGGGGAATCGGATGCTGGTGATCCGGTCGTTGCCCACAGATCCATAAGATGCTCTGATCTTAAAGAAGTCCAGCCATGGAATATTTTTTCTCATGAATTCATAACTGGTTGGCACCCAACCTAGCGCGATGGATGGGAAGAAGCCATACTGTCTTCCAGGCTGGAAATTCTCAGATCCCGTGTAGCCGAAGTTCACATCCAACAGGTACGTATCCCGAAAACCATAGGTCAACCGGCTGGAAAGCCCCTGATAACGCAGCGGAATAGCTGCCAGGTTGTTGGTCGCATCACTCGTATGCTTGGCATCACTGAGGTAGTAATAGATCAGTGCCGAGGTGCGGTGATCCTCGTTGAATATCTGATCATAGTTCAGTACTGCTTCCAGGTGGTATTTCCGATACTGATTCGTTGATTTGCTGTAGGATGCCTTCTGTTCCTGCACGCGCTCTATCGTAACGAGTGTTCCATCGTAATTCCTGCCGGTAGCTTCGTAAAGAGCCGGCTGAATGAATCGGCGTTCGGTAAAGAAACTGTGGATATCATATGCTCCTTGCACCCGGAATTTCAGTCCATCAAGCACACTGGCTAAATCCTGGTTCAGAGCCAGCGTGGTTTTTCCTTTAAATGACTGATCGGAAGCCTTCCCTGTACGGTTGATCATCACGTAAGGCGAGGATTGGGCACCTCCCCCGATCCCGGGATAGAGACCGTTGGAATAAATGGTCGGAATGGTCAACGGGGTGAGTCTGGCCTGGGAATTCCAGATATACTCCGTGTTGGCAATCCCCGGTTGGTCTAGCTGGGAATAGAAGCCATCCGATCCGAGGAACACGCTTGTGCTCTTGGTAAGGTTCAGATCAAGGTTGATCCTGTAATTGTAGGTGTTAAATCCTACATTTGAAGCGTAGGGACTGTTTGTTTCCACCTTGTAGGCTGCTGTTTCGGTGTTTGCACCCAAGCTGAGGAAATAACG
>JADLKK010000044.1 GCA_016839025.1 Proteiniphilum sp.
TGGATGGGACAGGATAGAAAATGTGCTTTGGCGGATCTACCACGGTGAGCTGGATGGTTATGCGGCGGAGGAGGTTGTGGTGATGATCGGTACAAACAACATCGGACTGAACAGTGATGAGGAGATGGTAGAGGGATTGCGGTTTCTGCTGAGACAGATTGAGGTGAGACAGCCTTCCGCACGCATTAAAGTGGTGGGAATCCTTCCCCGGAGATCGAAAGAAACGACTGTAAAGGAATTAAACCGGCAGATCGCCAAAATGGCCGGTCTGCACAACTGGCACTTTGTAGATGTTGGGGAGCAACTGTTAAAGAATGGCCGGATAGATGAATCGCTCTTCACCGATGGATTGCATCCAAACGAAAAAGGATATGCCCTGATCGCGCCACTTTTGGTTCGCTGACCGGACAGCATTTGTCGGTGGCCGGCCGGTGCGTCGCTGCTTTCCGTTATCGGTCCGCCCGTAACAGATTTTCTATCTGCAGGTTACCGCAAACGTTCCGGTTGCACCCGCATCAGGCTCAGTGCTTTCAGCATCCATCGGGGAAGCGGCTTCTCAGGATCCCTGTTTTGCAGGTTGATGCTCAGCCCCAGTCTTTTCACCAGTGGCACCTTGTGGGTTTCCACAAATTCGATCAGGGTCCCGTCCGGATCTTCGATGTAGGCAAACTGACCCGCTGCATCGCCCATGTCGAACGAGCTGCCCCCACTGAAGCGTTGGGTCGTGTCTACCGTGAAAGGGTACCCTAGCGCTGCACAGTGCCTGCCGAGTTCCTCCATGTTACGGATGTCGAAGCATACCTGAATAAAACCCGGATCGCCCCAGTAGCGTCCTTCATACAGTTTACGCGGGGTACGTTCAAGCGACTGTACCAGTTCAATATTGGAAGGACCGAATAGTTCACAGAAGCTCCCTTTCCTTGGATGGGAATGACCCAGCAGTCGCCGGCGGAAGCCTCCCGTTCCGCCGGGCAATGCCGCATAATCGGGGAACAGGCCGGTTTCGTCGGCCAGGATCGTGTCGTAACCCAAGATATCACGGTAGACGGTCATTGCCCGTTCGATATCCGAGACGCCGATCGTGACACCTGCCACACCACCGGTCAATCGGCCTTCATCCTTGAAGAGATAGTCATCCTGCACCACCTGGAAGAGGTTGCCGAAGGGATCCTGCAGGTAGAAGGTCTGACTGTCGTCGATGTTTTTGTTCAACCCACCAACAAGCCTGGCTTTGGGATTGCGGGAGAAAAATGCAAAAGCGCGGGCTACATCTCTGCTCCTGATCTTGCATACCAACACCCCCAGGTCGCCCATCTGCAACTCGAATGAGAGCGGCTGTGGCTTCCGTTCAGCATACTGCCACACCTCAAATCCGCCACCGCCCTGCATGTTGACAGCGATTGCGGCATGGCGCCGTTGTGGTTTCCCACCGGTGTAGGGCAGCATCAGTTCTGCCACCTTATTGTCCTCCAGGATGCGAATGTCCATTTGGAACAGCTCGATATAGTACTTCCAGGCTTCGTAGAGATTTTCTACTCCGATGCCTACCTGCTGGATGCCGGCGATGTTATAAAGGGATGTCATGTGCGGTGAAGATTGCATGAGACGAAATAAATTTGAGGGGTCAGGTGGCGTTGACCTTACGTGCCAACCTGCGCGAGAGGGCGGGTAAGAATCGCTTGATATGGACCATCAGCAGCTCGGGACCGCCCACCAGCACTTCCGGTTTCTGCTTTTTGATTGCTCTCACAATCTTCCGGGCAGCCTTGTCGGCGGTGATTCCTTTCTGCTGTCCCTCGTCCATTCTGCCATGCTTCGTACCATCCGCCTCCAGTGCGTTGAAGGATATCTGTGTCCGTACCCTGCCGGGACAGACCATCACCACGCGGATGTTGTCACCGTGGTATTCTGCCTGCAGCGTCTCAAAGAAGCCATAGAGAGCGAACTTAGAGGCGGCATAGGAGGATCGCAGTGGGAAGCCGAACCGGCCGGCGATGCTGCTGGTGACCGCGATGGTACCTCCTCCCTGTGCAATCATCGATGGCAGCAATCGTCTTGCGATCATACTCGGAGAAAAGAAGTTGATCTCCATGATCGTATGGTGTACTTCGGGAAAGGTGTCCACTACCTTCGAACGCTGACTAATGCCGGCGTTCAGGAAGGCGACATCGATCCTGCCGAAGCGGGCTAGCGCCTGGTCGGTCACCGCATCGATCCTGCTCAGATCGGATAGATCGCAGGATAAAACCTCGCAGCGGGCACCCAGGCGGATACACTCCTGCTGCACCTTGGCCAGCTGTTCCAGCCGTGTGGCGGTGAGGATCAGGCTGGCCTGCTCCCGTGCGAAACGGTAGGCCGTTGCCTCCCCTATGCCGGATGAGGCGCCCGTGATCCATATGATGGGTTTCGTTGACATTTTTTTTTTAAGCTCTCAGCATTCAGCTGTCAGCCGTCAGCTTTTATTGTAAGAAACCTGTTAACGTACAACCGTATGAACCGAATAACATACAACCTTATTCCAGAACTTCGTTCCAGAGTTGTGTTCGATAGTCGTCGATGGAGTGGGGGGCACACTCCTCCACGTGGGTCACGCTGTGCGAGGTGTAGATCATCTGTTCCAGGAAAAGCGGGGCACGGTTGGGACCCTCGCCGATATTGATCAGCACCGTCTCTCCATCCTTGATCAGGTTTTTCCGGAGGGCGACGAAAAAGCCGGCCAGGCAGACCGCTGAGGCAGGACCGGGAATCACCTTCTGTTCGTAGGCTGTCAGCTTGCCTACTGCCACCAGCTTCTCTTCACGCATACGCAGGAAGGTGCCTCCTGACTGTTTCACCAGTTGCGCGATGAGGGGATAGCTGGCCGGATTGCCGGTCGCCAGCGTGGGAACCTCTGTTGCGGGGTTGTCGATTACCGGGTACTCCCTCTCAAACCCCTCGGGAAAGCCGTTGGCCTCTGCCTGCTCCCATGCCTGCACCATCGGATCGCAGCCGTCGCTCTGCACCAGCAGGAAGCGGGGATTCTGCAATCCGGGATAGAGATGGCTGATCTCCCGGATTCCCTTGTCGATAGCGATGGGACCGGTACCGCCGCTCACAGCCTGGATATAGACATCCGGGAACTGCTCCATCTGGCGCAGCCACTCAAATACCATTGTCTTCTTTGCTTCCACGCGGATAGGATCGATATTGCCGGTCGACATGGGGATGCCGTGTATCCTGGCATATCCGGCGGCAATCTCCTTTGCCTTTGTATAGTCGCCCATCACGCGGAACACCTGCTGTCCGTAGGAACTGATGGTTGCCTCGGAGGTTTTGATGGCATCCTCCGGCATAAAGACCGAGCAATTCACCTTCGCCATGGAGAGGTACTTGGCATAGGCCG
This sequence comes from Proteiniphilum sp., assembly GCA_016839025.1. Lineage (GTDB taxonomy): Bacteria > Bacteroidota > Bacteroidia > Bacteroidales > Dysgonomonadaceae > Proteiniphilum. The sequence continues at coordinate 3,383 of JADLKK010000044.1, forward strand.
TTGCCGAGTTGCCTGTCGACGCGATGCAATACTGTTTGATACCCAGCTCATTGAATAGGCTGGCCGCCATCGAGGCGGCCGGATCCTTGAAGGTCCCGGTACCGCCATTCAGGTCGTTGCGGTAGACATGTACCCGGATATCGAGGCCATACTTGTCACGGGCAAATGCTTCCAGGAAACTCCACCGTTCCACAGGCACCGCTCCCTCACCCCGTGAGATGATGTGTCGCCGACGTAGCAGCGGCAGAAAGGGGAAGTAGTGCCAGAAGCTGTCGGGCTTGCGCCGCATGATGCGCGCCAGTCGCTGGTAACGTCTGTTGTACCACACCTCGGAGTGCTTGCTTCCGCAAACGGGACACTGCTGTCCCTGGTCGAACCAGGTCCAGAAGTTGGGTGTGACATGTCCACACTGCCTGCACTCCAGGTGATACTTGTGTTGTATCTTGACTCTAAGCATAGGTTAGATCAAATTGTAGGAAGCTGGTTCATTAGGCGTTGACCGACATGGAACGCATTTCGTCCGACTGGTACCTGCCTGCTTCCAGGTTCTGCTTGATCTGTTTGAACACCTCGATGGTCCGTTCCACCTCAGCCAGTGTATGCGAGGCGGTGGGAATCAGGCGTAGCATCAGCACCCCTTTTGGTACCACCGGATAGACAACGATGGAGCAGAAGATATGATGGTTCTCCCGCAAGTCGATTACGATGTTGGTTCCTTCCGGTACCGACCCGCTGAAGTAGACCGGTGTTACCGGAGATTCGGTGTTGCCTATGTTGAATCCTTCAGCTACCAACCCCTCCTGCAGCGCTCTGGCTACTTTCCATAGGTCCTCCCTGAGTTGCGGCTGCGACTGCAGGATTTCAAGTCGTTTGAGCGCACCGATCACCATCGGCATTGGGAGTGATTTGGCGAAGATCTGGGAGCGCATGTTGTATTTGAGAGAGTCGATGATTGCTTTCTCTGATGCGACAAAGGCACCAATACCCGCCATCGACTTGGCAAAGGTGCCGAAGTAGATATCCACCTCGTCCATCAGACCGAAGTGCTCGCTGGCACCTGCGCCGGTTGTACCCATCGTGCCGAAGCCATGGGCATCGTCAATCAGCAGGCGAAAGCTGAATTTTTGCCGCAGTTTCACGATTCCTGGCAGGTTGCCCAGGTCACCCGACATGCCAAACACCCCTTCGGTCACCACCAGGATACCACCACCGCTCTCCTCGGCTTTCTTCGTGGCGAAGCCGAGCATCTTCTCGCAGCGCTCCATGTCGTTGTGGGGAAAAACAAAGCTTTTGCCCCCCTTGGCTTTGTGGAGGAAAATGCCATCCATGATGCAGGCATGCGATTCGGAATCGTAGACGATCACATCGTTGCGCGATACCAGCGAGTCGAGGATGGATACCATTCCCTGGTAGCCGTAGTTGAGCAGGTAGGCGGCCTCCTTCCTTTCGAAGCGGGCCAGCTTCTCCTCCAGTTCACGGTGGTATTTGGTCTGCCCCGACATCATACGGGCCCCCATCGGGTAAGCCATACCCCATTGAGCGGCAGCATCGGCGTCCGCTTTCCGCACTTCGGGATGATTGGCCAGTCCCAGGTAGTTGTTCAGGCTCCAGGTGATCATCTCGCGTCCCAGGAAGCGCATACGGGGAGCGATCTCTCCCTCCAGTTCGGGAAATGCGAAATAACCGTCCGCCTTCTGGCGGTATTGCTCCAGTGGGCCGTTGACATGCTTCAGCCGCTCAAAAATATCTGTCATACTATGTTCTTGAATAACGATTTGTATATGATTTTGGTTGTTCTTTCCTTCGCAAAAAAACATCCGGATAAAGACGGCATTGTATGAGATTATGCTTCTCCCTGTGTTTTTTTGATCTCTACAAACTCCACATCCTCTGCCTCGCTCTTCTCGAAAGTCTTCTTCTGATACCCGATGATGCGATCCTCCTGCTTCTCCGGCTGTCGCGGCTGACCCGGCGGGGAGTATCTTTCCGCCGGGGACTGCCCCGATCGTTTACCCGTAAGAAAAGCCACAAAACCTTTCATCAGGAGGTAGGCGGCTACAAAAAAAAGGAGAAATTTGATTAGAAATCCCATATAATGATGCTGATTGAATGCACAATTTTGTAAAGATACGATTTTCGTCTGAACGCTTTCCCGGGTTTGTATAATTTAACGGTTTTCCGCACTGCCGGAGTGAAATATGGGAACAGCCTATTGCTTCTTCTTCATGAGGTTGTTCTCCGCTTACGAAATGTGAGCAGTGAAAGTAGAATATAGGTGAGAATGGACCAGGCGATTCCGGGGATTCCCCACCAGGCGATGAACAGCGTGGCGAGAAGCAAGAGGGTTAGCTGGATTCCGTTTTTACGGATATCTATCTTGCTGACTTTGAGTGAGAACATAGGAACTTCACTTACCATCAGGAATGAAAGGGCCAGGAGCAGCACCAGTGTCAGGTAAAGAAGCAAATTATCAGATGGCGTAAGTTGCCAGATGCCATAACAGTAGCTGATCCAGAAAAGGGCGTTGGCAGGTGTGGGGAGACCCAGAAAGGAGTTGCGCTGCCGCTCGTCGAGGTTGAACTTCGCCAGGCGGTAGGCAGAAAAGAGCGGGATCATGAAGGCAAGATAGGGGATTAGCTGCGCCACTTCAACCGGCACCACAGCTGTCCGGAGATGATCACGCAACAACACATGGAGTGCTGCCGCCGGTGCTACGCCAAAGCTTACCAGATCAGCCAGCGAGTCCAGCTCCTTGCCAATGTCGGAATGAGCATTGAGTAATCGTGCTGCCATGCCATCGAAAAAGTCGAGCAGTGCGGCAATCAAGACCCACATTACCACTGCGGCGAAGGCTCCACGAAAAGCCATGGTGAGAGCGACACAACCGGAGAAAAGGTTGAGCAGGGTGATCAGGTTGGGAATCTGCTTTCTCATATCCCGTTACTTTGGCTGTTTGTTCAGACGTGCCAGGAAGGTCACATTGGCCCGAACCTCCTCTCCCATCGAAACCAGTATTTCACTATCCAGGGGAAGAAAGATGTCCATACGGGATCCCAGCTTGATAAAGCCGAGTGGTGAGCCTATATGCAACTCCTCCCCCTCTTTCACATAGGTGACGATCCGGCGGGCCAGTGCGCCGGCGATCTGTCTGGTGAGGATGGTTCCATGCTCCGGCGTCTCGATTACGATATTGGAGTGTTCGTTCTCGTGGCTCGATTTGGGCAGGTAGGCACGATAGAAATTGCCCGCCACATGAGAGTAGTGGGTGATCTTGCCGCTGACTGGTACCCAGTTGGAGTGAGCGTTGAAGAGAGACATGAAGATGGAGATCTGGATCCGCTCCTCCTGAAAGAATTCCTTCTCAAAAACCTTCTCGATTACTACGATCCGCCCGTCGGTAGGAGCGTTCACCAGTCCGTGGAGGTCACCCTTGTAGGTGCGCTCCGGCTGTTTGTAGAAGTTGAGTGCCGTGGCAAAGAAAGCGATCGAGACACCCAGGAGCAGTACCGTGAAGAGCGTATCGGGCAGCAACAAAAAGGAGGTCATATTGATGAGCAGCAACACAATGAATATGCGTATCAGAGGTGCTTTTCCCTCACTGTGAATTTCTATCTTCATGTTTGTCAATTTACATCGAAGTAGCGTTTCTGGTAGCTTGAGTCGACAGGATTTGCCTCTGGAAGTGACTGGTAAAGATTATCCGATTTCTTTTCCATCTCCTCCCGGTATTTTTCCGGGACATACTCATCCCAGAAGCGGCTGTTTAGATGGGGAATGATGGCGGGAACCACCGCCTCTACCCGCTCGTAAAAAAAGGAGTTCTGCTTTATCCCTGAACGGATAACTGATTCGTTGCGGTCGAGCAGGAGTACCAGGTTGAGCAGGATACTCAGAAAGAGCATCATGGTTCCTGCGGCGATTACCGCACCGGCCAGTCTGTTCACGAAGCTAAGCAGTACCACGTCAATGAATTTTTGCAGAAGCCTGCCTGTCAGTGTCAGCACAGTGGCGATGGCAGCAAAGGCAAGGATGAAAGAGAGCACCCGTGCTGCTTCTGGCGATAGGTTGATCCATCCGGTAAGCCGGGGAAGAATCATTTCAGCTATCCTGCCTCCAAAGATGGCAGATAGTATCAGGATAGCCAGCCCCGCCAGTTGCATGATCAGCCCTTTGCGGTAGCCGTTGATTACTGTAAGCAACAGCAGGATGCCGACAGTCAGATCGAACCAGTTTGTCATAGTCTTTCCAGTTTGATTTGCTGCGCAGCAATCTCCTCATGGAGGAAGAGTGATGCCAGTCGGTTAAACTTATCCGGAGCGTCGGTGGTGTAATAGCATACTGTGCCACCTTTGGTGCATTTGGCATCCATTTCCGGATGTCGTCGGAGATAGTCCTTCAGGCTTTCGGAAACGTAGTTGCCCTGTGTGAGTATCCTGATACCGGCTGGCAGGTATTGTCCGATCTTATCCAGTAACAGCGGGTAGTGGGTACACCCCAGAATGATGGTGTCTATCTGCGGGTCACCGGTCAGTAGTTGCTCCAGATGCTGCCGTACGAAATAGTCGGCTCCCGGCTTGTCGTGCTCCCTGTTTTCCACCAAAGGTACCCACATGGGACACGCCTCTCCGGTGACTTTGAGTTGAGGATGGAGCTTGTTGATTTCGATCTCGTAGGAGCGTGACTGAATTGTACCCTCGGTTCCCAGCACACCGACATGACCGGTAGTGGTGAGCGCTGCTATCCGTTCCGTGGTGGGGCGGATCACGCCCAACACCCTGCGTTCCGGATCAATGACAGGGAGGTCACGTTGCTGGATGGTACGCAGCGCTTTCGCTGAAGCGGTGTTGCAGGCCAGGACCACCAGGTGGCAGCCACGGGAAAAGAACCATTCAACAGCTTGCAACGTGAAGCGGTAGACGCTTTCGAATGAGCGGCTTCCGTAGGGTGCCCGGGCGTTATCACCCAGGTAAAGGTAGTCATACTCCGGCATCAATGCTTTGATGGACGACAGGATGGTGAGTCCGCCGTAACCCGAATCAAATACGCCGATGGCACCGGCTGCCGTAGGTTGCATCACGACTTACACAAAAGAGAGTTACTCCTTGATGCCCAGTTTTTTCTTTACCAGGGGATTGGCATCTACTGCTTCGGGAGAGACAAAGGCAATGCCCGGATCAGCCAGGTCATAGATTACGGTGAAGCGTTGTTCCAATCCCACCGCATGAATTGCGTCTCCAATCTTTTTCCGCAATGGCTGCAACAATTCCATTTCCTGGAGCTCCATATCCTTTTGTGCCAATTCCATGAACTGCTGCATCCTGTTTTCCAGCTCCGTCAACTCCTGCATCCTGCGCAACTTGATGTTTTCAGCGAGTGAAGCCTGGTAGGTGATGTAATCGGAGTATTTTTTGTTGTACTCATTCTGCATCAGCTCCAGTTCCTTCTTGTAGTTGTCACTCAGTAGCAGTAGCTTCTCGGCAGCCTGTTGTTTCTCGGGAAATACCTGCAACAGCTCCTCGCTGTTCACGTAGGCCACGCTGACCGTTTGTTGTGCATAAGCAGCCGTGCCGGCCAGCAACAGACATGCTGCAAGCGTGATAAAAATTTTCTTTGTCATAATCATCCATTTTTCTCCATCCCTGTGTGTTGCGGCCGCATCCGCCTGATTCCGGGCAGATGCAGCCGCTCTCAGGGTAGGAATTAAAATAACAATGTCAACTGGTTATACACGTTTGCCCCCGGGTTTGCACTTGCGTGAATGGACCCTCCGCATTGTAAAGGGACTTGTTTACAATGTTTTCTTTACTTCCGTTTCTTCATAAGCCTCAATGGTGTCACCTACCTTGATGTCATTGAAGTTGCGTATGGTGATTCCGCACTCGTAACCGGAACTCACCTCCCGCACATCCTCCTTGAAACGCTTCAGGGAGTCAAGCTCGCCGGTAAAGATCACGATGCCATTGCGGATCAGGCGTATCCGGCTTGACCGTTTAATCTTGCCGTCGCGTACCATGCTGCCGGCTACGGTACCCACCTTCGAGATCTTGAAGACATCGAGCACTTCGACGTTGCCGGTGATCTCCTCTTTCACCTCGGGTGCCAGCATTCCTTCCATGGCTGCTTTCACCTCCTCGATGGCAGAGTAGATGATCGAGTAGAGACGGATGTCCACACCCTCTTTCTCTGCCTCCTTGCGGGCACCCAGCGAGGGACGTACCTGGAAACCGATGATGATCGCATCGGAAGCTGCTGCCAGTGTGACATCCGATTCGGAGATCTGGCCCACCGCCTTGTGAATCACGTTCACTTGTATCTCTTCGGTGGAGAGCTGGATCAGTGAGTCGGAAAGCGCCTCTACCGATCCGTCCACATCGCCCTTCACGATGATGTTCAGCTGCTGGAAATTGCCAATGGCAATGCGGCGACCGATATCGTCGAGGGTGAGCATTTTCTGTGTGCGGAGCGATTGTTCGCGTTGCAACTGCTCGCGGCGGTTGGCGATGGCGCGTGCTTCCTGTTCGGTTTCCATCACGTTGAAGGTGTCGCCCGCCTGGGGTGCGCCATTCAGCCCGAGGATCAATGCCGGTTCAGCCGGTCCCGCTGTTTCGATGCGCTGGTTGCGTTCGTTGAACATCGCCTTCACACGACCGTAGTAGGCGCCTGCGATCACGATGTCACCCTGGTGCAGGGTGCCGTTCTCCACCAGTACGGTGGAAACATAACCACGCCCTTTGTCGAGTTCCGATTCGATGATGGATCCGGAGGCACGTCGGTTGGGATTGGCTTTCAGCTCCAGCAGATCGGCCTCCAGCAACACCTTCTCCAGCAGCTCACGGATACCGATGCCGTTTTTGGCAGAGATGTCCTGCGACTGGTATTTGCCTCCCCAGTCCTCCACGAGGTAATTCATTTCGGCCAGACGTTCCTTGATTTTTTCAGGATTGGCGCCGGGCTTATCAATCTTATTGATGGCGAAGACGATGGGTACGCCGGCCGCACCGGCGTGGTTGATTGCTTCCACCGTCTGCGGCATCACATTGTCGTCGGCAGCCACGATAATGATGGCCACGTCAGTCACTTTCGCTCCACGGGCACGCATGGCGGTAAATGCCTCGTGACCGGGGGTGTCGAGGAAGGTGATTTTGCGACCGTCCTCCAACTGTACGTTGTAGGCTCCGATATGCTGGGTGATGCCTCCTGCTTCGCCGGCGATCACATTGGTACTGCGGATACTGTCCAGCAGGGAGGTTTTCCCATGGTCCACGTGACCCATCACCGTTACAATAGGGGGGCGTGATACCAGATCTTCCGGTGCATCCTCCTCCTCGGCAATGGCTTCGATCACGTCGGCACTCACGAACTGTGTCTTGAAACCATACTCTTCGGCCACGATGTTGATTGTTTCCGCATCGAGACGCTGGTTGATGGCGACCATCACGCCCAGGCTCATACAGGTGGAGATGACATTGGTAACCGGTACATTCATCATGTTGGCCAGGTCGTTGGCTGTCACGAATTCGGTGAGCTGCAATACACGACTCTGCCGCTCCTGTTGCATCAACTCCTCTTGCTGTCTGTGGGCGCTGGCCTCCCGTTTTTCACGGCGGTACTTGGCACCACCTTTCTTTCCCCGCTTCTCGGTGAGGCGAGCCAATGTCTCCTTGATCTGCTTCTGTACATCCTCTTCGCTCACCTCTGCCTTGATTGGCTTACGCAGTGAAGGCTTACGCTCACTTCGGGAAGTTTGTCCGAAACTGCCCGGTTTATCGATATTCACCTTTGCTGTGCGAATTCTCTTTCGTTTTTTCTTCTTGAGATCCTCTTCACTTTCGCTTACAGCCGGTTTTTTCTTTTCATCGATCGCCTCTTTCTTGAGCAATTTAACCTTTTCTTCCTTCAACTTCTTGCTGTCGAGAGCTTTCTGCTCCCGCTCCAGCCGCTCCTTCTTACGCTGGGCGCGTGACTTGCGGGGCGGTCGGGTGCGGTCATTGATGGAGTCCAGATCGATCGATCCTTTCACTACAATATTCGACTCCAGCTTGTTCTTGTGCAGGCGGAAGACCTGGTCTCCATTCTCTGCTTCGGGTTCTACTGTTGACGCCGCTTCTGTAGGGGTACTGACATCTGCCTCCCCGGCAGGCACAACAGAAGTCGTTTTTATTTCCTCTTCACTCGTTTCGGCGGGATCTTCTTTCTCTTGCTTCTCTGCTGGCTGCTCCATTGCGGGTGTCAGTGGCTCCCGGACAGGAGCAGTTGTCTCTCCCGCTTGCGGGGCGTTCTTTCCTTCAGACTCATTCGCAGGAGCTGGTTCTACCGCTTCATCCGCCACCTCCGGAACGGAAGGCTTCTTTGTCCCGGCAGCAGGTGGCTCCGGTATCACGGCGACTGGCGCAGTCTCTTCCTGCGGTTCCTGCCGGATTATTTCCTGCTCTTTTATCTGTTCTGGCAGGGGTTCTTCTTTGACTGCCTGCGGTTCTTCCTGCTTCGGCTCGCTTTTCTTTTTACCGAGGTTCTCCAGATCAATGCTCCCCACTACATTCAACTGGGGTTTCATCTCTTTGGGGATCTCGGTCTCGATCATCTCTTTTTCCGGCTTCTTCCTGGGGGCCTGCACTTCGGGCAACTCGTAGCCCTCGATGGCCACGGTCTCCCGTTTTTCGTCGCGGCGGTGCATCTTCTCCCGTGTCTCGGTCGCCTCCCGGCGGATATTTTTATCCTTACCGAACTCACCGATCAGTATGTCGTACTGTTCATCCTCAATTTTTGCGTTAGGATTTGCTTCTACTTCAATACCCTTCTTATGCAGAAATTCAACCAGTGTATTGATTCCTACATTCAAATTTTTCGATACTTTTATTAATCTAATAGGCATATATCTCTTCTATCCCTTTCTCTGGTTATATGTTGTGAACAGTATGGGGTAACAGGCTAATCCTGTTGCTGTGCTTGGGGGTTCATTCCGCCTGCAGGCACCGCTCATGAATAGCGGAACTACACCTCGTCCTTCTCTTCTTCGACACTATCCTCTGTCTGACCGCCCTGGTCCTCCTCATCGGGATACCTGTCACCGCCCTCTTCCTCAACGGAAAGATCCGTGTTATGTTCGGTCTCATAGGGGGCTTCCTCCTCCTCGAACTCATAACGAAGGATGGCGAGTACCTCATCCACGGTGTCCTCTTCCAGATCGGCCTCGCGAATCAGTCGCTCGCGGTTGGTAGCCAGTACATTCTTGGCAGTGGAACAGCCAATCTTCTTCAGCTGGTCAATCACCCATCCATCGATCTCGTCACGGAACTCGTCCAGGTAGATATCCTCCTCATCCACCTCGTCGATGTCGCGGAATACCTCGATGTTGTAACCGGTGAGCATGGAGGCCAGCTTGATGTTGGCACCTCCTTTACCGATGGCCAGGGAGACCTCTTCCGGGTTGAGGAATACCTCTGCGCGTCGTTCTTCCTCCTTGAGGGTGATGGAGTTGATGCGGGCGGGACTCAGTGCGCGCTGGATGAAGAGCGTGGTGTTATTGGTGAAGTTGATCACGTCGATGTTCTCGTTGCGCAGCTCACGCACGATGCCATGGATGCGGAACCCCTTCATTCCTACGCAGGCACCCACCGGATCGATGCGGTCGTCATATGCCTCTACGGCAACTTTGGCCCGCTCACCCGGTATGCGGGCGATACCCTTGATGGTGATCAGTCCATCGGCGATCTCGGGTATCTCCTGCTCAAACAAACGCTCCAGGAAGACCGGAGAGGTGCGGGAGAGGATGATACGCGGATTGTTGTTCTTGTTCTCCACACGGGCGACCACCGCACGGGCATGTTCGCCTTTGCGGAAGAAGTCACTCGGTATCTGTTCGGTTTTGGGCAGAATCAGTTCGTTGTGCTCGTCGTCGAGCAGCAACAACTCCTTTTTCCAGATCTGGTAGACTTCGCCAGAGACGATTTCGCCCACCTTCTCCTTGTACTTGTTGTAGAGGTTGTCCTTTTCCAGTTCCAGGATCTTCGAAGCCAGTGTTTGCCGCAGGTTGAGGATGGTGCGGCGTCCGAAGTGCTCAAGAGAGACCTCATCGGTCACCTCTTCACCCACCTCGAAATCTTCGTCGATCTTCAACGCTTCGGAAAGCGTGATCTGCAGGTTGGGATCCTCCAGCTCGTCATCTTCCACGATGGTGCGGTTGCGCCAGATCTCCAGGTCTCCCTTGTCGGGGTTGATGATGATATCGTAGTTCTCGTCGGTACCGTTCGCCTTGGAGATGACGTTGCGGAACGACTCTTCCAGTACGCTGATCAGGGTGGCCTTGTCGATATTCTTCAGTTCATTGAATTCGGAAAAAGTATCTATGAGACTGATGGTTTCTTTCTTCTTGCCCATATATTATTTGAATCGTATAAGGTATGTTTCACATCATCGTAAGAGAAGCGGAGATCTTGTTCCACCTCCTGTTTGCGTTTCGCTCCCTCCGGCTTTACCTTGCGCGTGACTGTCAGGATAAAACCCTCCTCGTCTGAGGAGCGCAGGATGCCACTATGCTTGATGCCCGCACGGGTGAGCACTTCCACCTCTTTGCCTTCATACTTGCGGTACTGCCGCCTTGTTTTGAAGGGTGAAGTGAGACCGGCCGAAGTGACCGTCAGCTCGAAATCCCCGTTCTCACGATCAAGGTGTGCCTCTATGTGCCGGCTCAGCGAGGCACATTCGTCGATATCGACCCCCGCATCGTTGTCGATTTCCACGATGATGCAGTTGTCGGCACCCACCGTCAGATCTACCAGGTAATTGGCACTCTCCTTCAGATACTCCTCCACAAGGGAGAAAAGCATGTTTTTATCGATCATTATAGCCTTCATGAACAAAAAAGGAAGCGGTTTTTCCTGCTTCCCTCTCACTTGTCGGATGCAAAGATATTATTTTCAAACGGATTCACAAAATCTTTGCCTTCTTTTTCTGCAAGGCAATGACGCTTTTGCGAAATGAGTGCTCACTTCGGTACCGATAGGGAATGCATGGTGCGGGCTACGGCCGGCAACTGTTTTCTTACTCCTCGGCTAAGAGCTGTACATCAGCGTCCGGCGGAGGAATTGTCGCTTCCCTCTCTTCGTTCAGGGAGATGACCTCTTTCCGGTTGCGTATCCTGGGAATTACAGAATCATCGGCAATGCCGATAATGACGCCAAACTTGTAGAGATGGGTCACCACGACCCCCTCTTTTCGAAGGCTTTCAACGACAGCGCTGAGCCGGTCCAGATAGATCTCCGATATGGTGATGACGATGTGTCTCATACTATTGCTCTTTTCCTGGTGCAAGCGACAGGCCTGCACCCACATCTTCCCGCGGCAGCGGCAACTCTTTTGTTTGCGCTATCAGTTCTTTGATGATTGTGGCGGGTGTGGCGCCGGGGTACTTTTCCCAGAGAAGGGCCAGGATTCCTGCCACAAACGGAGTTGCCATGCTGGTGCCTGATAGGATGCGATACCTTGATGGCATGGGCCAGGAGGAGTAGATGGCTACGCCGGGCGCCGCAATGTTTACCTCTCCTCCCGGGTTGATGGCGCGGTTTGAGAAATCCGCCACCTGCAGCCTCTCATCGAGAGCGCCTACGGCAAGGATAGAGGGGCAGTCGGCAGGACTCCCTACAGGACTGTATCGGTCGCGGGAGCGTCTGCTGTCGTTGCCTGCAGCCGCAACGATTACTGTCCCCCGGGAGAGGGCATACTGTGCTGCCCGCTCATAGGCCATGTCGTATTGCTGCCCCGCGAAAACCCGCGATCCCAGCGACAGGGAGAGCACCTTGCAACCCTTATCGGCTGCCCAGGTGATCCCGTCCAACACCCAGGACTGGGCTCCGCTACCCTGGTTGTTGAGAACCTTGCCGGCGAAGATGTGGGCACCGGAAGCCACACCATACCGTATTCCGTCGGGGTCTTCCAATCCGCAGGCGATCCCTGTGCAGTGGGTTCCATGTCCATGCATATCCTGAATGGTTTCACCGGAAACAAAAGAGTAGCTTGTAACCTCTCTTGCACTGAAGTCGGGATGGGTGATGTCAAGGCCGGTATCCATGATTGCCACCTTTACCCCCGTTCCCTTGTAAGGTGAATGGAGCGCTTCCGTGATCTGTATTCCCCAGCTGGATCGCTTTTCTTGCTCCTCGGGAACATCATCCGGAATATAGATAACCTTCTCCGGTTTAACCAGGAAGTCAGCGTATTTGTCTGAGAGGTGATCGATGAGCCCTTTGTCACTGCCCAGCAGGGCTATCCCCAGATCATTGTAAAAGAGTGCGTCAGCACTGCTGATTTTGCTTTCACTGAAGGTCTCACTGATAAAATCGGCCGTATTGGCGACAGTTAAACCCCACTTGGATTCGAGCATCCTGGTTGCTTTCAGCACGCTGCCGGTTCCTTCTCTCAGGATCAGGAAGTGCCTGCCGGTGAATAGCGGATTGGGGTCGTCTTCCCGTTCATACACCTCCCGGATAAACTTGTCGAGGGTGCCTCCTGTGGCGGGATGTTCCCGCAGGAAGGTCTGTTTGCCCAGTATGGGTGGTTTCATATCGCAGCTTTTATTTCGTTACACATGGCTGCCGGTAGCTGGACATTCGCCGCTGAACAATTTTGATATATCCCGGCCGGCGCAGTGCTCTGCTGGCAGACAATCCAAACCCTGCTGATGCAGGTACTCACGAAAAACCACCACTGCATAGTTTTCGGCTGTGGGGAAATTTACGGCGCATAGTGGCTGCAAGTTAGTGTATTATTTTGATTCAACCAAGTGATGAGGATTTTTTTCACCTGACATGCCGGAGAGATCTGTTTGGGACAGGCCTGTAACACATTGTCGAAAATTATGCCTATTTTTGTCTCTTCTTACAAGATGAAAGATAAAATGAAAAAATGATGGAGAAATCCGAAAGCAGTCAAGTTGTGTACGACAAAAATGTGATCGACTTTCTGGCTGTGGCGGCCGAGCTTTGTCACTTCCTGGAGGGTGAGGCTGAGTTGCCGCGTAGCGAGTGGGTGGAGAGGGCACTCAAGCTGCTGCCTCTTCTTTATCTGAAAGCTCTCCTTCTGCCGGAAACAAAAGGAATGCATGATGAGTTGCCCCCCACTTTTGTGCGTGAGGAGGATTACGCACGCGTGGCAAGTCGTGTTGCCGCTGTGATGGGGGAGGAAGATACTTACCTCGATGTGTTTGTGGAAGATATGAAGTACAGTGATCGTCCCATCTCTGCATTTGTTTCGGAGAATGTAGCGGATCTTTACCAGGATATCCGTAATTTTGTTTCGGTTTACCAATTCGAGCTCTCAGAGCAGATGGAGATTGCCCTTTCTGCATGCCGGGAGAATTTTTTCCTCTATTGGGGACAGAAACTGGTGAATGTGCTGCGTCCCCTGCACACGCTCAAATGCAGGGAAGAAGAGAACGGAATGGATGATAACCTGGGGAAGATAAATAACGAAGAATTGTGGGATTGACAATCACCAAGGAGCAACTGGCCGGGTTGCCGACAGAATCGTTTGGAGGCAGAATTGTTGTAATTGATCACGAAGAGGAGGTGGAAGAGGCTGTTGCGTATCTTTTGCAACAGCCGGCACTGGGTTTCGATACCGAAACCAAACCTGCTTTCAAGCGGGGCCAGAATCACAAGGTAGCACTGATGCAATTGGCGACTGATGAGATCTGCTATCTCTTCCGTCTCAACCGCATTGGCTACCCGGATGCACTGGAGCAGCTCATGGGTGATGCCGGCATCAAGAAAATCGGCCTCTCGCTGCGTGACGATTTTGCTGCCATCCGACAGCGTTCGGTGCGCAAACCGGAGAACTTCATCGATCTGCAGCTTTTTGTTGACAAGTTTGGCATAGATGACAACAGCCTGCAGAAAATCTACGCCCTTCTCTTCGGAAAAAAGATCTCCAAGAGCCAGCGCCTCTCCAACTGGGAGGCACCACAATTGACCCCTGCCCAGCAGTCCTACGCCGCTATCGATGCCTGGGCCTGCCTTCGGATATATAACCACCTGACCGATACAAAGAACCCAACAACCCAAGAATAAGATGTACCAAGAGATTTTGCTGAAGCCAAAAAAAGATGATTCTCTCAAACGATTTCATCCCTGGGTTTTTTCAGGTGCCCTTGCAGAAGGCACATCCTTTCCCGAAGAGGGAACAGTGGTGCGTATCCTGGATGCTGAAGGCTCCTTTCTGGGTGTCGGCCATTACCAGGTGGGCAGCATCGCTGTGCGTATCCTCTCTTTCAGAGATGAAGCCATTGACAGTTCCTTCTACCGGTCTGCGCTCGTTCGGGCCCTGCAGTTGAGACAACAACTGCGACTGATACGCAACGACAACACGATTTACCGGCTTGTACATGGTGAGGGAGATCATCTCCCCGGCCTGATCATCGACATCTATGGCCGCACAGCTGTGATTCAGGCCCACTCGGCGGGGATGCACCGAGACCTGGAACTGATTACCCGGGCACTGAAAGAGATCCTGCCCGGCGATCAGTTGAAACATATATACTACAAGTCGGAAAGCACCCTTCCCTATAAAGCGGGACTGGGTGCTGAAGATGGGTATGTATGGGGTGGGGAGGCTGCGGAAGCCGTCGCACTTGAAAATGGGCTCCAGTTTCAGATCGACTGGCTTCGGGGACAGAAGACAGGCTTTTTCATCGATCAGCGGGAGAACAGATGTTTGCTGGAAAAGTACGCTGCCGGACGCCGTTTTCTCAACATGTTCTGTTATACGGGTGGCTTCTCGGTTTACGCCCTGCGAGGCGGTGCGGTGCTGGTCGACTCAGTTGACAGCTCCTCAAAAGCGATTTCAGTCACCAACCACAATATCGGACTCAACTTCGGAGAGATGCCCCGGCACAATTCGTTTGCGGAAGATGCATTTCGCTACCTGAAAGAGACCCCGGTAGGAAAGTATGACCTGATCCTGCTCGATCCGCCTGCCTTTGCCAAGCACCGTGGAGCAGTGAACAACGCCCTGCAGGGTTACAAAAAACTGAATCATGCAGCCTTGGCGAAAATTGCACCGGGAGGGATCCTCTTCACCTTCTCCTGCTCCCAGGCAATTTCCAGGGAGCAGTTCCGGCTGGCTGTTTTCAGTGCAGCAGCCATCTCCGGGCGTCGGGTAAGGATTCTTCACCAGCTGACCCAGCCAGCCGACCATCCGGTCAATATGTATCATCCGGAAGGTGAATACCTGAAAGGATTGGTGCTTGAGGTGGAATAA
>JADLKK010000187.1 GCA_016839025.1 Proteiniphilum sp.
ATTTCCCTGAGTTTCTCAAGTTTTCCGGACATGTGCTTTCTTCTGTTAGCGCCGACAGATGTAGCGCCTGGATAAAACTGTGCTTTGTATGCCATCTCATGCAACTCCTTTATGATGTTCTATTTGGTCTAATGTCGTCTTGACGTATTTTATGATCAAATTTAGCTTATCCCTGGGACAGAAGTCACCGCGTGTAACTCCGCTAACCATATCCATTATAATTCCCTTTGTTCGAATATTTTCATCCCTTGGCATCACTAATCTCGTCTTTATCCCTGCTTCTGCAAAATCCTCAAAATCCACCGGGATCTGGCTGACAATAATTGCCGGTATATCAGCCTGGCTCAGGATCTCCCTTGCTTTTCTGATTACATGGTCCTTAATATTTCCGAGGTGAATAACAGCCAACTTGTGCATTTCTATCTGTGCAACTTCTACAGGACTCAGTACAAATGACCCTGTCCTCATGCCTGATTCGGGAATTCCCGAACCCGAGTAAAGTACAAGCACACTTACCTGAATGTTTTCTTTCCTCATGCCGTATGTGATCTCGCATACCGGTTTTGTAATATGCCTCTGTCCGGGACTCATGGCAATAGCTACCACGTCGGCACGGCCAGCTTCCGAAAGAGTGCCTCTTTGAGCAAGCCCTCCTCCTTTGCCTAGACCACCACCGCATCGGCAGTCAACTACCTGCGTTTCCCGATCGATCATCATATCTTTTCACTCGTCTTTATCTTCATCTTCATCTTTCTCTTGCTTCTCTATAAAGACAAGCTGGTTTATCTTGGATTTGGGATCTACCATACCAAGCAATCGAGAATCAGCATCAGGACCAAGTTTAGCATAGTCAGTCACTGTAGGCTTTTTCCTGAGGAAATGTCCTTCCCTGAATTCAAAAGAGAATGGGAGCACCTTTTCACATACTGTCCTGACTTTTTCTTTGACTTCGGCGTTTAAGATTTCAAGCCTGATCCTACCCACACTGATCTTGAGTTCAATAACCTGATCTCCGATCTGAATAGGCTTTCTTAAGGGGTGTTCAACCTTTTCCCCGGTACCGGGGCCGTACCCTACCTTTTCTGGGAGTCTAGGGCCCTGGACCATAACACGAAGTATCCCGTCAACCTGATACAACTCAGTGATGAGTTTCTGAGCGGTTTCAGGAGACAGGATCCTGCTGGGAAAGATTTCGATTTGAATGGAATCTTCCTTATTTGAAGCAGAGTCTGACATCTTTAGACCTTTTGACTAATTCGTTTAGAGCGCTCCTGCAACTGCCTTAATTGGCTCGCGGAATTCCTTAATTCCACCAAACACGTCACCGATGAGGCCGGATGTTGCTTCGATTGGGAACATCTGGGTACCTGCATCCAGAGCTACTGCTGCGCATACGCATGGAATTGCGAAACCTCTGGAGTGCCTGGTAACGACGTGGTTACCGTTGAAGACACCAGGTCCACCGCCACCATAGATTGAGTGGCTGAAGAATGAGAATCCTACTGCAGTACCCTGTACTTTACCATAGTCGCATCCTGGGAGACCGGTTTCCTTCTCAAGGATGTCGTTGAAGTACAGAAGTGTTGAGGAGACGTTCTGGGCTGCACGGCCTGCACCACAGTTCACGAGAGTGGCTGCGAGGGTACCGGCTGCGGCGAAAGCGTTCCACATTGGGACGTCGTTTGCCTTGTAGAATTTGTATCCGGAGGGTGCGGTCTTGTCAACGGAGATGACACCGGCTTCAATTGCCCTGCCGACAATGGACTGGATAACAGTTCCAATGGTACCGTTCTTGCCGTTTTCCTTTACGACATCGTATACCACATTGTTGGCGTTGAGGCCCTGGCAGGCGAGACCGAGGAGCTGATGCCTCTCGAACATACCGACTGCGCCACCCATTTCAAAGATACCAGCCTGCTCATAGATTGAGGAAAGAGCTGCTGAGTTCATTGCAGAGCGGTTGGCGATTGCTGCAACGTGGTTGGCCATGATGTTCCTCAGGGAGAAACCGAGACCTTCATTGTTCTGGGGGATGCTCAGGATACTCTGAACCTGTCCGCCCATAAGGTCCATTGTCTGTGGGTAGCTTCCCCAGACTGCGCCTTTTACAATGGGTGCATCGTACATGTCGGTGTCGAACATGTCAATAATAGCCTGGGTAATTGCTGCTGCACCTACTGTTGTTGCAGCCATGTAGTCAGCACCAGCGGCCATTCTTGATGAGGGGGACTGAATAAGCAGGCTCTTTCCACCTTTAACTTTGATGATGTTGGTGTCGTCGCCTTCATCGACCTGAACGTACTTCTTTACGCTTTCTGCAATTGCGTCAGCGTTTCCCACAAGATCGTAGTCGAGCCCACGGCCTAAGATCTGACGGCCCTTACCGCCCATCTTACCGTTGGCAAGTGCGCCCTGAATACCTGCGAGGGAGACTGCAACTGACCTCTTGGTGTCCAAGATAATCTTTTTAATTGCTGCGTTTCTTGTTGGAGCAAGGCTCATAATGTCGACATTGCTCTC
>JADLKK010000188.1 GCA_016839025.1 Proteiniphilum sp.
GGTACTCACCATGCAAATGAATCCCATTCTATCCGATTTTGGAGCACAGACACTGCTGCCGGGGGTGATTGCCGTCTCAATGGTGCGGGAGCTGGGACCGGTTATCACGGGATTGATCTGTGCCGGTAAGATCAGTTCCGGCATCGGTGCTGAGATCGCTGCCATGCGGGTGACCGAGCAGATTGATGCGATGGAGGTCTCCGGTACGCGACCCCTCAGCTATGTGGTTGCCTCTCGTGTGCTGGCAACCACCATTGTAGTGCCTGTGCTGGTGATCTTTGCCGATGCATTCAGCCTGCTGGGAGCCTTCCTGGCGGTCAACATCTTCGAGGATACCTCAATTACTCTCTTCATGAACCGTTCCTTTTCCATGCTCGGCTTCATTGATCTGTTTCCCGCTACACTGAAAACAGTGCTTTTTGGTTTCTTTATCGGCCTGATCGGATCCTACAAGGGATACACCGCCGGCAGGGGCACCGAGTCGGTGGGGATGTCGGCCAACTCGGCAGTAGTGGCCTCATCGCTAACCATTTTCGTGATAGACCTTATCTTCGTATTAATTACCAGTATCCTGTAAAAACATATGGAGAAAGAAACAGTTATTGAGATAGAGAGCCTTTACAAGTCCTTCAAAGAGAAGCATATTCTGCGTGGAATTGATTTGACACTCAACAAGAGTGAGAACCTGGGGATAGTAGGCAAGTCCGGCATCGGTAAATCGGTGTTGACAAAGTGCATTGTCCGGTTGATCGAGCCTGATGCGGGACGGATAAATGTGCTGGGTACCGATGTGACCAGCTGTAATGACGAGGAACTCATTGATTTGCGTAAGAATGTGGGATACCTGTTTCAGGGAGGAGCACTCTATGATTCAATGAGCGTGCGTGAGAACCTGATGTTCCCGATTCGCAGAACACAGTTCGTTGACAAGAAGTATGATACTGAAGAACTGATTGAAAGGTCGTTGCGAAGTGTGGGGTTGCTCGATGCCATTGATAGGATGCCCTCGGAGTTGTCAGGTGGGATGAAGAAGCGTATTGCACTGGCCCGCACGTTGATCCTGAAACCTCAGATCATCCTCTACGACGAGCCCACCACGGGTCTGGATGCGGTAACCTCGGGTGAGATCAGTGAGCTGATCATGAAGATCCGTGAGGAGTATCAGACCGCTGCGATCATCATTACCCATGATATGAAATGTGCCAAGATAGCCACCGACACCATCAGAATCATGGACGAGGGCGTTTTTGTCATACAAGGGACCTATGATGAGTTGAGTCATAGTGATAAGAAAGAGATACGAAATTATTTTATGTAACAAATAAAACATAATAAATCAAAAGATGAAAAGAACCAAACATGCACTGAGGCTTGGCATTTTTGTGGCATCAGCATTGATTTTGTTTGTAGTGGCAGTCTACCTGATCGGGAGTAAGCAGAACCTCTTCTCTTCCAATACCGATCTGCATGCCTCCTTCAGGGATATCCGCGGGTTGGTACCCGGTAACCTTGTTCGTTTTGCCGGCATTAATATCGGTACAGTGAAGGATATCCGCATCGTGGCGGACTCTTCCGTAGTGGTGACCCTCTCCATTCGTGACGAATATACTGACTTCATCTACAAGAATTCGCAGGTGCAGATTGGACAGGAAGGGCTGATGGGAGGTAAGATCGTGCTCATCTCAACGGGTGATCCAACTACTGGTAAGGTGGATAAAGATGATTACCTGCCGGTAGCCGATGGCCTCGACATCCAGGCAATGATCGCCCAGGCAACCGAGATGCTGGAAGAGGCAAAAGAAACGGTGGCCAGCCTACGTTCAATAGCAGACAAGATGGATCATGGGGAGGGTGATATCGCACGTTTACTCAATGAAAAGTCGCTCACCACCGGCTTCGAAACAGCCACCAACCGACTGAACGAGTCACTGACAGATATCAACAACATAACCGGTAAGATCAGCAGCGGTGAAGGGGATCTTGGCAAACTGATCCAGAGTGATTCCATCACCACGGAGGTGAACCGCATCATGGCCGGCCTGAGTACCACAACCCGGAGGGCAGACTCACTGGTGAATGAATTGCATCAGACTTCCTACTCGCTCAATCATGGTGAAGGTGTGTTGCCACGACTGTTGCACGACAGGGAGATGGGTTTGAATGTGGATACGGCGATAGCAAAGGTTGATCATGGAGTTGTGCAGGTAACACGTGCGGCCGAGACCATTGCCAACAGTTGGATCTTTCGAATCTTCTCCAAAAAGCGAAAAAAACAAGCAGCTGCAGGAGCTTCGGTAGAGGAAATAGATGTGAAGCCTGGTGATACCCTTCTGATAAAGCACGAGGGGAATGAAGCCGCAGAAATCAACGAGTAGAATTTCATTAAATGGATCCATGTTTAAACAATTTTTAGCATAAGTGTGTTATACTAGGTAATCTTGTAAACACTTTTTCTTACACTAAAATATCATTGTTATGGGAATTTTATCATGGATTTTATTGGGTCTCATTGCCGGTGCT
>JADLKK010000045.1 GCA_016839025.1 Proteiniphilum sp.
TATGAAACCAATAACATTACTAACCGCACTATTCCTCCCACTCCTGTTGTTTTCATGCAGCAACGGCAGCGGGGAATATGACGCCACAGGATCTTTCGAAGCCACGGAGATCATTGTCTCCTCGCAAGCCAATGGAGGCATACTTGAACTGACGGTAGAGGAAGGAGAACAATTGGAGGCCGGGCAGATAGTCGGGCAGATAGACAGCACCCAGCTCTACCTCAAAAAAATGAGCCTGCTCTCAAATGCGGAAGGAATCCGGTCCCAACAACCCGATATTCACAAGCAGACGGCAGTCATTCAGCAACAGATCAGGACCCTGGAAAAAGAAAGAGCACGGGTGAAAAACCTACTTGCAGCCAATGCCGCCACTCAGAAGCAACTCGATGATATAGAGTCACAGATAGAAGTGCAGGAGAAGCAGCTTTTGGCATCGACCTCCACGCTGGAAAAAAGCAGCAAAAATATCTCCGCACAAAGTTCTACCCTCGAAATACAGATCGCTCAACTGAACGATCAACTCGAGAAGACGCAAATCATCTCCCCAATCTCCGGGACAGTTCTGAATAGATACGCCGAAGCGGGTGAACTGGCTACCATGGGTACTCCCCTCTTCAAAATAGCCGACACAAGCACCCTCTATCTGAGAGCTTATGTTACAAACGACCAGCTGGCACAGATCAAACTGAATGATGAGGTGACGGTAAGGGTGGACAACGGAGAAGGCAACATGAAAACATACCGAGGTAGAATCAACTGGATATCCGACAAGTCAGAGTTCACGCCCAAAACCATACAGACCAAAAATGAGCGGGCCAACCTGGTCTATGCCCTGAAAATTGCTGTCCCCAACGACGGCTGCCTGAAGATTGGCATGTATGGGGAGGTGAAGTTCGAATAACATTCACAACGCAGCACAGCAAGAAAAAAAGAAAATGATAGAAGTCAACAACCTGAATAAAAGCTATAGGAAGGGCAATATAAAAGCGTTGAACGGTATTTCCTTCCAGGTGAATGATGGAGAAATATTTGGTGTGATCGGCCCGGATGGTGCCGGAAAGTCATCGCTCTTCCGGATCCTGGCTTCGCTGATCCTGCCCGATAGCGGTCTGGCAATCATGAACGGACACGACGTGGTGAAAGATTACCGGAGCGTGCGCCAAATCATAGGGTACATGCCCGGACGATTTTCACTCTATCAGGATCTGAGCGTGGAGGAGAATCTTGCATTCTTTGCGACACTCTTCCACACCACCATTGAAGAGAACTATTCTCTGATCAAAGATATTTATCAACAGATAGAGCCGTTCAAGAATCGCCGTGCAGGTGCCCTTTCGGGTGGGATGAAACAGAAGCTTGCCTTGAGTTGCGCACTGATTCACAAGCCTGAGATACTGATCCTGGATGAACCGACCACCGGCGTAGACCCTGTATCCCGAAAAGAGTTCTGGGATATGCTGGGACGGCTGAGAGAACAGGGGATCACCATTCTGGTCTCCACGGCCTACATGGATGAAGCGAGCCGTTGCGACAGGATCGGACTGATCCGTGATGGAGAGTTCATCGCGAGCAACACGCCGCAGGGCATCATTGGTGATTATGCAGAAGCATTGTGGTCTGTGGTGGGAACCCCTATGCCTGCCCTGCTGACAGCCCTGCGTGGCCACGCAGGGATCAAAACGAGCTTTGCTTTTGGCGACAAGCATCATATTACAGTAGAAAAAGGGTTGCTTCCCGGTGAACTGAAGCAGTACCTTGCGGGTAAAGGATTCGACGATGTACGGATTGCTGCCGTCAAACCCACAGTGGAAGATTGTTTCATGGCATTGACAAATTAGAGGTATGAGTGCAAAAGTAATTGGGGTATCGGATCTGACGAAGAAGTTCGGCAACTTTACCGCTGTAGACCACATCTCCTTTGATGTGAAGGAGGGTGAGATTTTTGGCTTCCTGGGCGCAAACGGAGCCGGTAAGACTACCGCCATGCAGATGCTGTGCGGGATCAGTATGCCAACGACAGGAACAGGAACCGTGGCAGGTTATGACATCATCAAAGAGAATGAACAGATCAAACGGAACATCGGGTATATGAGCCAGAAGTTCTCGTTGTATGAGGATCTGAAGGTATGGGAGAACATCCGACTCTTTGGGGGGATATATGGACTTTCGGACAAAGCGATTGCAGAGAAAACCGATGCGTTGTTGAAACAACTGAATTTCGAGCAGGAACGCAACACCATGGTAAAGTATCTGCCACTGGGATGGAAGCAGAAGCTGGCATTCTCGGTAGCCATTTTTCATGCACCCAGAATTGTTTTTCTGGACGAACCTACCGGAGGAGTCGATCCGGCCATGAGGCGACAGTTTTGGGAGATGATCTATGATGCTGCCGACAGGGGGATCACCGTTTTTGTTACCACGCACTACATGGACGAAGCGGAATATTGCAACCGGGTTTCGATCATGGTAGATGGCCGCATTGATGCCCTGGACACTCCGGCTGAACTACGGCGCAGGTTTAATGCCGGGACGATGGATGAGGTATTTCGACAGTTGGCACGTAAAGCAAAAAGGGGAGAGTAATGAAACAATTTGTAGCATTTGTAAAAAAGGAGTTCCGCCACATCATGCGCGACAACAGGACATTGCTGATCATTCTGGGGATGCCCGTAGTGGAGATCCTGTTGTTTGGCTTTGCCATTGACATGGAGGTGCAGGACATACGTGTGGCCTTCTATGCCCCAACACCCGATGCCTTCACCACCGGCATCACGGAGCGGATCAGACAAAACCCCTATTTCAATCACCAGGGGAACATGTATTCAATGGAGGAAATGGATGCGTCGATGCAAAAAGGAGAGCTTGACCTGGCTGTGGTGTTTCCACAAAACTTACAGGAGAGTCTTGTGCACTCGGGAGAAGCAGCCATACAGCTCCTGTCCAACAGCTCCGATCCCAACAGGGGATCCATTGCCACCACATACGCTTCGGCTATCATCGCCAAATTTCAGCAGGAGCAAACAGGTTTGATGCAGGTACCCTTTCAGATTCAAACAGAAAACAGGATGATCTACAACCCGCTGATGAAATCCTCCTACATGTTCGTGCCGGGCATTATGGGACTGGTGCTGATGATTATCTGTACCATCATGACATCGGTTTCCATTGTTCGCGAAAAGGAGAGAGGGACCATGGAGGTGCTGCTAGCCTCGCCACTGAAACAGGGGACGATGATCTTTGCAAAAACCATCCCCTATATGATCATCTCCTTTGTTGATTTTCTGATTATTCTCATCCTGAGCTACTTTATCCTGGGTGTACCTGTCAACGGCAGCCTGCTGTTGCTCTTTCTGGTCGCCATCATCTATATCACACTGACACTGACTTACGGGCTGACCGTCTCCACGTTGGTAGAGAAGCAGGTCAACGCGGTCATCGTCTCGGCCATCACCGCCATGATCCCCGTGCTGATGCTTTCAGGCATGATCTTCCCCATTGACAATATGCCGGGCGTGTTACAGGCCTTCTCGGCCATCGTACCTGCACGATGGTTTATTGATGCCGTACGGAAAGTGATGATCCAGGGACAGGGGCTCATGATGGTCTGGAAAGAATTACTGGTATTGGTCGGAATGACGCTGTCCCTGCTGGGAATAACCATTATCAACACGAAAAAAAGACTGGCATAAGGATTGCATGTTTCTGTGTTTTAAACAGATCACGCAAACTGATAGCTGGAAGCTGAACACTAACGATCTGGCAGTTAAACAACCAAGTAAATGAAAACAGTAAAATATCTCATCGAAAAGGAATTTAAACAGATGTTCAGGAATCCGCTCATTCCGAAGATGATTGTGATGTACCCCATCATGGTCCTGCTGGTATTCCCGTGGGCCGTCAGCTTTGAGATAACAAATATCGAAATTGACGTGGTGGATCACAGCAAAAGCGTCTACTCAAAAAGACTGACCAACAAGATCGCTGCATCACAATACTTTATCCTGAACGATACCCCACCCGATTATCAGTCGGCCATGCTGAACATGGAGCAGGGAGAAACAGATATGATTCTTGAGATTCCTGCATCCTTCGATAGGGATATGGTAAAAACCAGGTCATCGGGTGTAGGCGTTGCCGTCAACGCGGTGAACGGCACACAAGGGCTGTTGGGCAGTAATTACATCATGCAGATCGTGAATGATTTCTCGTCGGAGTTGCGTGAAGAACTGATGCATACCCTACCTCCACCAAACAGATCTTCCTTGATGCAGATGCCAAAAATTGAGATTATTCCACAGTACAGGTTTAATCCTGCACTGGACTACAAAAACTTTATGATCCCCGGCTTCATGGTGCTGCTGCTCACCCTCATATGCGGTATTTTACCCGCACTGAATATTGTGATGGAGAAGGAAAACGGCACCATTCAACAGATCAACGTGACCCCGGTCAGCCGGATCGGGTTTATTCTGGCCAAACTGATTCCTTTCTGGGTTGTAGGTCTGGTTGTGATGATCATCTCCGTTACGGTGGCTTATCTCATGTATGGCCTGTGGCCTGTGGGTAGTATGGTGGCCATTCTTTTCTCGGCCATTGTCTTCATCTTCTCTGTTTCGGGCCTGGGAATCATTATCTCGAACTATTCAGAAAATATGCAGCAGGCAAGCTTTTTGGTGATGTTCTTTATCCTGATCCTGATCCTGCTGGGGGGTATGTTCACACCTGTTTCCAATATGCCGGCATGGGCCCGGGTAATCGCAGCGGTAAACCCGTTTACCTACCTGACGAAAACCTTCCGGATGCTCTATCTGAATGGCAGCAGCCTGGCTGATGTCTCGGGGAATCTGCTTGTATTGGGACTGATTGCCATTGTATTGAATGGCTGGGCAATACTCAGCTACCGGAAAAGAGGATAAAACAGACAATAATGGAACAGTGAAGACAATAATTGCTTACATTTGCCGAAACTACAAAGTCAGCAAAATGGAGGAACGGAACAACCCTACGGTATCCTTTTGTTTCACAATTGTGATACCGGTCTACAATGAAGAAGAGAACATCTATGCCCTCGAAGAGAAACTGAAAGCGTATCTGTCTCACGCTGCCTTATCAACCGCAGTCCTGTTCGTAAACGACGGATCGAAAGACAACAGCCTGCAGCGGATCCGGGAGATCTGTCTTCGCAACGATTCGTTTTACTACCTCAACCTGACACGCAACGGCGGATTAAGTGCCGCCCTGAAAGCCGGGATAGACCATGTTTGCTCCGAGTATGTAGGCTACATGGATGCCGATATGCAAACCGATCCGGAAGATTTCGACCTGTTGCTCCAGGAGATCCCCCATTATGAGATTGTCACCGGTATCAGGGCCAACCGCAAGGATTCATTCTTCAAGAAGCTGCAGTCAAAAATTGCCAACAGCTACCGGCGCATGATGACGGGCGACGGGGTATCGGACACCGGTTGTCCGCTGAAAGTGATGCACAGCGATGCCGCCAAACGCATACCACTCTTCAACGGGATGCACCGCTTCCTGCCGGCACTCATCCTGTTGCAAAACGGAAGGGTAAAACAGGTACCGGTACGACACTACCCCCGGAATGCGGGCACCTCGAAATACCACCTCTGGAACCGTCTGTCGGGGCCGTTCATCGACTGTTTCGCCTACCGGTGGATGAAAAAACGGGCCATCAACTATCAGATCAATGAGCACAATCTGGGGTAAGGTATGCAGACAGGGAATATGTGGATATTTGCGATAGGCTTCCTGGCACAGATTTTCTTTTCCGCACGCATCCTTTACCAGTGGATCGCAACCGAGAAAGCCGGCAAGATTCTCTCACCACCGGCATTCTGGATTCTGAGCATCCTGGGGTCCTACCTGTTGTTCATCTATGGGGTGTTGCGCGATGATTTCGCCATCATCCTGGGGCAGTTTATTGCTTATTACATCTACCTGTGGAACCTGCATCTGCAGGGACTATGGAAAAAGGTCCCCCTGCTCATCCGTTCGATCCTGCTCCTGACCCCTCTGGCAGCTACGGCCTTCATGCTGGGAGACCTGCCAGGCTTCACGGACACCTTTTTCAACAACAAGGATGTACCCCTCTGGCTGTTGCTGTTCGGCTCGGCAGGGCAACTGATCTTTGCCCTCCGGTTCATCTATCAGTTTCTCTATTCTGCAGCGCACCACAAATCGGAGCTTCCCATCGGCTTCTGGATCATCAGCCTCGCCGGCTCTAGCATGATCATCGTGTATGCCCTGTTCCGGCTCGACCCGGTGCTGATTCTGGGTCAGGCATTCGGCTTTGTGGCTTACAGCCGCAACATCATGATCGGTCTGAAAAACAAACACTCCTCATGAAACAACCTCATCTCTTCCTGATCTGGTTTGTCGCCCTGCTCCCCATCCTGCTGCTGCGCGACTTTACCCCCTCCAACGAACTGCGTTACCTGAACATTGTGGATGAAGCCCTCCAAAATGGCAACATCTTCACCTTCACCAACCAGGGGGAGATCTATGCCGACAAGCCACCCCTTCATTTCTGGCTGATGATGGCCGGGAAACGAATACTGGGGGAACACCGCATGTGGTATTACGCTCTGCTCTCCTTCATCCCCGCGCTGATCATCCTCGACACCATGCGCCGCTGGATAGGCAGGCAGGCAGGCAGCGACGCCACCACCACCTCGCTGATGCTGATGACTGCGGGGCTTTTTATCGGTGTGGGCATCATCGTCAGGATGGATATGCTGATGACCATGTTCATCGTGCTGGCACTCTACACCTTTTACCGGATGTACCAGGGGGAAAAGCTGAAGCGCCTCAGCCTGCTTTTTCCCCTGTACACTTTTCTGGCGCTCTTCTCCAAGGGACCACTGGGGATCCTGATTCCTTTTGTCTCCACGTTGTCTTTCCTGATCTACAAAAAGAAGCTCTCCCATTTCTCCCGTTACTGGGGATGGAAAAGTCTTGCGATCCTTCTCACGGGTTGTCTGATCTGGTTTACCGGAGTCTACCTGGAAGGGGGCAAGGAGTACATCCACAACCTGCTCTTCCGACAAACGGTGGGACGTGGCATCAATTCTTTCCATCATAAGGAACCTTTCTATTACTATGCCATTACCAGCTGGTATGCGGTGGCTCCCTGGTCGCTCCTCTCCATCGGAATCGTAGCCGCGTCCCTTGTTCAAAGGAAAATCAGAAGCGAGTTGGAACAGTTCTTTGCCGTCATCGTGCTCTCCTCTCTGGTGCTGCTCTCGCTCATCAGCGCCAAGCTCGCCATCTACTCCCTGCCGGTAATCCCATTCCTTATTGGACTCACCCTGCTGCTGCTTCCCAAGTTTCGCAGCGACAACCGGTGGATCGAGCTTTCACTGGCCATACCGGCCATCATACTGATCCTCTCGCTGCCGGTACTCGTGCTGCTTGGGCGCAACGAGGAGATGCGCTTCCTCGCAACGCCGCCCATTTTCATCAGTGCGGGAGTGCTCTCGATTACCGGCATGGTCACCATCTACCAGCTCTATAAAAGAGCCCGGATGGTTACAGCCATCCGAAGCATGTCGTTGGGCATCCTGCTCTCCCTCTTTGTTGCCGGATGGTCCATGCCCCGGTTAAATCCCTACCTCGGCTGGGGAGAGCTGTGCAAAACGGCCAAAACCCTCTCGGACGAGCGCCGGATAGACACATATTGGGTCTACCGCATCTCCCGTGCCGAGAACATGGATGTGTACCTCGGAAAAGAGATCATCAAGGTAGAGAAAGAGAAGATCCTAAGCTCATCAGCCGAAAAGAAACTCCTGCTGTTGCGCACCAAGGTGATTCAAGGCGATGCGGAGATTCGGGGGGCCATCCGCGACAGAGAACAACAGCGTGTGGGCAGCTACACAATTGTATTATTTCCATGAAACGAGCATGATAACTGTTCTCACACAAGAACATGATCAAAAGCGAGTTCCATATGATACATTTAAAAGTCAATAGTTTTAATCATATGAAACGAGAAATGAACATATTGGTTACGGGAGCTGCCGGCTTCATCGGCTTTCACGTGGTACAAGCCCTGTTGCGACAAGGATACCCGGTGGTAGGAGTGGATCACATCAACAGCTATTACGACGTACGTTTGAAGTACGCCCGCCTGAAAGAAACCGGAATTGCGGAAGAGCTGCTCTCCTCCGTGCAGGAGGTGACAAGTAGCATCTACCCTTCCTACCGCTTTATCAAAATGGATATGAACGACCGCGGGGAACTGCAGGCACTCTTCCAACGGGAGCAATTCACCCATGTGGTTCACTTGGCGGCGCAAGCCGGTGTCAGGTACTCACTGGAAAATCCCTACGCCTACATCGATGCCAACATCTCCGGTTTCATCAACCTGTTGGAAGCATGCCGCCACCATCCTGTCGCACACCTGTTGTATGCCAGCTCCAGCAGTGTATATGGCGCAAACAGGCAAATCCCCTACCGGGAAACGGACCGGACAGATCATCCGGTGAGCCTCTATGCGGCCACCAAAAAAGCCAACGAGCTGATGGCACATACCTATGCGCATCTCTACCGGATTCCCTGTACCGGTATTCGCTTTTTCACGGTCTATGGTCCCTGGGGGCGCCCCGACATGGCCCCTTCCCTATTCATGTCTGCGGTGCTGAAAGGAGAAACCATCCGGCTGTTCAACCACGGTGAGATGGAACGCGATTTCACTTATGTCGATGATGTGGTGGAAGGCCTTCTGCACATCCTTCCCGTTGCGCCCCGGGGCAATCTCCCCTATGCGGTTTACAACATGGGCTGCTCCTCTCCGGTAAAGATTCGTGACTTCCTGACCGCAATTGAACAGATCACCGGCAAAAAGGCCCTTGTGGAAATGACCGGGATGCAGCCGGGCGACGTCACAGCCACCTTTGCCGACACCACCCTGCTGCAGAGAGATTTCAATTACCATCCCTCCACCTCCATCCAGACAGGACTGGCACACTTTCATCAATGGTTCATTGACTTCTATCGCCAATAACAATTGAGGCATTATCGAATCAGGAAAAACAGAGAGCCGACAGCGGTCAGTACCCAGAGGGTGATGCCCAGGGCGAAACTACGGGGACCGGACTGTTTGATCTCACCCGGGGTGATGTCCGACCCGATCAGGAAGAGGGCAACCACCATTCCCCTCCTGCCCAGCCAGCTGAAATGATCGTAACTGGCATGCAGCTCCGGAAAAAAATGGGCAAAGAGAATCGCAAAGAGAAAGAAGAGAATGAACCAGGGAAATTTCACCGATCTTCCGCCATCCTTCTTCTGCTGGATGGCAATCACCAGTGACAACGGGATGATCCACAACGCGCGTATCAACTTTACCGTAGTGGCCACCTGTAAGGCTTTTTCCCCATATTCCGCTCCTGCCCCAACCACCGAGCTGGTGTCATGAATTGCGATGGCAGCCCAGTGACCAAACAGTTCCTGACTTAGTCCCAGTTTGCGTCCGACGAATGGAAACAGGAAGAGGGCTACCGCGTTCAGCACGAAGACGACGATCAGTGCGAACGAGTTCTGGTAGCTCTTGCTGTTCAGGATGGGGGCAACCGCCGCGATGGCGCTCCCCCCGCAGATGGCCGTACCGGTTGCGATCAACAGCGTGATGTTCTTCTCCACCCTGAAAAGTTTGCCCAGCAGGATGCCGAGAATCATCACCGATACAACGGAAATGGCCGTAGCCACAAAACCGGTTTTTGAGGCGGTAATCACTTCACTCAGGCTCATCCCGAAACCCATCAGCACGATGGAGAGTTGAAGAACCGGCGAGGTGAAGCGATGAATTGTGGCATGCCTGATGCCAAACAGAGAGAGGGTCAATCCGGCCAGGAGGGCTATTGCCGGCGACATACAGGGTAGAAAACAGAGAAATATCACAAAGTGATAGAACCTGTTACAGATGGTTTCTTTTCTCCCTGTTAACAGATCCCTGCCTTCAACTTTTACACCTTCCATATTTTTTTAGGTGCAAAAGTAGGGATTATTATAGCATAACGAAACACTAAAATGTTATAACATATAACATCACGTTATAGATAATCACGAACCGAAAGGCATTTCGTTCCGCAAACCATTCACAAATAAACGGTTGCATTTTCTATGAGTCGTAATTCAGCAGAAATTGTTCAAATAGCTCTGCCTGCCGGCTTTTGTGTCCGATTTTGTGTGCGATGCGAAATGTACGGGGAAAGGTGATACCGGTTTCCTGCAGTTTGACGAGCGTTTTGAGGTACAACTCGTTTCGGACCGCTTTTTCGGAGACGATGGCCAGCCCGTTGAAATCGAGCAGGAAGTTCTTGATCGACTCGGTACTGCCCAGGTGGATCGGCGTATTGAGATCCTCAAAAGGAATCTTTTGTCGGGCAAGAAATTGTCTGATTACCTCCAGTGTGCCGGAGCCCTCTTCCCGCAACACCAGGGGTATCTGCAACAGATCCTCTTTCTCGATCGTAGCCCGTTCCGCGTAGAAGCTGCTCTTGCCTGTCACCACGATCAGCTCATCGTGCAGGAAATCACGGTAGCGGATACCCGCCTGTGAGGAGTTGTTCTCCACCAGGGCCAGATCAATGCGGTTGTCGAGCAGCAGCTGTTCCATCTCGAACGAATTGCCGTTCATCAGGTGCAGCCGGATGTGGGGATAGCGCTTGTGAAAGGAGGCCATCACCCTGGGGATCACATACTGGGCAATGGTGGAACTGGCACCGACTCGTATCTCACCCGCCTGCGCATTGTGCAGCTCCCCCATCTCAAAATCGAGGTTGCGGTAGTGCCGTGCAATCTCCTTGAATGCGTGGTACACCTTCTCCCCTGCACCGGTGAGGTAGATGCGGTTGCCTTTTCGTTCAAACAGGCTGGCATCGTAGCGCTGTTCCAGCTCTTTGATATGCCGGGAGACGGCAGGCTGACTGATGTGCAGCGCTTCTGCCGCCTTGGAGAAGCTCAGATGCTCTGCTACTGAAAGAAACACGCTATCCCTGTAATCCATCTTGTCATTTTACATATTGTGCTCCAAAAATCTTCTCAGTGCCGGCAGATCGTTCGAGGTAAGCAGTTCGAGATGGCGGGTGATCTTCTCCGCCGGCCAGTCCCACCACCTCACCCTTTCCAGCAGGTC
The DNA here is from genome assembly GCA_016839025.1 of Proteiniphilum sp. Classification (GTDB taxonomy): domain Bacteria; phylum Bacteroidota; class Bacteroidia; order Bacteroidales; family Dysgonomonadaceae; genus Proteiniphilum. The sequence goes on from JADLKK010000045.1 coordinate 11,153, forward strand.
GATGGTCTCCTCATCGAACCGTTTACGGATCTCTTTCGCGGGATTGCCTCCCACCACGGTATAGGGAGCCACATCCTTCACCACCACCGATCTGGCGGCGATGATGGCTCCGTCACCGATGGTGACACCCGGCATGATCAGCGAGTCGTAACCGATCCAGACATCGTTCCCCACCACCGTATCACCTTTATAGGGCAGCTCTTCTGTAGTGGGGGTCACCCGTTCCCATCCGTTTCCAAAGATGGAAAAGGGATAGGTGGTGAAGGCATCCATCTTGTGGTTGGCGCCGTTCATGATGAACTTCACATCGCGTGCAATGGCACAGAATTTTCCGATGATCAGCTTGTCCTCCATGAAGGGATAGTGGTAGAGCACGTTTCTTTCGAATCCCTCAGAATCGACCGGATCATCGTAATAGCTGTAATCACCCACAATGATATGGGGATTCCGGATTACGTTCTTCAAGTAACAAACTTGGTCGAATCCCTTCATCGGGTGCGTTTCGGTGGGTTTGGGTCCATTCATATCAATGCATGTTATCACTTATTATTATCTGTCCATCTCTGGATCTCAATGATGTTGCCTTCGGGATCTGCCGCATAGACAACGGTAATCTTACCGACACCCTCTATCTCAGCATCGATCTATTCCCCTATGAATTGCTCTATTTTACGGAAAGCCTCTTCCGAATCGCTCCCGATCCAAATGAGATGGCCCCACTCATTCAGTAGGATCTCAATCCGGGAGTTTTCAATCATTCTCTTGGCAAACAATGCATGATCAATCGGTACGGAATTGTCATGTGCACTGTGAATGATCAACGTCGGACAGTTCACACATGCTATCTCCTCATCCACACCCTGCTGGTTGATATCGTTCAGGAATCCCTCATTGGATGAATACCGGTTCAAGGCTGCGATCAATTCGAACCGGTCACTTTTTTCGAGTGGATGGGGCTTGACAGAAGAAAACTGACAAAAAAACTGTTTCGCGGTGATGGAGGGGAATAGCCGGCTCATCGCACGAATCAGTGTCCAGCTGTAACCCTGGATAGCCGGACGAAACATCAGGCTGGCAACGCGGTACATCCTTTCGTTTTTGTTCAGCCACTCCTTTGTAACAGCTGAGGCCAGGATCAGTTTTCTGGTCATCCCGGGGAAGGAAGCCGCAAAGGCAATCGCGGTCGGTCCCCCCGCAGAAATGGCATAGAGTACAACGCTCTCCAGTCCCATGTATTTGATCAGCCCGGCAATCAATGCCGCGGCTTCACGGGGTGTCCGGTTGTTATCCAGGGGTGTATTCCCATATCCGGGACGAGAGGGAATGATGAGCTGATACTTCTCCCGGTCAAATCCTTTCAGGCAGAGACGTTCTTTGCAGTTTGAATGGCCCCCGTGCAGGAAGAGCACAGGTGCTCCTTGTCCGATCGAGCAATATTCAATCCAGCCCAACCGGGTTTCGACCACTTCCACTGCATACCTCTGACCACGCATTAAACATCAGCTTATAAAACCTGTGCAACATCGCACCTCACTCCCGAAAAGACTGAGAGAACCTTTCGGGAGCTTTCTGAATGTCAAATATATGCATAAATTGTTGAATGTGATCAAACCGTATGCTTAAAACACTCGCCGATTGATGCTGCAAATCGGCGAAGCAGGTCTGAGCTGTCTCATCTGCTCGAGGGAAAAAAGAGATCAACGGTTCCAGATCCGGTGAAACAGGAACCGGAGCAGAAAGCCAGCGATCAGTAGCCCGACACCCACCAGGATCACGTTTAGCGGCAACGAGACCGACATCAGCAGGCAGCCAATCAGTCCCAGGAGGGGCACCACTCTCCCGTAACGTTGATCGGTACGCGGTTGCCGCAACGCTGAGATATTGGTGATACTGTAATAGAGCAGGATGGTGAAGGATGCCGCCCGCACGATGAATTCGAAGGAGCCGGTCAGCGTGAGCAGCAGGATGAGCAGGCCGGTGAAGAGAATCCCCAGGTGGGGCACCTTGTAGCGGCCATGAATCTTCTGAAAGAAGGGAGGCAGGTCGTTCCGTCGGCCCATGGCCAGCATCATGCGACTGATGCCCAGGATCTGGCTCAGCAACACCCCCAGCATGGCGGTGGAGGCACCAATGGTCACCACGCTGCTGACGGCAGGGGTGGTCAACGCGTTGGCCACCACCTGCAGGGGCGAGGTGCTGGCTGCCATCTGCTCAGCTCCTACGACACCGATTGCCACGACAGATACGGTCGCATAGAGCAGGATGGCGGAGGCAATGGTGATGATCACTGCACGCGGAATGGTCTTCTCCGGGTGGTGCACCTCCTCTGCCAGGGTGGCGATGCGGGCATAGCCGGTGAAGGCGAAGAAAAGCAGGGCGGCAGCTTCGGCGATGCCGGAGATGCCAAAGGGGGCGAAGGGTGTGAAGTTGCGCTTCTCCACTACAGGGATCCCGCTGAAGACCAGATAGAGTAAGGAGAGCAGGGTGAAGGTCACAATCACCAGGTTCAGCACGCCCGCTTTTTTGATGCCGAAGAGGTTGACCACCGTCAGGAGGATCACCGCCACCACCGAGATGAGCATGGGAGAAGCTACCGGCAGGAGTTGGTGGAAATAGCTGCCAAAGCCGATGGCCACCACCCCTGCGGCAGAGAGCTTGCTGATCAGAAACATCCAGCCGGCAGAGAAGCCGAAGGAGGACGACAGCAACTGGTAACCATACTCGTAGGTTCCCCCCGAGTGGGGATAAACCGCCGCCAGCTGGGCAGAGCTCAACCCGTTGAAGGAGGCGATGACGCCCGCGATGATCAATCCCACGATAAAGGCAGGACCTGAGACGCCCGCCGCGACACCTGTCACCACGAAGATGCCGGCACCGATGATCGCACCCAAACCCACGCCCACCGCGTCTTTCAGCGTGAGTGCACGCAGCAGTTCATTTTTCCTACTCATCTCTGTCAATTATTATTTATACTCTATTCAACAGAAAAAAGTGTGATCTGTTCACGCTGCCGGTCGGGGAAACCACCGTCGGGTGTTGTTGGCGATCCGCACCAGCATCAGCATCACCGGCACCTCCACCAGCACACCCACCGTAGTAGCCAGCGCGGCCCCCGACTCCAGGCCGAAGAGCGAGATGGCTACTGCCACCGCCAGCTCGAAGAAGTTGCTGGCACCGATCATGCCGGCAGGGGCGGCTACGTCGTGTGGCAGCCTCCACGCCTTGGCCCATCCGTAAGCGATGAAGAAGATCAGCACCGTCTGGATAATCAGCGGGATGGCGATCAGCAGGATATGGAGCGGATTTTGCAGGATGGTGTCGCCCTGGAAGGAGAAGAGGATGATCAGCGTGAGCAGCAATCCACCCACGGTGATGTGGTTGAATTTCTTGATGAAGACATTGTTGAAGTAATCAATCCCTCTCTTCTTCACCACGTAGAGGCGGGTGAGCATACCCGCCAGCAGCGGTACCACCACGAAGAGAACCACTGAAAGGAAGAGCGTATCCCAGGGGATGGCGATGCCGCCAATGCCCAGCAGCAGTCCCACGATTGGAACAAAAGCCACGATAATCAGGTCATTCAACGCCACCTGCACAAGGGTGTAGGCGGCATCCCCTTTAGTGAGGTGGCTCCATACGAACACCATGGCCGTACAGGGTGCAGCACCCAGCAACACTGCACCGGCCAGGTACTGGTCGGCCAGCTCAGCCGGGATGAGCGACTTGAACAGCACGAAAAAGAAGAACCAGGCGATGGCGAACATCGTGAAGGGTTTGATCAGCCAGTTGGTCACACCGGTGATGAGGATCCCTTTCGGCTTGCGACCCACGTTCTTCACGCTGTTGAAGTCCACCTTCAGCATCATGGGGAAGATCATCAGCCAGATCAGGATGGCCACTGGAATTGAGACATTGGCGTATTCGAACCGATGCAACATTGTCGGAACGGATGGGATATATTGACCGATCAGGATGCCCGCCGCGATGCAGCCGGCCACCCAAAGGGTGAGCGTACGTTCAAAAAAGCTGATACCTTGATTTTTCTTCATATGGTATTTGACAATTTATATTTATCTTTTTTTGAAAACAATCAATTAAAAACTAATTTTTATAACCCGATACCGTTATGCTGAAAATACCGGTATCACTCTCTTTAAAACGGATACTTTCTGTAACGGATAGATACTTACCCAGAATTTCTTCAGGAATCAGGATTTCTTTCTGTTTGTGAACGGTGATGTGTATAAATCCCTGTAATTCTATTATATTGAGATATTCACTTATCTCAATTGCACCTGAAACGCAACCTGCATACATCTCTGCATCATTCTTCAACTCTTCCGGTAAATTGCCTTTGAGCACTACATCAGAAACACAGAAATGTCCCGAAGGTTTTAAAACCCTCATCATTTCGGCAAAGGCTTTGTTTTTGTCGGGTGTCGGGAAAAGGCATCTCTTCAATATCACCCTTTACAAATGAAATGTTCGAATGTCCGAGCTTTTGGGCATTCTCAACTGCTCTGCGAACCATGGCGTCCGTGAAATCCAGACCGGTTACCTTACCGGTTTCACCTACAACGGCTCGAGCAACAAAACAGTCATTCCCGGCACCACTGCCAAGGTCAAGCAGATGGTCCCCTTTCTTTATCTCTGCAAATTGGGTAGGGATACCACACCCCAAACCTAAATCGGCATCGGGATTGTGACCCTCCACATTTTGATATTCGTCGCCAATCATGCTAAATTCCAGCCCACTGCAGCATCCAGAGGATTCACAGCAGGATAATGGAGTCGTTTGAATACTATGGTTGGCAATAGTTTCATATTTTTCTTTCACCAACTGCTTAATACCCTCTGAATTCATAATTTAGGTTTTAACTGTTCAATATACAACTGATGAAAATCATTTTTTATCTGATCACGAATTCTGTAAAATTCTTGTAGGATAAATTCATCTGTTCCTTTTGCATGCGATGGATCTTCGTATCCCATGTGCAACCTGTGTTTCACCTTACCCATGAAAAGGGGACATGTCTCGTTGGCATGGTCGCATACCGTTATCACATAGTCCCATTCCTCTAGAATGTACTGGTCTACCATTTTGGGTGTATGATGACTGATATCAATCCCTGCCTCTTTCATCACTTTCACGGCAGTTTGATTCACCTGCCCTGCTGGCTCGGTTCCCGCCGAACGAACTGTTAACTTCTCATCGAAATGCTGCAGGAAGCCATGTGCCATCTGGCTGCGGCAACTGTTGCCGGTGCATAAGATCAGTATTTTCATTTTGCTCTGAATTAATTGTTTTTAAAATGTTATCATTTGCAATTGAAACGTGTTGCTCACGTTTTATTAAAAGAAGGTGCCATAAACCAGCCCAGTAATGGTGGCCATGATCATCACCAATGAAACGTAGACGATTGTCTTCTTCGTTCCCATCACCCCGCGGATCACCAGCATGTTGGGCAGGGAGAGCGAGGGACCGGCAAGCAGCAGTGCCAGGGCAGGACCTTTACCCATACCACTGGACAACAGCCCCTGGATGATCGGCACTTCGGTGAGCGTGGCAAAATACATGAATGCCCCGGTGAAACTGGCGAAGAAGTTGGAGAATAGCGAGTTGCCACCTACTGCCCACTCGATCCACTCGTTGGGCACCACGCCGGGAATTGCTACATTGTCGTGTGTCGATCCCAGCAGGAAGCCGGCGGTCACCACGCCGATGGCCAGCAGCGGCATGATCTGCTTGGCAAAGCCCCATGCCGAGAGGGTCCACTCCCTGTTCTCGCCATCGTTCCGGTCGAAGAGGGTCACGAGCGAGAGGGCAGCGATGCCCACCACCATCGGCACCATGGGCACCAGTTTTGCGTTGGAGATAAAAAGGTTGGCTAGAAGTGCCGACAGTGCCGTGGCGGCAACCGCCAGGAGGACCCATTGCCATTTGATCTTCAGAATCTTTATCAGCGACCAGGCAAGCATCAACCCCAGAAAGGCGGTGATATGCCATTTGTAGCTGAAAAGATAGAACCATACACTTGTCGTGTCACCCGAGGCGGGTGCACCCCAGTTGGCAGCCACCAGGATCAGTACCAGCGTGAAGAAATGGAACATGGTCTGCGAGATCGGCCTTGTGGCCGGTGGTGCCTCGAAGTTCATCTGCTCCTCCTGCTTTGCCTTCTCCTCCTTGCGGTAGATAAAGGCCATGGTCAACCCGATGACCACCGAGAAAAGGATGGCTCCGACCATGCGGGCGATCCCCATCTCCGTACCAAGGATGCTCCAGGTGAGGATGATGGAGAGGATGCTGATGGCCGGTCCCGAGTAGAGGAACGCGACTGCCGGTCCCAATCCCGCACCCCGCTTGTAAATGCTGGTGAAGAGCGGGAGGATGGTGCAGGAGCAGACCGCCAGGATGGCTCCCGACACCGAAGCAACTGAGTAGGAAAGCCACTTCTTCGCGTTCGCCCCAAAGTAGCGGATCACCGACCCCTGGCTGATAAAAACCGCAATCACCCCGGCAATGAAGAATGCCGGCAGCAGGCAGAGGATCACATGCTCCTGCGCGTACCACTTGGAGAGGTCGAGCGTGGCATCGATGGCAGTCATGAAGCGCTCACTGCCGATGGGCAGAAAGAAGATCAGCCCGAAGATGAGCACCATCCACCCCAGGTATTTCAACTCTTTTTTTGATTCCATTGATATCTGTTTTAAGAACACAACAGCAAGTTATATAGATGGCGCAGTTGTGTTGTGGCTGACGAGAGGAGGCTTAAAGCCCCAGTACCTTCTTGATCTCCGCTTCGGAGGGCACGTGACCCTTCAGCTTCACTTCACCGTCGACCACCACTGCCGGCGTCGTCATCACGTTATACTTCATGATATCCATGATATCCTCCACCTTGCGGAGGGTGACCTCAGCTCCTGACTGCTCCACCACTTTCCTGATGGCGTCGTAGGTCAGCACACATTTTTTGCAACCGGGTCCCAATACCAATACTTCCATAATTATTTT
>JADLKK010000189.1 GCA_016839025.1 Proteiniphilum sp.
AAGTAATCCGTGAAGGCAGCCACACCTGGATGCACGCCCGCTTCTGCCTGGGCGAAACCCTCAAGAAAATGTTCCAAAAGTAACGTTCCTGAAATCTTTTACTGCAAAAAAGAAATAAAGATGAAAGCACTCCTATTTAGCATTGCCCTCACCACCGCTACCCTTAGCGCACAAGCACAACACCTATACGAGCTCACTGCTCCCTCCACACCGAAAGTCATTCACCGCGGACACCTCCAACTGGGAGGCAGTAACCCCTCCGGCGACAACATCGACGTGAACAGCTACTACATGAGCATCAACGGCACACCCACCATTCCCGTCATGGGAGAGTTCCATTACTGCCGTTACCCCGAAGCACAGTGGGAAGAAGAAATCTGTAAAATGAAAGCCGGTGGCATCACCGTCATCCCCACCTACATCTTCTGGGCCCTCCACGAAGAAGAGGAAGGCGTATTCAACTGGGAAGGCAACCGAAACCTGCGCAGTTTTGTTCAGCTTTGCCAGAAACACCACATGCCCGTCATCGTCCGCATCGGCCCCTTCTGTCACGGTGAAATTCGTAACGGCGGACTACCCGACTGGCTCTTTGCCAAACCACTCGAAGTACGCTCCAACGACGTCAATTACCTGAAATACGTCAAACGCCTCTACGAGCAGATCGCCTGCCAACTCGAAGGACTCTATTTCAAAGATAACGGCCCCGTCATCGGCTGCCAGATCGAAAACGAACACCAACATTCCGCTGCTCCCTGGGCCATTACCTATCCCGGAGAAGACCCCGACCACACCACCGCCACCTACGATGCCAGCATCACCATGGTAGGCGTCAGTGTGCAAGACAAAGCCATCACCCGCGCTGAACTGGGCAACATACACATGCGCACACTGAAGAAAATGGCCGAAGAAGCCGGCATCATCACCCCCCTCTACACCGCTACCGGCTGGGGCAACGCCGCTGTCATCGGCAACGAAGCCCTACCCGTCACTGCCGCCTACACCTACCCTTTCTGGGCCAAGCCAGGCATGTCACCTTTCTGCCGTTTCAAGAACATACAACTCGAGCCCGACTACTCCCCCGTGCGCTACCAAACAGATCAGTTCCCGTCGTTCTGTGCTGAGATGGGCGTGGGCATTCAGATGATTTACAAACGCCGCCCCGTAGTACCTGCAAAGTCGGCCGAAGCCCTCATGGTACGTACCCTCGGTAGCGGCGCCAACGGCATCGGCTACTACATGTACCACGGCGGCTCCACCCCCAAACAAAAAGGAGGCATCACCTCCTTCCAAGACGAACCCATGGGCATGCCCAAAATATCTTACGACTTTCAAGCCCCTATCGGAGAATTCGGACTGGAAGGCAAGATGTTCCGCAACCTACGCTTGTTGCATAGCTTCCTAGCCGACTTCTCGCACCTACTCGCCCCTATGGAAGTCGTACTGCCCGATAACTACCGCCAAATCACCCCCGACAACCGCAAAGACCTACGCTACTGCGCACGCATCAAAGACAACAGCGGCTTCCTCTTTATGGTCAACTACCAAGACCATGACACCACACGCATCACCCAAGGCGATCTCGCACTAAAGCTCAACCTGCAAGGAGAAACTCTGCGCATACCCGCCCAAGGCACTATCCAACTGCTGAAAGACGAAAGCGTCATACTCCCCTTCAACCTCCCCATGGGGGCACTCACGTTGAAGTACGCCACCGCCCAGCTGCTCATGAAGCTTGACGACCGCGGAACAGAACACTACATCTTTTTTGCTCCCGAAGGCATGTCTCCCCAATACCTGTTCAACCCGGCAACCACCCGTGGCAAACACCTCTTCACCCCACAACCCGGGCTCAACAGCACCTTCCGTGTTACAGGGCGCAACGGCAAGAGCATACTCGTGACCACCCTCACCCGCCAGCAAGCACTCAACAGCAGCAAGGTACACGGCAAACTCCTCATCACCCACGCCACCGTGCTACCCGGGGAAACAGACATCCACCTGCTTAGCATGGACCAGCCCCAGGCCGACTACATACTCTACCCCTCCCGAGCAGGCTGGAAAAAGCAGACCGCCCGTGTGCAACCGGTTACCCCCGCCCACACCTATCAGAAAGTAGGAGCCCGCCGCCTCACCGTACACTTCCCTGACAGTGTGGCCGCCCCACAAGTACAAGAATATTTCTTGGAAATTGATTATACAGGCGATGTAGCCATGGCATTTATGCAGAACCTCCTCGTACAAGATCATTTTTACTACGGAGAGCCATGGACCATCGGATTGAAAAGATACCGCGAACAGCTGAAGCAAGAAGACCTGAGCTTCTACTTCCGCCCCCTAAAAGAAAAGGCCCCCTTCTTGATGGACCTACCTAAACAAGCCGTACCCGATTTCTCCAAAGGCTCAGTTTGCCGGATCAATCGGGTACGTATTATTCCTCAATATAAAATCAAAGTCGATTAACGCTTGAACAGATGCGGTATAAATTCATTCAAGCACCTGCGCCAGGTTAGCCA
>JADLKK010000046.1 GCA_016839025.1 Proteiniphilum sp.
CAAAAACAACGGCAGGAAAATCCCATGCTTCCGACCCCCTCCATGATAAATGGATCTACTGGATATTTACTAACTTTGATGTCGGTTGTGACCCACCAACCAGCGGTCCGGTACCACAGAAAAAACGTTTCGACATGGATGGTTATAAAAAACTTCTCCTGCTGCTGATATGCTCGCTTACTTGCCAGTTTTCCGCAAAAGGCCAGTCGGGAAACGGGGTCTATTACTTCAGGAACATGGCTGTGGAGGATGGACTCTCCCAGAACATGGTCTACTCCATTATCCAAGACAACAGCGGTTTCATCTGGCTGGGGACCATTGATGGATTGAACCGGTTCGACGGCATCAACTTCAAGATCTACAAACGGGATGACAGCGTTGACGGTAGCATCGGGTCAAACAAGATTCTCTCCCTCTTACAGGTGGATAATGACCATATCTGGGTGGGAACAGCCAATGGCATCTACATCCACGACCTCAACCTGGAAAAATTTACCCGCTTTGAGGAAAAGACCGGAGAGGGGGAGATGGTGGAGGGAATCATCCGCGATATAAAAGCAGACCGGGAGGGAAACATCTGGATTGCTGCCCAAGAGAAGGGGGTCTTTCTCTACACCCGCGACGGGAAGTTGAAATTGTGCGACATCCACGACGCAAACGCGAGAAAAATCGATTTCGACTCCAAGGGCAACATCTGGGTAGCCACCCATGGAGGCGGCATTTTGAGAATCCATCCCCAGACGGGCGCAATCAGCAGATTTCTGCTGGATAGTGAGACCAAAAACCGGTCGGACAACGATGTCAATATTATACTGCCGCTGAATTCCAGCCGGTTGCTGATCGGAACCAGCAACAAAGGGGTATTGCAGTTTGACCTGACCCGTGAGCGGTTCATGCCTTTCCTGGAAAAGGGGGGCAACGGTACCCCCCTCTACGTGAGAAGCCTGATGAAGACTGAAACGCAGGAGCTCTGGATCGGAACGGAGGAGGGCATCTATATCCATGATCTGAAGACAAACCGCTGCCACAACATCAGACACCGACACAACGACCCCTATTCACTGTCGGACAATGCGATACACAGCCTGTACCAGGACAGGGAAGGGGGTATCTGGGTAGGCACCTTTTTCGGCGGGGTCAACTACTTTCATCCCGCCTTCACCCAGTTCAGGAAATATTATCCCATCTCCGGCCAGAATTCCATCAGTGGAAAGAGTATCAGCGAGTTTTGCGAGGATGAGCAGAACAATCTCTGGATCGGAACCGAGGATGAAGGGTTAAACCACCTTGACCTGACCACGGGGAGATTCTCGCGAAGCAGCATCCCGGCCAAGAATATCCACTCCCTCCTGTACGACAACCGGAAACTATGGGTAGGAACCTTCTCGGAGGGTCTCTATGTGATGGACCTGCCCACCAGAAGCTACAAGAACTACACCAATAGCACCCACAACCTGAAAGATGACAACATCTACTCCATCTACAAGGATGGTTCGGGCAGAATCTGGCTGGGATCATCCACCGGGTTGCAGTTCTATGAACCGTCGACCGACAACTTCATCCGGGTCAAGGAGGAGATTATCAGGAACCAGGTCAACGACATTACCGAGGACCATAACGGCATTCTCTGGTTTGCTACCATCGGGGATGGCATCTACTCCTACGACCGGTTCACTGAACGGTGGCGGCACTATCTGATTCCATCTGCCCACGGGGTGAACGACACCGGAAGATCGATCATCTGCATCCTGAAGGACAAAAAAAACAGGTTGTGGGTCGGCACCGAAGGGGCCGGCGTGGCCATCTATGACAAAGCGTCCGACTCGTTCCGGAACGTAGCCACGGCCAGGGAGGGGTTGCCCAATGAGGTGATTTACCGGTTAATTGAGGATTCGAGAGGCTACATCTGGGGCAGTACCAACAAAGGAATCTTCATGCTGGTCCCGGAAACAATGAAAATCACCAGTTACTTCCACTCGAAAGGGCTACTGGGAGACCAATTCAATTATAAGTCGGGCTATATGGACAAAAACGGCACCATCTACTTTGGCGGTGTAAAAGGGTTTGTAGCCTTCAATCCCGTCGAGCTGGAGACCAACGGCATCATTCCACCAATCGTTCTGACCAATTTTCAGATCTGGAACTCACAGGTACCCATCGGAACCACCCACTCCCCACTTAAACAATCCATCACAAGAACCTCCCGAATAACCCTACCCCACAACATCTCCGTCTTCAGCATCAGTTTTGCGGCGCTGAGCTACGTCTATCCGAAAGGTAACCTCTATGCCTACAAGCTGGAAGGACGTGACGACGAGTGGATACAGGTAAAGCAGATCCAGCCGGAACACAATGTCAACTACTCCGACCTTCCACCGGGGAACTACACCTTTCTGGTCAAGGGGGCCAACAGCGACGGCATCTGGAACGAGACGGCCGCCACATTGAGCATCAAGATTCTGCCTCCCTGGTACAGGACCATCTGGGCATACATCCTCTATTTCACACTGGTCTCAACCATTATCACCTTAACTATATGCCACTTCCTTCGCAAAGCCAGGAAACGGAACGAACAGGCGTTGAAAGAGCTGGAGAACACCAAGGAGAAGGAACTTCTTGCCTCGAAAATCGAGTTCTTCACACACATCACCCATGAGATAAGGACCCCTTTGAGCCTGATCAAGATCCCGATTGAAGACATATTTAGCAAGATCGGCCAGGATAACCCCTACCTCGAAAACCTCACCATCGTCCAGCGCAATGTCAACCGGCTGCTCAAACTGGTCAACGAACTGCTCGATTTCAGAAAGAGTGAGTCGAAATCCCTCAGGTTGAACTTCATCCGGGTCGACGTGGTACAGGTACTCGAGGAGATCATCGATATCTTCAGGCCCAGCTTCGAACTGAAGCAGATCACCCTCACCACCAACTACTCCTCCAGCTCGCACCTGGCCGACATCGACCGGGAGGTATTCATCAAGATTATCAGCAACCTGCTCTCCAACTCGCTGAAATATTCAGCATCGATAGTCATCTTGGAACTGCAGCACTCCGACGACCATTTCAGGATTATCGTGGAGAATGATGGCAATACCATCCCCGATGAGTATCTCGACAAGATTTTCGAGCCGCTCTTCAAGTTAAACCACAACAAAAAGGGGACCGGTCTGGGGCTGGCCTTCGTCAAATCGTTGGTTGAGCTCCACAAGGGGTCGATCTACTGCGATAACTCGAAGGAGAAAAGGACAATCTTCGTGCTCACCCTGCCCAACCATCAGGAGAGGACCCTGCTGATCAATGAAAACGAAACGGCTGAGGAAGGGAAGGCCGAGCTCTGCCTCCACCCGTTGCCATCCGATGAGAAAAAGCGGTCTACCATCGTGACGATTGAAGATAACCGCGATTTCCAGCACCTGCTTTATAACCAGCTCAGTCCCAGATACAACCTCATTCAGTGTGGAAACGGGATGGAGGCGCTGGAGATACTGGAGAAACACCATGTGGACATGGTGATTACCGATATCATGATGCCGGTCATGGATGGACTGGAGCTCTGCCAGGCCATCAAGGACAACATCAAGTTCAGCCACATCCCTGTTATCCTGTTGACGGCCAAACATGCTCTCGAAGCCAGGATCGAAGGAATCAACACCGGAGCCGACGAGTATATCGTCAAGCCCTACTCTACCGAATACCTGTTGGCCCGGATCGAAAACCTCCTGGAAAACCGGCGCAGGATGATAGAGCTTTTCAGAAAGTCACCGGAGATGGCCTTCAAGGATATATCACACTCCAAGGCAGATGAGCTTTTCATGCAGAAGATCATCGACATTATCCATGAGAATATCAGTGATCCCGACCTCAATATCGACAAGATCGCCGAAGAGGCGGCAGTCAGCCGTTCCACCCTGTACCGGAAGGTGAGGGTGATATCTGAATTGACCCCCAATGAGTTCATCACGCTAATCCGGCTGAAAAAGGCGGCCGAACTGATCAGGGAGAGACAGTATCAGATAAGTGAAATCGCCTATATGGTGGGTTTCAGCTCCCCCAACTATTTCTCGAAATGTTTTTACAAGCAGTTCGGCATACTGCCAAAGGATTTTTAACCTATTCCGGGCTATTTTGGTACGATATTGCACATTTTTGAACTGATTTTACACCCCTGAAAATCTTATTTAACACACCTTTGAAAATAAAAACAGGAGGTAGGGTGTTTGCCATGGCACCGGCAAAATTCTACTCTTAACAATATCAACTTTTTTAACGAAAACGGTACTATTAAACAGACGAGTATGAAAAACATCAGTCCAATCGCACGCGATTTAGTCGAATATCTGTTCGGCAAAAGGAATGCAAACATGAAATTGTGGTTGTTACTCGGGTTGCTCATCTGCTCGATGACGGCACAGGGTAGTTCCGGTTACCCCGCCAATGTCGAGAGTGATCGCAACCCCAACATCCAGACAGTTACAGAAGTGGCCCAGCAACAGACAAGGAGAATCTACGGAAAGATCATTGACCAGAACGGGGAAGCGATCATCGGGGCCAACGTGATCGAATTGGGAACAACCAACGGAACCGTAACCGACATCAACGGAGAGTTTACCTTGCAGGTAAAGGAAGGGGCATCCATCCAGGTCTCCTATATCGGATTCCATGAAACAACAATCTCCACCGCCAACCGCTCCTATATTGAAGTCGTCCTGGAAGAAGACACCAGACTCCTTCAGGAGGTCATCGTGACCGGTGTGGCCAAAGGGACATCCAAAGAGAAACTGTCGTTTACCGTGGAGAAGATCAACAAGGAGATCATCACCGAAGTTCCGGCCCTCAACGTGGCCAGCGCGCTTTCGGGAAAGATGCCCGGAATCAAGGTCTTCACGGCCAGTGGAAACCCGATGGAAGAGCCGATGATACAACTTCGTGGTACCACCTCATTCACCGGCAATGACCAGCCGCTGATCATCATCGACGGAGTCATCACCAGCGGTGTATTGAAAGATATCAACATGGAGGATGTGGAGAGCGTGGAGGTGATCAAGGGTGCGGCTGCCGCCTCCTTCTATGGTGCAAAAGCTGCCGGTGGTGTAGTCAACATCATCACAAAACGGGGAAGCAACCTGCAGAGCGGAACAACCCGCGTATCGGTAAAAAGCGAGCTAGGAAGCAACTGGATCGGCTTTCTCCCGGAGAGGACAACTGCCCACGGCCACAAGCTGGATGAGGCGGGCCAGCCGATGCGGGGCATCCTGGATGATGACCAGGTCTGGGACAACAAATATATCATGGACCACGACGCCTACAAGGATTTCTTCACGCCCCGGCTCTTCAACTCCACTACGGCAGGGTTGACCGGGCGATCCAAGGATGGCGACATGAATTACTATACCTCCATCCAGTATACCCACAATCCCGGTATCATCCGCGATCTGGACGGGGTAAAGAGGCACAGCTTCAGGGTCAACCTCGATACCAAGGCCACTGAGAATGTCACCCTCACCTTCTCGAACCTGTATGTCAGAACCATCAATGACCGCCGTTCTGTCAATTTCGACGACATCTACTATGCCGACCCAAATGCCGACTTCCTGGCCGACAACCTGGACGGAACACCCTACAAGGTGAACCCCAACATTGTCTCCACCCGAAACAACATCAACCCCCTCTATGACATCAACAACAAGATTCAACGGGGAACAGCCAACCGTTTCCTGGGAAGTTACGGCATCAAATATATCCCCACCACCTGGTCCACCTTCAACGTCAACTACAACATCGATCTCTTCCACTACCAGGATGAGGATCTGACACCGAAGGGGCGCCTGCTGGTCAATTACCCCGACGGTAGCATCCGCGACGAGGGTTATGTCTACAAAGGGTCCGGAAACACCTTTAAACACAATCTGGAGGCCAGCGGCCTGTTGACTAAATCATTCGACGATCTGACCACCACCTTGAGACTGCAATACCTCTACGAGGATGAGAAGAGTGAAGGGCTATGGGGCAACGGCTCCAGATTGGCAGTTTCGGGGATGAACAACGTCTCCCTCGAACTGGCCGATCCCGACACCAGAGACCACTCATCCTGGGGCAGCCGGGTTGTCTCCAATAGCTTTACCGCAGTAGGTAACCTCGATTACAAAGGGAAATATATCTTTGACGGATTGATCCGGCGGGATGGCTCCTCGGTCATCGGCGACGACAACATGTGGCAGACCTACTACAGGATTTCGGGAGCATGGAATGCAACCGAAGATTTCACCATTCCCCACTTCCAGATGTTGAAGCCGAGGGTATCTTACGGTACCGCAGGCATATTGCCCAGTTACGGTGCCAAGTATGAGACCTTCTCGCTGAGCAATGGAACTCTCTACGGTGGTGCACAGCTGGGTAACAAGAAACTGAAACCGGCCCTCTCCCAGGAGCTGGAGGTGGGTATCGACACCCGGTTTCTCGACCGTTTTGACCTCACCTACTCCTACTCCTATAAGCGGAATACCGACCTGCCTTACGTGATGACTGTATCGGGTGTTACCGGATTTCAATATCAGAACATCAACATTGGCGAGTTCTTTGTCCACAGCCATGAAGTGTCGCTGACCACCAACCTGCTGAAAAACAAGGATTGGAGATGGGATGCCACCCTGACCTGGGATAAGCTGACCGAGTATGTTGGCGAACTGGGACGGCCCGATTTCATGATCGGCTACACCAAGGTGGCTTCACATGAGAAGTATGGCAAGCTCTACTCCAGCAAATTTGCCACCTCGCTCGACCAGGTGAAAACCAGCAAGCTCATCAAGCCAGGCCAGAGCGTGGAGGATCTCTTCACCATCAATAATTACGGCTATGTGGTCCGTAAAGATCTGATCGGCACCCGCGACGAGGCCAAGATGTCTATTCTGGACGAAAATGGCGACACCTCGCAGAATGAATATCTTGGAAACATGATCCCCGACTTCAACATGAACCTGATGAACGTGCTGAGCTACAAAAACTGGATGCTCTACTTCACCATGTCGTGGCAACAGGGAGGGGTTCTCTACAACAACACCAAGGTATACATGTCGTTCGCAGGGCGGAACGCCGCATTCTGGGACATGTCAGAGCGTTCATGGGACAAGCGGAAGCCGATGAACTACCTGAACCAGCACTCCAGGGCCTCCTTTACTGAGGATGCGACCTTCCTGAAAATGAGGGAGCTGTCATTGAACTACAACATCACCCAAAAACAGCTCCAGAAATGGAATATTCCCTATATCTACGGCGTCAAATGTGGTATTGTCGGCAGGAACCTCTTTACCCTGACCAATTATTCAGGTCCCGACCCGGAGACCCGTACCGTTGAAAGCGGAACGCTGAACGGCTCCGACACGCCCAAATATCCATCCGATATCAGAACGGTTACCGGTACAATAACAATCGAATTTTAAAGACTACCATTATGAAAAGAGCAATATATCTACTCATCATCCTGTTTTTCGGAGTGACCTCCTGTGAACCCTATTTCTCCGGCCTCGACATTAAAAACGAGTATGATCCGGATATTGAGACGGTCATGGGCGATATCAACCAGTACCCGTCGCTGATTGGAGGCGCTTACAACAACTGGTGGCACCACATGTTGGGAGCATACGACGGCGACACCTGGATTCTGGCAACCAACTCCGATGCCTTTACCGCCGGCGCCGGAAACTGGAACCTCCAGGTATACTATTACCGAAGAGGCTACGAAAAGCCCATGATACCGAACAGCGACAAGAATGCCGGGTTCCCCCGCACCTTGTGGTACAACCATTACAGCAAGATCAGCACCGTCAGGAATATGCTGGCCACCATCGCAGAGAAGGGGATGGTCTACAAGGAGGACAACGAGGATCGGACATACAAGGTCCTGGCCAACTGCTACTTCTTGATGGGGGCTTTCTATACCGAACTGAGCCTGCTGTTCGACCAGTGTTTCCTGATCACTGAAGATTCAGACATCCAATCCATTACGGCCGATGACATCAGGCCTGCATCGGAAGCCCAGTCGCTGGCACTCTCCTATCTCGACAAGTGCATTGAGATCTGCAACACGCACAATTTCACTAACTTCTCCGGCATGATGCCCTCCGACATCGTGGGCAACAACGTCAAGCTGCGCCAGTTTGCCAACTTCATGGCGGCACGGGCAATCGCCTACCACCCGAGAACCAAGCAGGAGTACAGTTCTGTTGACTGGAATAGGGTGAAGAAATATATCTCCGACGGACTGGCTCAGGACGTGAAGGCCACACTTCCGCTGCAGGGCTGGGATGAATGGTCGTACGCCGCAGCCTCCTGGCCGGGCGGCAACCAGTGGGGCCGCGTCGGCATGAGGGTGATCAACATGATGGCCTATCCGGGGGATCCGGGCGCCATCTGGCCGTTGCCTACCGACTTCGGGCAGGGACAGACATTGCCTGAAGCGCAGTCTCCCGACTACCGGCTGGGAACCGACTTCATCTACTACCCCGACGTGAATACTCCCACCGGAGGTCTCTCTTACGATGGTTACAGCAAGTACAGTTCATACGCTCTGAAACGGTTTTCAGAAACAGGACAGCAATCGGGAGAGGGCGATCTCTACTTCTTCACCAAAGCGGAGTCTGATCTGCTCTATGCCGAAGCCGCACTGCAAACCAACGAGACGGCCAAGGCTGTCCAACTGGTCAACCTGACTCGGGTCAACCGGGGACATCTCAATGACATCACCGATACATCCACCAAGGATAAGATCATGGAAGCCATCTACTACGAACGGTTTGTAGAGTGCGGTTACGCCTACACCGCCACTCCGTTCTATGACAGGCGGCGGACACCAATCGACAAATTCCAGTTGACGACACGCTCGTTCCGTCAGTTGCCGATTCCTATACTCGAACTCAGTTTCTACGATCTGGAATCCTACTCTTTTGGTGGAGAGCAGGAGAGGTACGAAGAGTATGAGTTTTAATCCATTTCCATTATGTACAACATATTAAAATGTGACCCTATGAAAGCTACGAGACTTTTAACATGCATATTGCTATCCATATTTCTCTTCTCCTGTGACAGATCAGGGATCTTCGAAGAGTTCCAGAAGTCCATTCCCTGGGAGTTTCATCTCCAGGTTTTCAGCGATGACAACCAGACACAACCTGTCTCGGATGCCACGGTGAAGATCTTCAAGACCCAGGCCGATCGCGACAACAATACCAATGTCTTCCTGAGCGGGACCACCGGTGCCGACGGCAAAGCAATCTTCACCTTCAAGGATTTCCAGCCTGATCTGGATGCTGAAAAATCGAAAGGGATCTACTACCTGAGGATTGAAAAGGATGACCTCACCGTTTTGGACATCACCCGCTACCTGCTGATGAATGATGGGCATACCCACCATTTCATCGTGTTGAAATAGAGTGTCACCATTCCGGGTCAAACCATCCTGAAATTTCGGGATAGTTTGACCCTAAACCATTAATTAACGCCAACTTAATGAAGAATCCAAGCAGACCCTCAACATGGTTAATCGGGAGTGGCATCTTCCTCATTCTGGTCTTGCTCATCCCCGGTGCATGCAAACCGGGAAGTGAAAACCGCGATCATCTGGCAGATCTCCGCATTACGGTCACTGATCCTGACGGAAAGCGGGTTGCCGGAGCCACCGTTGAATTCTACCTCTCTCCGGAAGAGAGGGAGCAGGGGAATAATATCGTGATGAGCGGAGAGACCAATCCCGACGGCCTCCTGTCGGTTTATGCCCAAGAGAAGGGGCACTATTTCCTCAATATCTACCAGGGAAACCTGCGGAAAGAGGCGGAAATTCAACTGAGGTCAAAATGGCTAAAAGATGCCTCCTTCAGCATTCAACTGGAGAATGGAAATGCCGGAACCAAGGTGGTCAAGGTGGCGGTGGTTTATGAAAACCCCATCATTCCGTCGACGGGAAAACGTTTTCACCAATATTTCCTTACGCCTGGTTACCATTTTCTCTGGAACGATCCGGTGGAGCTTTGCAGAAGATATGAAGCGGCACTCGAAAAGGCTTCGGACTACACGATTGATTTTCAAATAGTGAGCGAACATCATGCCGACCGCTTCTTTACCTTCCTGAAGAATGACCCGCAGAAAAGATTATTCTCCCTGGAAGAGATTATTTCACTGCTCCAGGAGAAGGATTGGAAAACCTTCAAGACCGTTGGCACCTCCTACGATTACCGATCGATGGTGCGCCACTACCAGTTTGACCTCGCCCTCAACAGGGGAGAAATAGATGAGGTGTGGGTCTGGAGCTTTCCCTACTCCGGTATGTATGAATCGCACATGATGGGTGAGAATGCATTTTGGATCAACTCACCGCCCGACGACACCTTCCCCTCAGACAAGCTTCTATCGGTCATGGGGCTAAATTACGAGCGGAATCTTGCCTGTGCGCTGGAGAGCTTCAGCCACCGTTTCGAATCGACCATGATGCAGGTATATGGATGGTGGAATTACGAACAGAAACCGGAATTATCCGACCTGACCACCTGGGAACTCTTCTCCGCCTATGGATTGAGATATGAGAGGTATGAGAAGGGCGCGGCACAGGTAGGGAATGTCCATTATCCGCCAAACGGGCAATATGACTACGACTTTGGCAACGAAACCTATATCGAAAGCTATGTGGATGAATGGCTCAACTACCCCTACCTGCAGGGGAAGAAGAAACGGAAGATCAACCGGACTGAATGGGGCAATCCCGACGGCTCATGGCAATTGGGCTGGATGACCTATTATCTAGGCCACCTGCCCCATTATCGGGGAATAAACCCCCGGGATGGCAAGTTCAACGACTGGTGGTACTATGTGGTCGACTATCAAGGCGCCATGTTGGCGGAATCAGCCGCCAGATAATCGTGTCGCCTCTTTCAATGAATGCAACAACAGTGACGACTATGAAAGGAAACAAGATATGGTTATTCTTCATACTGCTCTCGCTGGCCATGCCGGCGTCCATGAACGGGCAAAATCCTGGACCACTGGTCTTTGAAAAGAACAACCCGCTCCTCATCCGCTCTTTTGGCCCTGAGATCCGAATGGAGCGGAAATTGCCCCTGATATCCTACCAGTTGGATGAAACCATCCACTCCACCGAGAAACTGTCAGATAAAGTGGAGATATCCTGCAGCCAGGTTACTCCGGCTCCCGGAATCAAGATGGTCATTACCTTCAGGAATATCTCAGGCGACACGCTCTGCCTGCACAATGTGGTCCCGCTGGGCAGGGATGATCGCCATATCTACATTACGGGAAGGGGGTCACACTACCTGTCACGCTCATATCTCTTCAGGCCCGGCTATAGTCCGGTTAACGTTATTCTGCCCGACAACGCCTGGGAACTGGGCTTTTCCTGTGTGGAGACCGACGGCGACAACCACCTGGTGGCACTGACCCGCCGCGACAACAAAAGCCTGCAGAACGGAAGACTGAAACGGTTTGAAACCATCCTCCATCCGGGAGGCTCCATCCAATACGCCCTCTGGCTGGAGAGCTACCGGGGAGAGTGGCAAAACGGGCTCAGGCTGATGTTTCAGGAGCGATACCTCTATGATGTTGCTCCCGGCACCTTCGACAACAGCCTCTTTGAGCGGGAAGACCTGCAATGGATCCGAAACTGTTATGCCGCCAACCTGATGATGGCGTGGGACAGACGCTTTTATGACCAGGCCGACGGGTCGTATCACGTCGAGGATTACCTCAAAAAGATGAAACAGCTAATGGGCGGATACGACATTTTCGGGATCTGGCCCACCTGGCCCGCATTGGGCATGGACCAGCGCAACCAGTGGGACATGTTCCGCGATCTGCCGAGAGGCTTCGACCAGCTAAAGGCGATATCGGAAATATGCCATCAAAACGGCGCCTATTTCTTCCTCTGCTACAATCCATGGGACGAAAGCACCCGGTCCGACGAGGACCATCTAGATGGCATGAGCAACATCACCCGGGTTGCCGACATCGACGGCTTTGTGCTCGACACGAGGGGAGCATCGAGCAAGGAGTTGCAGGATGCTGTTGACGCCGCCAGGAAGGGGGTGGTGATGTACAGCGAGGGGATGGCGGTCCCCCGCGACATGCAGGGAATCGTTTCGGGAAGGGTGCACAATGCCCTCTATTACCCCCCGCTGCTCAACCTAAACAAATTTATCAAGCCGGAGTTTGCCATCTTCAGAGTGGCCGAGGAGGCCAGGGAACCCATACGAAGGGAGTTCAACATCTCCTTCTTCAACGGACACGGAACCGAGATCAACAGTTTTCCGCCGGGGAGATTCGGCTGGTCCGATGAACAACTGCGCTATTGGGGGCAACTGTTGCGGGTACAGCGGGAACACAGCAACAACTTCTTGCAGGCGGCATACACCCCCCTGATCCCCACACTCGCAGACAGCATCTACGTGAACCGGTGGCTCGGTCTGTCCAAAACCCTCTACACCGTATTCAACCTGCATCCCGAAGGTTTCTGCGGCAACCTATTCGAAGTTGAGCCTCCGGGTGACAATGAGCACTACCTGGATCTCCTCCGTCATGAGGAGTTGGAGGTAAACAGCATCAACGGAAAGCACTACCTGAAAGTATCGCTCCAGGGGTTCCATATCGCTGACCTGGGGACCAACAACGAAAGCTCGGTCACCGCCATCGCCCTCTTTCCGGCACGGCTGAAGGTAAGGCTCGAGGGTGACCTCCTGACCTTCTCGAGCAGCGAGGGCGACAGCATCCGGCTCTGGGCCGGCCTGCCAACCTACGGCAAGCGGGCTGCCACATTCGGCATCGGCGGGCACTCTATCAGACTACTACACCACTTTCCCGGATATGAGGGAAAATTTGTGATTCAGGCCATGCAGGGCGAGGAGGTTATCGATGAGCGGATCATCAACATCACCCCCGGCACAGCACGCCTCCTCTCTGAAGCCGAGACTACCGAGCCTGCCGCCACCGCGCCGGAAGGGATGGTGTTCATCCCCTCGGGCTATTTCCAATGCGACAATTACCGTACAGGCGACTCATTTATCCCCTATCCCCCCCATCCCACAGAGAATGGGGAGAGGATCTTCATGAAGAGCTTCTTCATGGACCGTTACCCGGTAACCAACCGGCAATACCGGGAGTTCATCAGGGCAACCGGTTATCAGCCAAAGGATACCACCAATTTTCTGAAGCATTGGGTAAACGGGAAGATTCCTCCCGGCGAGGAGGATTACCCTGTCATCTACGTCACGATCGAAGATGCCAAAGCCTATGCCAGATGGGCAGGGAAGCGGCTCCCCACCGAAGTTGAATGGCAGTATGCCGCACAAACCGAAGCAGGCAATGAGTGGCCCTGGATTCAGGAGACGCCGGTGGAACGGGAAGAGGAGTTCATCACCAATACCCTCTCGGTATGGCATATCAGGGGTATCGACTCCACCCGCTGCAATCTGGGCGACGGCTACCTCTACCCTGTCGGGAAATATGAAAAGGGAGTCAATCCGTATGGCCTCTACGACCTGGTCGGGTCGGTCTGGCAATTGACCAGCGATGTGTATGACAACACCACCTACCGCTACATCATGGTCAAGGGAGGAAGTTATTTCATGCCGAAATCGAGCTTCTGGTATGTACAGGGAGGCCCCCGCGAACTCAACTACCGACAGTATCTGTTGCGGCTCTCTCCGGGATTCGAGAGAAAAGCCACCGTTGGGTTCCGATGTGTGAAGGATGCATTATAAATCAAAATAGAATCATTTAGTAGGATCAGTAAAATTTTAGCATTATGAAGAAAAGTTGCTTAGGTACCATTTTATTAACAACCCTTATCTTTTTAACCACTATGTGCACCCCAAAGCAAACAGGGCAACCTCCCACAAGCCTATATCTTCAAAACAGATTACCACTGATTGCCAAACCTTTTATAGAACTTCCCCTGGGGGAGGTCAGACCCGAAGGATGGCTGAAAGAGCAGCTGCTGAAGATGAAAGATGGAATGACCGGCCATCTCGACTCCCTCTATCCCCAGGTGATGGGCCCGCGCAACGGCTGGCTCGGCGGTGACGGCGACGTCTGGGAAAGAGGACCTTACTGGATCGACGGATTGCTGCCCCTGGCATATATCCTCGACGACGACTCGTTAAAGGCGAAGGTTCAGCCCTGGGTGGAATGGGTGCTGCAGAGCCAAGACTCCGCAGGCTATTTCGGACCTTCCGAAGATCGTGAACCCGAGGAGGGGCTGCAGCGGAACAACGCTCGCGACTGGTGGCCCAAAATGGTGGTGTTGAAGTTCATGAAACAATATTATGAGGCCACCAACGATGAGCGGGTCATCCCATTCATGCTCAACTACTTCAGATATCAGCTAAAGGAACTGCCCGAAACCCCGCTCAACCATTGGACCCGCTGGGGACACTACCGGGGCGGCGACAACCTGATGGTGGTCTACTGGCTCTATAACCTGACCGGCGAGAAGTTTCTGCTCGAGCTGGGCGACCTGATAACCGAGCAGACGATGGACTGGACAACCGCCTTTGAGGAGAGGGAGATGCTCTCCTCGCTCTTCAGCGTCCACTGTGTCAATCTGGCACAGGGGATGAAGCAGCCGGTCATCCGTTATCAGACAACCGGCGACGAGAGACATATCGAAGCGATCCGGCAGGGATACAAAGACCTGATGAGGACCCACGGCTGGCCCATCGGGGTATATGGAGGCGATGAGCTGCTGCACACCGGCAACCCGACACAGGGTTCCGAGCTCTGCACCACGGTTGAACTGATGTTCTCCCTGGAGAAGATGATTGAGATTACCGGCAGCGTCGAGTGGGCCGACTGGCTGGAGCGGGTATCGTTCAACGCATTGCCCACCCAGATTTCAGACGATTTCGACGCGCGCCAATATTACCAGCAGCTCAACCAGGTGGAGGTATCGAGAACCCCCAGGAACTTCGTCACCTGCTACCACGGGACCGATCAGCTATTTGGCCTCTTGACCGGATATCCCTGCTGCACGTCGAACCTGCACCAAGGGTGGCCCAAATTCACGAGACATCTCTGGTATGCCTCCGACGACAACGGTCTAGCCGCATTATACTACTCGCCCTGCGTGGTAACTGCCAAAGTTGGCCAGGGCACCCTGGTGAAGATTGAGGAGAAAACCGACTACCCCTTCGATGAAACCATCCGGTTCAGGATAGATATTCCCGACAAGGCGACGGAATCTGTGGAATTCCCACTTTATTTACGTATTCCGGGCTGGTGTGAGGAGGCAGAACTCCGTGTAAACGGTGAACCCCTCGGTAATAAAGCGGGTGGCGAGATGGAGCGGATCTCCAGGGTCTGGAAATCTGGCGACGAGGTGGAACTGGTATTGCCGATGAAGGTGACCGTATCCCGCTGGTATGAAGGTTCGGCCGTCGTGGAAAGAGGCCCGCTGGTTTATGCCCTGAAAATGGAAGAGAAGTGGGTCAAGGTGCCCGACGACCACAAGTTTGGAACAAGGTACGGCAACTGGTACTACGAAGTACACAGCAGCTCTCCATGGAACTACTGCCTGAAGGAGGAGTCGATCAGGGAGGAGAATATCGCGAGCGAGTTCCAGGTTGTCAAAAAGGGGATGAACGGCTACCCCTGGAACAGCGTCAATGCCCCCATCGAGATCAAGACAAAAGGGAAACGGCTCCCAGAATGGCAGAAGTACAACGGTTCAGCCGGCCCACTGCCCTACAGTGTGCAGTATCAGGCCGAGACCCTTCCGGAAGAGGAGATCACGCTGATTCCCTATGGATGTACCACATTGCGGATCACCGAATTCCCGGTTACGAGAAAATAGTTTGCAAGATACAGCCTAAAACAGTTAGCTCATGAGAAAATCATCTATCACTTTTTACCTGCTGATTCCCCTCCTCGCATGGGGATGCCACTCCTCGGGGACGGAGCAGCAGCCTGCCACGAAAAAGATCCGTCAGGTCGATTTCTCACAGGTAACCATCAACGACGACTTCTGGTCTCCCCGGCTGGAAAGGCACGCTACCACCACTCTGCCCGTCTGCATCGACCAGATTGAGAACAAGACGGGCCGGATCCGCAACTTCATGAATGCGGCGAAGGATGAAGGCGAACACTCCGGCATCTTCTACGACGATTCCGACGTCTACAAAGCACTGGAGGGGATGGCTTACAGTCTGGTCAACAAACCGGACCCCGAACTGGAGAAGAAGTGCGACAAGTGGATCGACCTCTTTGTGGCAGCACAGGAGGAGGATGGCTACATCAACACTTTCTATTCGCTGACAGGACTGGAAAACCGCTGGACCGACATGGACAAGCATGAGATGTATTGCGCAGGACATCTACTGGAGGCGGCCATTGCCTACTACAAGGCAACCGGCAAGGATAAATTGCTGAAGGCGGCTACCCGGATGATAGAGCACATGATGAGCCAATTCGGTCCGGGCAAACGGCATTGGGTACCCGGACATGAAGAGATTGAACTGGCCCTGGTTAAGCTGCACGAAGTGACCGGCGAGAAGAAGTATCTCGATTTTGCCTACTGGCTCCTGGAGGAGCGGGGACATGGCTATGGGAACCGGGGCCCCAACGGTCCCTGGAACCGGCAGTATTACCAGGATGAACTCCCGGTCAGGGAGTTGAGCAAGATTACGGGACATGCCGTCAGGGCCATGTACCTCTTCTGCGGCATGGCCGACGTGGCCGCATTGACCGGCGAAAAGGACTATATTGAGGCCCTGGACCGGTTATGGGACGATGTGGTTCTAAGGAAGATGTACATCACCGGCGGTATCGGCTCCTCAAGACAGAACGAAGGGTTCACCCGGCCCTACGACCTCCCCAACTACGAAGCCTATTGCGAGACCTGCGCCTCGGTGGGAATGGTATTGTGGAACTGCCGCATGCATCAGCTGACGGGCGACTCCAAATACACCGACGTGCTGGAGCGATCGCTCTACAACGGGGCACTGGCCGGAATCTCACTGGAAGGAGACCGCTTCTTCTATGTCAATCCGCTGGCGTCGAGGGGTGACCACCACCGGAAGGAGTGGTATGGAACCGCCTGCTGTCCGAGCCAGATCTCCCGCTTCCTGCCGTCGGTGGGCAACTACATCTACGGCGTGTCGGGCGATGCCCTGTGGGTAAACCTCTATATCGGAAGCAGCGCAAAGATCGACCTGGGGAAAGAGAGCCTCACCCTGAAACAGCAGACCCGCTACCCGTGGGACGGGAAGGTGGAGATTAGCATGGAAGAGCTGAAGAAGACGCTTCGGAAAGAGATGCGGCTTAGAATTCCCGGTTGGTGCAAGAGTTATTCGATTACGGTGAATGGCGAGAAGCTGGAGAATGTTCCGGTTGAACAGGGTTATGCCGTGATTGAGAGGAGCTGGAAGAGGGGTGATAAGGTATCACTCACGCTGGAGATGCCGGTGGAGGTGATCCAGGCAGACCCGCGGGTGACCGCGAATGCAGGGAAGAGGGCCATCCAACGGGGACCGCTGGTCTACTGTGTGGAGGAGGTAGACAACCCGTCATTCGATGGAATCAACCTGACCGCCGATACCCGGTATATCGGGCAGAAAGCGACCATGCTCACCGACGAGGTGGTGGTGATCGATGCTCTCCACGGTGAAGATACCATCCGCTTTGTCCCCTACTACCTCTGGGACAACCGGGCTCCCGGCCAGATGAAGGTCTGGGTCGACTACAGGGATTGACCTGAATCACCCAACCCATTCAAGGTGAATTCCAATGGCAGAAAACCTTTGGGGTTCACCTTGAATGTTTTCCCTGTTCCGGTATCGGAAAAATGACTATTTTTGATGAAAGGGACAATCTTTACTATAAATAGTCGCTCCTTAAAAGCGTATATTTATCAGATATTCAGTAAAATAACCTCATAAACAGTTGTGTTTTTTTGCAATATTTTGTATCTTTAGGTACTAAAACTCTGCAAATCATGTTAGGGAAATTACCGGAAAAAGGACAACGCGATTTGTTTCGCCCG
>JADLKK010000190.1 GCA_016839025.1 Proteiniphilum sp.
AACTGATAAAGATGGTTGGTTAATCATTTCAAACTTTCATGGCACAATCAATATGGATGTAAGAGTTAATGGTGCCGGAACAGAGAATATGTACTGGACAAACGATGGCTACTATATGAAAGTTAACGACAGCGGATATGCAGTTGAGAAGATAGAAAATCATGTTGGCTATAATGA
This sequence comes from Proteiniphilum sp., assembly GCA_016839025.1. Classification (GTDB taxonomy): domain Bacteria; phylum Bacteroidota; class Bacteroidia; order Bacteroidales; family Dysgonomonadaceae; genus Proteiniphilum. The sequence continues at coordinate 178 of JADLKK010000190.1, forward strand.
TCCTAACTACTTTATGTCGGTTAGATTGATAAAGAAGAATTAACAGCGTTTTAACGAATACATACAACAAGGCGAGAAGTAAACCTCAACTCTGGCACACATCTTATAATCAATAATAAAACGGATTTTTTTGGTGTTACCAAGGGAGATTGAGGTGGGTTGGATAAGTTCCTCCTGCAAATACCGAATACCTGCTATCTGCAATAGAAGTCAATATTCCAGCACCTCTTCTACTGCTGTAGTTTTGATGAGATTTTTTCAGATGTTTTTCTTATTTTTGTCACAAAAAAATATCAGCAGATGTGCGGAATTGTAGGTTATATTGGTAAGAGAGGGGCTTATCCGATCCTCATCAAGGGGCTCCACCGGCTGGAGTATCGCGGTTATGACAGTGCCGGGATCGCCTTGATCCACGAAGGTGTCCTCAAGGTATACAAGACCAAAGGGAAAGTGTGTGAACTGGAGCAATATGCAGGGCAGAAAGATGTGGCCGGTACCATCGGTATTGCCCATACTCGCTGGGCAACCCACGGAGAACCTTCCCGGCACAACGCCCATCCCCATTATTCACAATCGGAAGAGTTGGCTATTATCCACAACGGAATCATCGAAAACTACGCAGTCCTGAAAGAGGGGTTGATCAGTGAAGGATACACTTTTCAGAGTGAAACCGACACCGAGGTGCTGGTACAGCTGATCGAATTCATGAAGAAGAGCAACGGCACCGACCTATCCTCCGCGATACAGCTGGCCCTGAACCAGGTGGTGGGTGCCTATGCCATTGCTGTGCTGGATCGACACAATCCCGACCAGATCGTGGCTGCCAGAAAGGGTAGTCCGCTGGTTGTAGGCATCGGTGAAGATGAGTATTTTATCGGGTCGGATGCCACTCCTATCATTGAATACACTGACCGGGTGACCTACATTGGCGATGAGGAGATCGTCACCATCCATCGTGACGAACCCCTGAGGATCAGGACCATCACCAACATCGAAAAAACGCCTCGGATCCAGAAGCTGGAAATGACACTCAACCAGCTCGAAAAAGGGGGCTATCCTCATTTTATGCTCAAGGAGATCTTCGAGCAACCGCACACCTTGAACGACTGCATGCGGGGACGGGTGAACGTGGAGGGCGATAACATCACCCTGGCCGGATTCATCGATAACCGGGAGAAATTCCTAAATGCCCGCCGCATCATCATAACCGCCTGTGGAACCTCCTGGCATGCGGCACAGATAGGCATGTATGCTATCGAGGAGTTTGCCCGTATCCCGGTGGAGGTGGAGTACTCGTCCGAGTTTCGCTACCGTAAGCCGGTAATTCATAAGGATGATATCGTCATCGCCATCTCCCAGTCGGGAGAAACCGCCGATACGCTGGCAGCCGTGGAGCTGGCCAGGAAAGAAGGAGCATTCATCTTCGGTATCTGCAACGTGGTGGGCTCCTCCATTCCGCGAAACACCCATTCGGGCTGTTATACTCACGTGGGACCCGAGATCGGCGTGGCATCGACCAAGGCGTTCACCGCGCAGGTGACCGTGCTTACGATGCTGGGCATCCTCATCGGAAAAGAGAAAGGAACCGTCAACCGTGACGAATACCTTAACCTGATAGGGGAGCTAAGCCGGATACCGGAGAAAGTGGGAGAGATCCTGAAAAAGAACGAACCGATTGCTCAATATGCCAAAACTTTCACCTATGCCAGCAACTGCATCTACCTGGGCAGGGGTTATAACTTCCCGGTAGCACTGGAGGGCGCTCTAAAGCTGAAAGAGATTTCCTATATCCATGCCGAAGGCTATCCGGCGGCTGAGATGAAACACGGACCTATCGCACTCATCAGCCACGAGATGCCGGTCATAGTAATCGCAACCCAGTCAGACACCTATGAAAAGGTGATCAGCAACATTCAGGAGATCAAAGCCCGCAAGGGCAGGATCATCTCAGTAGTGACCGAAGGTGATCGGATGGTGAGCGGACTATCCGATTTCTCGGTAGAAGTGCCGGAGACACTTCCTTGCCTGACTCCGCTACTGTCGGTAATCCCGTTGCAGCTGCTGGCATACCACATCGCCGTGGTGAAAGGGTGTGACGTAGATCAGCCGCGTAACCTGGCCAAGTCTGTTACGGTGGAATAATTCAGTTTTTTCGGAGATGGTTCAGAGCAAGAGCCTCATCAAGATTGTATCGTCGGTAACCTCTTTCTCCGTTTCGAAGCCGAACCGGCTACATAACCTGTAAGTCCTCTTGTTCTCTTTCAGGGTGATGCAGTACAGAGATTCCAGGTTGCGGGATTTTGCGTAATCGATTATATCCTGC
>JADLKK010000191.1 GCA_016839025.1 Proteiniphilum sp.
AATGCTTATCTTTGCCTGACCAAGAAACAAAGGCAATCGCATGCATTTCAGTCCTGAATCATACCGCATACCGGATGAACCGATGAGACCATTTATCGATGCGGAAGAGATATGGGCGTTCCTCAATCGGACTGCTCCCGTCGATGAGGAAGTGGATCGGGTCATCGACCGCTCACTCAACAAGCACCGCCTCACACTGCGGGAGGTGGCCACACTTCTCAACGCTGCTACCCCCTCACAGATCCGTAAGATCAAAGAGGGTGCCCGGGAGCTGAAACGTAATATTTACGGCAACCGCGTGGTGCTCTTCGCACCCCTCTACGTGGGTAACAAATGCTCGAACGAATGCACCTACTGCGGCTTTCGCTCCTCAAACAAAGCGCAGCTACGCAAAACACTCAGTGGGGAGGAGCTGGTGAAAGAGATCGAAGCACTGGAGGATAACGGCCAGAAGAGACTGATTCTGGTATATGGTGAACATGCAGAGTATGACCCTGCGTTCATTGCTGAGACGGTACGAACAGCTTACAGGGTAAAGAAAGGAAATGGGGAGATCAGGCGGGTCAACATCAACGCCGCACCTCTCACCATCGAGGGATTCCGGACCGTGAAGGAGGCGGGGATAGGCACCTACCAGATCTTCCAGGAGACCTACCACCCGGAAGCCTACCGGCAGTACCACCTCCGCGGGAAGAAAGCGGACTACAACAATAGACTCACAGCGCTCGACAGGGCTCAGGAAGCAGGGCTGGACGATGTGGGTATCGGTGCGCTCTTCGGCCTTTATGACTGGCGATTTGAGGTGATGGCACTGGTGCGTCACACCAACCATCTGGAGGCCTGCTATAACGTAGGACCACACACCATCTCCTTCCCACGGATCAAGGACGCTTCGATGCTCCACTTGGGCGATCGTCACTTCGTAACGGATGAGGATTTCTCACGCCTGGTGGCAATCCTCCGCCTTGCCGTGCCATACACCGGAATGATCCTCACTGCCCGTGAGCCGGCAGCACTACGCGATGAGCTGCTACAATTCGGGGTCTCACAGATCGACGGTGGCACCCACATTGAACTGGGGGGATATACCCAAAAGGAACAAAAACAGGACCTCAACAAGGAACAATTCCTGATTCATGACGATCGCTCGTTGAACGAAATCATTGAAGAGCTGTTGGCACAGGATATGCTGCCCTCCTTCTGTACCGCCTGCTACCGGCTGGGACGCACCGGTGAACACTTCATGGAATTTTCGGTACCGGGCTTCATCAAACGGTTCTGCACCCCCAACGCGATGCTCACGCTGGCAGAATACCTTGTAGACTACGCTCCTGCAGAGACTGCCAGGGAAGGCTGGGAAGTGATCGACCGTAACATGAAACAACTGAATGAGACGGTTGGTGTCGAAGTAGACGATCGGATCAAACGGATCAAACGGGGAGAGAGGGATCTCTATTTTTAGCGATAAGCGGTTAGCGGTTTACGTCTGACATCGAACCTCGTACCTATCAATCTATCAACGTTACACAATGACCAGCAACAGTATCCATATCGGCATCTTTGGCCGCAGGAATACCGGTAAGAGCACCCTGATCAACTGGCTCACGGGGCAGGATATCTCGATCGTCTCTCCATTACCCGGCACCACCACTGATCCGGTGAAAAAATCGCTGGAGATACCGGGTATCGGACCTGTCGTGTTGATTGATACCGCCGGCATTGATGACCTGGGTGAGCTGGGATCACAACGCATCCGCCGCTCACAGGAGGTAATCAGCAAGGTGGACTGTGCGCTGCTGCTGATAGCAGGGAATCAGTTCGGTGAGTATGAGGTACAACTGATCAACCAGTTTGCAGCGATGGACGTTCCATACCTGATTCTGCACAACAAAAAAGATATCGCCAAGATTGCGGCCATCACCCAAACCGTCATTGGTCAACATTCCACTGCTGAGATCATCGATCTGCATACCGGCGATGACTCATACAGGGGGAGGGTGGTGGAAGCGATGAAGCGGGTCATTCCCCAAGCGGCACTTCTCCACAGGTCACTGATTGGTGACCTGGTCACTCCACAACAGATCGTATTGATGATCACCCCTATTGACAGTGAAGCACCCGAGGGACGGCTCATCCTGCCCCAGAATCAGGCGATCCGAGATGCACTGGATCATGACTGTATCACTGTGGTAGTGAAGGAAACCGAGTTACCTGTCGTCCTGGACAAAGGCATCAAACCTGCTCTGGCCATCACCGACAGTCAGCTGTTCGGTGAGGTCGCACAACTATTACCGGAAGAGATCCCGCTCACCAGCTTCAGCATCCTTTTTGCCCGACAGAAGGGTGATTTTGAGGCCTATCTGGCGGGAACGCCGCACATCTCGAAACTTCAGGAGGGAGATCATATCCTGTTGCTCGAGAGTTGCACCCACCACAGTAGCTGCGACGACATCGGCAGAGTGAAGATCCCGAAACTGATGCGGGCATTCACAGGGCAT